>CAYZIX010000029.1:0-35070 GCA_964478395.1 uncultured Candidatus Solibacter sp.
ATTTAGCAATCAATGCCCGTGCCACCGGCTGCGCGGTGAGAGAATGGTCCCCATGCGGACTCCGTTGTTGCTTGCTGTACTGGCGCTTTCCGCCACTGCCGCCGAACCGGTGCGTGTTTGGCAAGGCACGTTGACGCTGCCGACTTACCAGGAGGGCTCCCCAAGCGTGAATCCGCCCTTCGACACTTTCGCCACAACCCGCTTCAACTATCCCTACACGTTGCGCGAGGAACTCACCGCCAAACGCATCGATCAGAACTGGCGCGCTCTGTTCCTTGAAAACGAATACCTCAAGTGCTCCATTCTGCCCGACATCGGCGGCCACCTGTATAGCTGCACGGATAAAACAAACGGCGCGGAAATGTTTTATGCCAATCCGTCCATTAAGAAGGCGCGTGTCGGCTATCGCGGCGCCTGGGCGGCCTTCGGCATCGAATTCAACTTCCCTGTCAGCCACAACTGGGCCTCCATGTCCCCCGTCGACTTCGCCACCGTCTCGCACCCCGACGGCAGCGCCTCGGTCTGGGTCGCCAACATCGACCGCGTTTACGGCATGCAATGGCGTGTCGAGCTGACGCTGCGCCCGTCCAGCACTGTGCTCGAAGAGAAGGTCCGCCTCTTCAACCGCAGCGCCGTGCGCCATCGCTTCTACTGGTGGAACAACGCCGCCGCCGAGGTCTGGAACGACACGCACATCATCTATCCGCAGAAGCTCACCGCCAGCCATGGATTTACTTACGTGGACACGTGGCCGGTGAACCAGGCGGGCTTCGACGTCAGCATTGTCGGCAATCACACGCAGGGCACCGTTTCGCAATTCACCTACCGTAGCCGCGAGCCGTACATGGGCGTCTACCACGCGCACACCAAGGCCGGCGTCGTGCACTTCGCCTATTTCGATGAATTGCCTGCCAAGAAGATCTGGTCGTGGGGCGTTGATGCCGACGGACTGGACTGGCACAAGGCGCTGTCGGACAACGACAGCGGCTACGTGGAAATCCAAGGCGGCCTGTTCCGCAATCAGGAAACCTACGCTTTTCTGGAGCCGCAGGAGACGCTCGAATTCCGCGAATTCTGGCTGCCCGTGCGCGAAATCGGCGGCTTTGTGCGCGCCAACCTCAACGCCGCCGTGAATATCGAACGCGCCAAGCCCAGCCGCCTGGGCATCAACGTGACACACCCCGTCGATAACGCGCATCTCACCGTGCGCGATGGTGAGCGCGTGCTGCTCGACGAGCGTCTCAACATGAGCCCCGCCGCCGTCATCAAACGCGACCTGCCCGACGGCAAGGTCTATAGCGTCGAGATCCGCGACGCCGCCGGCGCCGTGCTGCTGGCCCACACCGAAGGCGTCTATGACAACGATGGCCCGGATGTTGAGAAGCCCGGCCCGCAGCCGGCTTTACGTTTTCCGTCTGCGGTCGAACGTAGTGAAGGCGATTGGGTGGAGACCGGCAAGGACCAGGAGTTAAACGGCCGCCTACTGGTGGCCTGGCAGACTTACGCCGACGGCTTGAAGCGCTTCCCGCGCAGCTATGATTTGCGGCGCGCCGCCGGCCGGCTGGACGTGCAGTTGATGCGCTACGCCGAGGCCCTGCCGCTGCTCGAAAGCGCGCAGAAACAGATTTCGAACGACGAAGAGGTGCACTACTATCTCGGCCTCGCGCTGAAAAACCTTGGCCAGGAGGCGCGCGCCAAGGTTCAGTTTGAACGCGCGCTGGTGTTCCGCTCCTTCCGCCCGGCAGCGGCGCTGGAGTTGGCCCGCATGGCCGCGCGCGCCGGCGACTACGCCACCGCGCTCGACAAGGTGCGCATCGCCATTACCGAGTCTCCGCAATCGACCAACGCCGGCTGGCTGGAAGTGGCGCTGCTCGGCAAATTGAATCGCACGGACGAAGCGCAGCGCCGCTTGGCGCACTGGCGCACCGTCGACCCCACCAGCTCGTTACTGCGCCTCGCGGCCGGCGACAATACGCTCACGCCGCACCTCGCGGCCGAGCCGGAACGCGTGCTCGACATCGTCTCTGAATACCTTGACGCCGGCTTCGTGGCCGACGCCCTCGCGCTACTCAACCGTGAATGGCCCGATGTCGACGCCGCCACCGCCGAGCCCGCCTCCGTCCGCCCACAGCAGTATGCGCTCATCGCCTACTATCGCGCCTGGTGCCGCGAGCGTCTGAATCAACCGGCTGAGGCCGACTACGCTCGTGCCGCAACATTATCCACCAAATACGTTTTCCCGAGCCGGCCCTCGACGCGCCTTGTCCTGGAAGCCGCTTTACGCGCCAATCCGAAGGATGGCAATGCGCACTACCTGCTCGGAAACTGGTACATGACCGGCGGTGAGACGCGCGAAGCCATTCGCAGTTGGGAAGCCGCGCGGGCCTTGAAGCAGCCCATTCCGGTGCTGCACCGCAACCTCGGCCTGGTGCTGCTGGCCGTCGAACACGACACCACGCGCGCCGAAGCCGTACTGAAGGAAGGCTTGGCTGTGGATGGCACGAACGTCGAGCTTTACACCACGCTCGACCAGGCCCTCACGCTGCTCGGCCGGCCCGCCGCCGAGCGCATTGCCGTTTTCCGCCGCTACCCGGACCTCAAACAAATGCCGGCGGAATTGGTTTATAGCCTGATCCTCGCTCTGACCGAAAACGGCCAGTACGACGAGGCCGAAAAGCTCTTCCATGGCCGTTTCTTCGCCCGTGAGGAAGGCGGCACCAACGTCCGTCAGGGCTATCTAGAAGTTCGTTTGCAGGCCGCGTTGGCCGCCGCACGCGCGGGTCACAAGCAGGATGCGGATGCGCGCCTCACCGGATTGAGCGCCGCCCGGCCGGGGCTGGATTTCACCAAGGACGGCATGGAAGCGCAACTCGCCAATCCGCGCGTCCAATACCTGATCGGTGAAGCTGAACTGCTCACCGGCCAGAAGGACGCGGCCGAAAAGCGTCTGCGGAAGCTGATGGGAAGCAACAAAGGCGTCTACGGCTATCTGGCCGCAAAGAAGTTGAACGACCCCTCGGCCGCCGCGCGGCTCGACACCATCAGGAAGTGGCTCGGCTCCGAACACGCCGCCGGCTTGCAGCGCGCCCTCGCGTTGCGGGAGACCGGACACGCCGATGAAGCACGCGCTGCACTCCGCGCCGCCGTGCTTGGCATCGACCGCAACCTGTCGCTCTACCTGTCGCGCGAAGCGCTATTTCAGATGGGACTCAAATAGCCGCAGGATCCGCCGGTATTCGTCGGTCCAGCTGGCTGGATCGACGAAACCGTGGTCCTCTACTGGATAAAACGCAACATCCCAGTTTTGTTTGCCCAGCTCAATCAGCTTCTGCGCCAGCCGCACGGTGTCCTGGAAGTGAACGTTGGTGTCCACCATGCCATGGCAGATCAGCAGCGCGCCCTCAAGGCCCGCCGCGTGCTGGATGGGTGAACTGCGTTTGTAGGCCTCCTGATCCTTCTGCGGCAAGTTGAGAATGGACGCTGTGTAGCCGTGGTTATAGTGCGTCCAGTCCGTCACCGGACGCAGCGCCGCGCCGGCCGCAAAAACACCTGGCTTAGTAAACATCGCCATCAGCGTGATGAAGCCGCCATAGCTGCCACCGTAAAGACCGATCTTTTTCGGATCCACGCCGTACTGCGCCACCAGCCAATGCGCGGCGTCGACATGGTCCTCCAAGTCGCGCCCGCCCATATGGCGGTAGACGGCCGTGCGCCAGTTGCGCCCGTGTCCGGCCGAGCCGCGGTAATCGATGTCCGCGACGAGAAAGCCGCGCTCCATCAGCAGTTGATTGAACAGGTATTCGTGCGGATAGTCAGACCAGCCGCGATGCACATTCTGCAGATACCCGGCGCCGTGTACGAAGATCACGGCCGGTCCGCCCTTCTTCCAGTTGGCGGGCTTGTAGATGTGCGCCGGCACCTCCACACCGTCGCCGGCGCGGAAGGTGACAATCGGCGTGTCGATCCACTCGCGCGCCTCAAACTCCGGCGCAGGCGACTTGGTCACGCGCGTCATCGCGGCGCCCGGCAGCGCGCGGCCGAGGTACAGTTCGGGCGGCTTGTTCGACGAGCTGTGTATGTCCGCCATCATCTTCCCGTCGGGCGACAGCGTGGCATCGTGCCATCCCACCGCCGTGCTCAATCGCGTACGCGCGCCTCCATCGAATGCCATTGTGTAGACCTGGTGCTCATAGAGACTCGCCTCACTGGTCACCAGCACAAACTGCTGCCGGTCAGGCGTCAGGCGAGCCTGCATCACTTCCCAGTTGCCGGATGTCAATTGCCGTGTCTGTCCGCTGGCGAAGTCCACCGTGTAGACGTGCGCCCAGCCGGTGCCCTCAGACCTGAACCAGATACGTTCGTTGTCGGGCAGCCAGTCGAAACCGTGGGCGCCCGGCCCATCAATCCAAGCGTCGTCGTGCTCGTGGAACAACACACGCGTCTTACCGGTAGCCGTCTCTACGGCTAGAATCCAACGATCCTTGAAATCCGCCGACATGGCTTGCGCGGCCACGTGGCGGCCGTCGTCAGAAAAACGCGCGGACGTCAACATCACTTCGGTTTTCTGGCCGGCGTCAATCCATGTCACTTCACCGGTCTTCACATTCACCAGCGCCAGCTTCTGTTTGCGCTGCGCATCGCCCACATTGGGCCGCGACGCGATGGTGTCGGTGTAGGCGGATTCAGTCACATAATTCGGCACAACGGTCCGCTTAGCGTCGGCCGGTTCCTCGCGCACCGTCGCAACCACGAAACTCTCATCCGGCGACAGATGCAAATCGGCGATACTCTGCCGCGGAGCCAGCTTCCACGGTTTCCGGGGCTCGTCCTCTTTCTTCTTTGCCTCGTCCTGCTCGCGCTTGCGCGCACGCCGGTCCACGGCCGCCAGCAGTGCGCGCTCGTCCTTTTTCATCGCCTCCTGGCTCTCAGGGCCCTTCTTCTCTTCGTCGGAACGCGCGCCGCCGCCAATGTTGGTCCACTGCTCCACCGTGCCGTCGCCAAGCGACATCGTGTAGAGGTTCGAGCCACGCATGAACGCGATTCGCTGGCCATCCGCGGTGAAGTGTGGCGAGCTTTCCACGTCGGTGGTGTGCGTCAGCCGGCGCCGTTTGTCCGTCGTCCTGTCATAGAGAAAGAGATCGCCCTTTTCGGCGAAAACCAACCGTTTCCGGTCGGCGCTTTCCACTCCGTTGACTGGCGGCGCCTGGCGCGCCTCTTCTTCGGAAAGCCGCCGTAAGCCGCTGCCATCCCGCCCTACAACATAAACCGAGGGCTCCTTGTCGAAGGGCTCGTCGGCTTGCTTCCAATCGAAGTACACACGCCCACCGTCACCGGACCAGCGCACCGCGCGCGGCGCATAGCCGTAAAGGTTCGGACCACGCATCAGCGTCGCCACGTCCAGCGGCGCCATTAACAAAAAAGCGAGAATTGAAATGAGCATGGCGAAACGTGTAGTTTCTCACAGCCCGTGCAAAGCCGTCCGGTTCACGCCATAATGCAACGCATGCGACTCCGAATCCTTGCCGTGGCGGCCGTTGCCGCCGCATGCGCCGCCGGCGCACAGCAGGCCACACCGAACCCGGAGTGGCTGCTCCTGAAGGGACGCGACATCGCCCGGATCGACCCCGCTGAAGTGTCCTACCTGCTCAACTCGGCCGCCACGCTGGCGCCGCGGCCCGCTGAAGACCGGATGCTGGTCACCGCCAATGCCAAAATTTCTACCGGCGACGCCAATGGCGCGTTCCGGTTGCTGACGCGCTGGTTTGCCGCGCGCCGCGGCTTGCAGTTCGGTGAGTGGCTGGACGTGGCCTGCGCGCTTGATTTTTCGATCGACCGGCGGCTTGCGGCGCCGGGCGACATCATCCACGCCCGTCTGGAAGCGCTCTATTTGCTGGATCAGCCGCTAAGCGCCACCTACACGGCGCGCATCACGCTGCTCGACGCCGCAGGGAAAAAGGCAGCCGAAGCCAAGCCGGTCAGGCTTGAAACGCTGGGTACCGAGGAGACGCGTCTGGAAACAGCGAAGCTCGCGGCGGGCGATTACTCAGTGCGCTACGAACTGCTGGATGCCGCCGGCAAGACACTGGCCGCCGCCTCGCGCCCGCTGCGCCGGGATGCCGCTTTGATGGCGCGCGGCGCGGCGTTGGAGGAGCGCATCGCCAGACTGGCCGGCGCAGCCGCCCCGCACAATCCGCAACGGGCATTGGCGCTGGAGGCGCTGGCCGGATTCGCCGAAATCTACGGCCGCGGCACACACCCCTATACCGGGAACCTCACCGAACGCCTGCACCCGGCAACAATATCATTCACTGATCCGCCATCGGCCTATTGGAGCGAAGCGTTGCGTCCGGACGAAGATCTCGCATTGGCCGGCAAGCTCTGCGATGCTCTCGCCGCCGGCCGCGATCCCTTCGCCGGGCTGAGCGGGGAACTGCGTCTGGCCGCGCGCTCCGGCGACGGCTTCCGCTCCTACCGCTTATTCATTCCGCCGGACTACGATGCGGCGGTCCAGCGTCCGCTGGTTCTGGTGCTGCATGGCGAGGTGGGCGACGAAGCCCTGTTGTTCGATCCTCCCGGCGCTGGCGGCCACAATGCCTTGAGCCGCGCCGCCGCCGCGCACAAGTTCTTCGTGCTGGCGCCACGGCTGAGCGTCGCAACCAGCGCCGACGACCCCGCCCAGCAGAAAGACGTGCTCGATCTACTGGCCCACATCCAGGCCGCTTTCGCGGTGGACAGCCGGCGGCTCTTCGTCGCCGGCCACTCCCATGGCGCCGTCACTGGCTTGGCCATGGTGTTGAGCTCCACCCGGCCATGGGCCGGCTATGCCAGCCTGGCCGGTCCCCTGGTGCGGCCCAACCGCCCTCCCCAGGCGCTTAAAACCGCAGCGCTCTACGTCGCCGGCGGCGCCGATCCACGGCTGCCTCGGCCCGCGGCCCGCCGGCTGGCCATTCAGATGGACCGCATCTTTCCGGCTCTCGAATACCTTGAACTGCCGCAGGCCGATCATTACACGCTGCTGGCCACCGCCTGGGTGCGCACATTCAACTTCTTCGATGAGATTGGCAGCGGTACGTGGAAGAAGCCCACGGAGCCCATTCCGCTGCCCGACGATCTGCATTAGCCGTCAGCGCAGCGTCACCAGCGTGGCTCCCCAGCCACCCGCTTCAGCCGGCGCATCGCGGAAGCTCAAAACGTCGCCGCGGCGCTCAAGCACGGCGTGCGTCATTGCGCGCTGCACGCCGATGCCACGCCCGTGGATGATGCGCAGCGCCTTAAAGCCGCGCCGCGCGGCCTCGTCCAGATAGGCCTCCAGCGCCGCCTGCGCGTCACGCGCCGCAAAGGCGTGCAGGTCAAAGACGTCGGTGATCTCCACCTCGAACGGATCATTTTCGAAATTCATGGATTTCGAACATCGGTACGCTGTGACGATCCGGGATCGTCGCGAGCAGAGTGTCGTGATAGCCTTCGGCGGCCGCGAATTCCAGCAGTTTTTTGCGTGAATCGGGGAACAGATCGTGCCCCGCCGTGAACGTCACAAAGACGTGCGCCGGGTTGGCCAGCGCGGCGCGCAGGTGGTACTGGCTCTCACGCGCGGGCAGCCCCAGCACAATGCCGTCGGAGCCGTCCCAGCACCCGATCTTACCCTGGCCGAAGAACAGCACCTGTTGCAGCACGCCCCAGTCGGCGGCGAACACCAGCCGGTTTGTGCGGCGCCCGATGTCGTCCACCAGCGGGCGTATGGCGTCGTTCCAACTGGTGGCCGGGCCAAAGCGGATCAGATTGGCGAGGTTGGTATTGAGCACGGCAAGGTTCGATGCGGCGCAGGCTAGCGTCACCGTGGCCACTCCGATGACGACGCGCCGCGGGAAGTGTTCCACTACCACGCCCAACGCCAGCCCCAGCAGATACTGTGGCAGCGGCCAAAGCAGGATGGTGTGGTGCAGGCTACCGCCGGCGTCGTGCGTCCAGATCATTTGCAGATAGGCCAGTACGCCGGCAATCAGCAGGATGAACGCCATTCGCCGGTTCGGTCCCGGCCAGCACAGCATTGGTGCCGCCAGCAGCGCAATGCCCAGCAGTAAATGTTGCCAACTGGCCCGGGGCGCTCTCAATAGGCCGTTCACAGCCATTGAGGCCTTTTCCCAGGCCTTGAAGTCGTGCCGCTCGCCTTCAGCCTGCTCGCGGAACATGTAGCCAAACAACCCGCCGCCGTCCATGGTGCGGTCCAGCACAATCACCTTGGCCGCCACCGCGCCGTGATCACGTCCGGCGTTGGCCGCAAATGTCTTGCCCTGTTTGAGCCAGTTGTAGTGGATCAGCGGGGCCGCCCCCAGCACAAAACCGAGCACCGTGGCCGCCGCCAAACGCTTGCTCCGCGCCACGCGCCACACCTCCCGTGGCGCGCAGATAATCAGGGCCACGCCGAAGCCCGCCACCAGCCAGGCGGCCAGCGCCTTGTCCCATAGCGCCAGCCCTGTTGCGAGCGCCGCCAGGAACGGCCAGCGCGCGCGCGCCGGTTCGTCCAGGTGCCGTATAACGGCGTAGATAGCAGTGGTTAACGCCAGATGCTGCAGAGCCACCGGGCCCCAATCGAAGACGCTGGTCAGCAGATACATGCCGTCCGTCGCCAGCAGCAGCGTCGCCAGCAGAGCCGCGCGCGGGCTGACACGCCGGCGCAGCGCCAGAAAGAACAGCCAGACGGAGGCCGCGCCGATCAGGAGCGTGGGCAGCCGCAGCGTGTAGACGCCCGTGCCCACCAGCTTGAACAGCGGCTTGTAGAGCAGCGCCTTCAACGTCCCCAGATAACTCATCAGCATGACGGGCACGCGGCCGATCAGCGGATAGCGGTGGACCATCTCCACGCGGTCCGGCCGGTAGATGGCCGTCACGAACAACGTCTCGTCGTAGTGCACTCCCACCAGCGGAATGAAGATCAGGCCCAGGCAGATGAACAGCCCGCAAATGGCAAGGCCGAGGATGGTATAAAACTGAGTGCTTCTTTGCATAGTTAGCCGCCGATGGCATTCATCGGCCGCGGTGGCGCGACAAAGCGCCCCGAATTGATCTCGTGCCCCAGCCACTTGCGCGCCACGCACTGGCGCACCAGTTCGGCCAGTTCAGCGTTGCTGGCGCCGGCCCGCAGCGGGGTCTTCAAATCAGTCTCCTCCAGCGCAAACAGGCAATAGCGCAATGCGCCATCCGCGGTCAGCCGCACCCGGTTGCAGTTCAGGCAGAACGGCCGGCTCACTGAAGCGATAAACCCAATCGTCCCCCCGCCGTCGCGCCAGCGGTATTCCAGCGCCGGGGCGCGCGGATCGGGGCTCGGCACAGGATCCAGCGGACCGATGCCCTCGGTAAGCAGCCGCAGCATCTCATCCACGGTGAGCACTTGTCCGCGATCCCAAAGGCCCTGGGCGTCCAGCGGCATGAACTCGATGAAGCGCACCTCATAGCCCTGCTCACGGCCCCAGCGGGCCAGCGGCACAATGTCCGGCTCCACCAGACCCTTCACCGCAACGGCATTGATCTTGATGGGCGCGTAGCCCAACCGCCTGGCTTCTTCAAGACCTTCAATGACGCGCGCGAACTCCGGCCGGCGCGTAATCTGGCCGAAGCGTCCCGCGTCCAGCGTATCCAGATGCACATTCAGACGCCGCAGCCCGGCGTCATAGAGCTCACCGGCCTGCTCCTTGAGCAGCACCCCGTTCGTAGTCAGCGCCAGGTCGCGGATGCCGTCGATTGAGGCCAGCATCCCGATGAGCTGCGCCAGCCCTTTGCGGACAAGCGGTTCGCCCCCGGTAACGCGGATCTTGTCCACGCCCAGGCCCACGAACAGGCGGGCCAGACGGGCCATTTCTTCGTAACGGAGAATTTCGGTGTGTGGCGTGAACTTCACGCCCTGCTCGGGCATGCAGTAAAAGCAACGGAGTTGGCAACGGTCCGTGACGCTCAGCCGCAGGTTGTCGTGGCGCCGGCCAAATCCGTCAACCAGGCTCGTGGGCGCGGTCTGCATCAGATGCAGCCCAGTTTAGCGCAGCGCCAGCATCCGCTCGACCGGCCGGCGCGCCGCCGCAATCAACTCCGGCGGCATTTCGACGCGCGGCTGAAGCGTGCGGAGCGCGTCGCGCAGCTTTTCGAGCGTGTTGCGCTTCATGTGCGGACACTCGCTGCAATTGCACTGTTCGTTGGCGACGAAGTAGAAGCGCTTGTCCGGCGCGCGGCGCTGCAATGTGAAGCGCACGCCGCTTTCGGTCATGATGATGAACTCGCGCTCCGGGCGCGAAACACACCACTCGATGATGGCCGAGGTGGAGCCGATGAAGTCCGCCATCCGCAGCACATCGTCGGTGCATTCCGGATGTGCTGCCACCAGCGCCTGCGGGTGCTCGGTCTTGGCAGTGGCCAGACGCCGCGCGGCGAAGGTAGCATGCACGAAGCAGGTGCCCTGCCACAGCGCCATATTCTCGCGGCCGGTCTGCTCCTTCACGTAGCGGCCCAGGTTCTGATCCGGCAGGAACATCACAGGCTGCTCAGCCGGAATGGAGCGGACCACCTGAACGGCGTTACGCGAGGTGCAGAGGATGTCGCTTTCCGCTTTCACTTCGGCCGAGGTGTTGATGTAGCTGACAATGGCGTGGCCGGGGTGCGTGGCCTTCCAGGCCCGCAACTGCTCCACCGGACAGGCGTCCACCAGGCTGCAACCCGCTTCCCGGTCCGGAACGATAACTAACTTCGATGGATTGAGGATCTTGGCCGTTTCGGCCATGAACCAGACACCGCAGAAGGCGATGACGTCGCCTTCCAGTTCGATAGCGCGCCGCGCCAACTCCAGGCTGTCGCCGATAGAATCGGCCAGCTCCTGGATTTCAGGCTCCTGGTAGTGATGAGCCAGAATGACGGCTCGGCGCTGGCGCTTAAGCTCCAGGATTTCGTCGACAACTGAGGTGGCAGCCAACATGGCGCTATGACTCAATTGTATCAACCGGGTTTCAACGCCATGGCTACCCCCTCAGTTGCGGGGCGTCTGCGCACGCGGAATGTAGTACAGCAGCGTCGATTTGCCCACTCTTTCGGTGGGCTTGATCACATCCGGCCAGAGCCGCACCTCGGGGTGCTCGTCATATAAGCCAAGCCGGGCCGTTTTAAGCACGGTCAGGCTGACGGCGTTCCATCCCGGAGCTGGCACCACCGGATTTGTCTCCCGGATCGGCGGAAATCCGTGCGCTGCCTCCAGGTAGGCAATGATGAACGGGTTGAAGGCCACCTCACGCGCGCCTACCTCCTGCAGCCGTTGCGCCAGCCGTTTCATGTCCTGGCCCCAGTCGAGGTCGGAATCCACCAGAATCTTTTCCGGCTCGTCGCCGGCTATCAGGTTGAAGTACGGCAGGTAGTCCGGGTGGCTCGCCACGGAGGAGACAACCAGCAGCAACAATGCCGCGACCGTGGCGCGCATGCCCCAGACCGACGGCAGCCATTCCACCACCGCGTAGGCCGCCAAGATCGCAAAACCAAAGTAAACCGGCAGGATGTGGCGAACGCCGATATTGATGCTCGTAAACAAAGAGAAGACGAGTATCCCAGCCGCGAAAGCAGCGGCCAAGCCCACCTGCGCCTGCCGCCGTTTGAACATCAGCCAGAGCCCGGCCGCCGCCAGCGCGAGCATGGCCAACGGCGTCTTCACGGCGAGCACCACGGGGTAGTAATACCACCAGCCGTACATACTCCGCTCGCCCAGCAGATAGGCCGGATGCCCGCCACGGTTGTGCTCGCGCACCTCATCGATACCGCGAAACAGTTCAGGCGCCGGTGCGTTGATGCCCAGCGATCCGGCCGGCCCGTACGAGAAACGGTATCCGGCCCAGACGGTCACTATGACAACTACGGCCGCCAACGCCAGTCCGGGCAAGCGCTTCAGCGTGGCCCGTCCCAGTTCCGCTACCGTCGGCCGCGCGCTCCACCAGTGCCAGACCAACGCTGCGGCGCAACCCATGGGGTAGAACGCGAGCACCGACAGTTTGGACAGCACCGCCGCTGCCACAGCCACGCCCAGCAGCGCGGAATTCGCCCAACTGGGCTTCTCCAGAAAGACCAGCGTCATCAGAAACGCCGCACCCAGCGTGGCGGTTAACGCCATGTCCGTGGTGGCCAGACCCGCGTGGGCTAGAACCGGGGGGAGAAACGAGAAGATCAACAGCGCCAGCACACCGCCGGCCGGACCCATGGCGCGCTTGCCCCACAGGAACATCACGGCGCAGCCCAGCCAGAAAAACGGCAGAATTCCCAGCCGCGCCAGAGTTAAATTCCGGTCGTAATTTCCGTCGCGATAGAGAATTGCCACGCCTTCCTGGTACATCTGCGGCCGGCCCACCGTGCGCCGGCCGGCCAGATACGGCCCGATGGCGGTGGCCACACGCGCCAGTGGCGGATGTTGCGGCTCATAGGCGTAACGGCCCTTGTCGAGCCACTCCATCCCGCAAGCGATGTGCGCTGGCTCGTCGATGGTGTGATTGAAGACGCTGTAGGTAGCCACAATCCGCGCCGTGCCAATCAGAATCAACGCCCAAAACAGTAGCCGGGCATGGCCGCCCAACCATCCACTGAGCCGCTCACCGGCCGGAGTGGTTGGAGTGGCGGGTGTCTTCTGCTTGACTGTGGCGCGTGTAGTCATAAATTAAAGTCCCAAATTCTGTTTAAGCCGCCATTATAGCGGCCCCATCGGTGGCCGCGCCCGAGGCGCTATACTCAACGCTTTAGACCCATGGGCAAGTCCACTGATCCCCCCCGCCGGCCGAGGATGCTGGATTTCTGCTCGGCTCACTCCTGGAAGCTGTTTCTCGTTCTTGTTCTGATCGCCTCATTGCGCATTGGCGCCACCTGGGGCGTGCTGTCACATACCTCGGACGAACCGGCGCACCTGGCGTGCGGCGTTGAATGGTGGCAGAACCACAAGTACACCATTGAGCCGCAGCATCCGCCGCTGTCGCGGCTGGCGGCGGCGGCTCTGCCCTATCTGAGGGGCGCCCGCCTGGTAGGGATCAAGGACTTCTTCTACGAGGGCTCTGTCCTGCTTTATGAGGGCGGCCATTATTGGGACCGGCTCATATCCGCGCGCGCCGGCATCCTGCCGTTCTTCTGGCTGGCGGCGCTGGCCGTGTTTCTGTGGGCCCGCCGGGCATTCGGACCATCCGGCGCCGTTGTGGCGGCGCTCTTGTTCACCACTACGCCACCCATCCTGGCGCATGCCAGTCAGGCCACCACCGACATGGCGCTCACGGCCGCCTTTGCGCTCACCTTTTACGTCCTGTTCGACTTCTGCGAGGCCCCCAACTGGCGGCGCGGCGCACTGCTGGGCGTTTGTTTCGCGATGGTGATGCTCAGCAAGTTCTCCGGCCTGCTCTACTGCGCCTGCGCGGCAGCGGCGCTAACCGCCTGGTGGTGGTTCCATGCCCGGCCGGGCTGGCATGGCGCAGCACGGCGGCTGGGCGCTCTTTTGCCCGGCCTCGGCGTGGCGGCCGGCGTGGCATTCATGCTGGTCTGGGCCGGGTACTTCTTCTCCTGGGGTAAGCCGTCCGGCTTCAGCTTCGCCCTGCCATTTCCCGAGCTGTTCGACGGCATCAAGCAAGTGCGCGACCACGCTGCCATGGGCCACGACTCCTATTTCATGGGAGAAGTCGGCCGTTACGGCTGGTGGATATTCTTTCCCGTCATGCTGGCGGTGAAGGCGCCGTTCGCTACGCTACTGCTGGCGGCGGTGGCCTGCTGGCGCCGGCCGCGCGATCCGCGCGCGTTTGCCTTACCGCTGGTAATTGCCCTGACGGTGCTGGCGCCGGCCATGTTCAGCACCATCAACATCGGCGTGCGTCACATCCTGCCTATTTTTGTGCCGCTCACCATCCTGGCCACGGCAGGGCTGCTGGCCCTGGTCCAGATCCCCAAAGCAACATATGCCACCGCGGCGCTGCTGGCCTGGGCTGCGCTCACCGGCATCTCCGCGCATCCGGACTACCTTTCCTACTTCAACTTACTGGCCGGGGAGCATCCGGAGGAGATTGCCGTTGACTCCGACCTCGATTGGGGCCAGGACACGCAACGGCTCGGCAACCGTCTCCGGGAGCTCGGCGCCACTAGCGTGGCCTTTTCACCGCCGTTCCACGCCAGCCTGGCCCTGCATGGTTTCCCGCCGGTGCAGCCGAACGATCCGCTGCTGCCCGCACCCGGCTGGAACGCCGTCAGTCTGACATTCCTGAAGCGCGGCCGGCTGGGCCTGCCGCTGAACGAGAAAAACCTCAAACCCTGGCCTGAACGCATTGCGCCCACCGAGCGCGTGGGCCGCACCATCTGGCTGTACTACTTTCCGGCTGGGCAACAGTGATTGATTCGATCCATGAGCACTCCCCGCACCTCGAAATCGCAACGCCAGGCGCCGGTCAGCCCGCGCTGGCATGAAGCGCGCTGGACCATTCCGGCGCTGTTTCTTTTCTTCGTCCTCTGCTTCCACGCCGCGCCGCTATTCAGCCCGTCGGCCAGCATCCAGTGGGACGCGGTGGATGTGCACTACTCGGCGCAGCGCTACTTCTCCGACAACCTGCTCGCCGGGCACCTGCCGCACTGGACACCCTATGTCTTCTCCGGCGCGCCGTTCCTGGCCGACCCGCAAACCGGCGCCTGGTATCCGCTGAACTGGCCCTTCTTCCTGGCCGGCGTGACGCCGCGCGCCATTGCCTGGGAACTGGCGCTGCACGCTCTGTTGGCCGGGCTGGGCGCTTTCCTGCTCACCCGCGACCTGCTGGGCGCGCGTGCACCGGCCGTCTTTGCAGGGCTGGTCTACGCTTTCTCCGGCTTCTTCGTTGGCCACAGCTCGCACGCCGGCATGTTCCAGGCCGCGGCGCTGCTGCCGTGGCTGCTGTGGCTCATGCGCCGCGCGGTGTGCGGCAACTGGCGCATCTATGCGCCGCTCGCCGTGCTCACCGGAGGCGCCCTGGTGCTGGCGGGGCACTTCCAAAGCGCGCTTTACGCCTTCTTCGCACTGGCGCTGTTTGTGGGCGTCGAGATGATTCTCAACGAGCCCGGCTGGCGCAAGCGCGCGCCGCTGGTGCTGGTGGCGGTGGTGGCGGGCGCGACGCTGGTCTCCGCCATTCAGGTGCTGCCCGGACTGGAACTGACGGCCAATTCCATCCGCGCGCAAGCCGACTACAGCCGCCAGGCGGACGCCGCCGTGACGCCCGGCTCGCTGGCCACACTGTTTGCCCCCAACTTCTACGGCGCGGTGACGGGCGCTTACAAGGGGCCGGGCGACATCACGCAGTACTTCTTCTACCAGGGCCTGCTGGCGCCGCTGCTGGCGCTGGCGGGCTGCTTTGCGCGCGGCCGCGTGCGCTGGGTGGCGATTGGGCTGGCCGGCCCGGCGCTGTGGTACGGCCTGGGCCCAGGCGCGGGCCTCTATGCGCTGATTGCTCAACTGCCCGCCTTCCGCTCGGTGCGCGCGCCGGTGCACATCTGGTTTGTCGTGGCGCTGGGCCTGGCGCTGGCCGCCGCGGCTGGCGCCGCCTTGCTGGCCGAACGCTGGCGCAAGCCGTGGCTTATTCCCGCGCTGATTGCCTTCGCCTTTGTTGACCTCAGCTACTGGAACGCGAGCGGCAATGCACTGGCCTACGGGCATGCTTCGTTTGACGAACTCTACGGCACCGCCGCGGACAACTTTGAACGCGCCTCAGCAAGCGCCCGCGCCACAACCCCGCACCGGCTGTGGTTTGAACGCGACCTGCCCGGCTTCGGACCGATGAACGGCGCGTTGAACTCGCACACCGAGGTGACGTTCGGCTACAACCCGCTGGAACTGGCGCGCTATTCGGCCTACCGCGCAGCCGCGGCCGGCAACCCGGCGCTGCTGGAAGGGCTGGCCGTGACGCATCGCATTGATCCGTCCAAGGGCGGCATCGTCCCGATGGAGCACACGCTGCCGCGCGTCTCCGTGCCGCCGGCCGTGCAGACGCTGGGCTCGGCTGATGCCGCGCGCGCCGCGCTGGCAGCGCTCAAGCCGGCCGAAAATGCGCTGCTGGAGACCGCGCCGGCCGGGCTCCGGCAGGATGCCCAAGCCAAAGCGGAACTGACCGGCTACGAGGGCGACCGCTACCGGATCCGGTATTCGGCCGCTTCGCCGACCGCTGTGCGCGTGGCCGTGCCTTACTACCCCGGCTGGACAGCGCGGCTGGACGGCGCGGTGCTGCCGGTGCTGCCGATGGACTATGCGCTGACAGCGGTGGTGGCGCCGGCCGGCGAAGGCGAGATTGAGCTGGCCTACCATTCGAACTGGTTTGCCAAAGGCGCGGCGCTATCGGCGCTGGGCCTGGCGCTGGCGATAGCCGTGCTGGCCTGGGGCCTGGCAACAAGGCGCAATTCCGCCACAGCCTGACGAAGACGGCAGGTTCGAGTCCGAATTCCGGCCGGTTTCAACGTGATTTGAGCGCTTTCCGGCGATTCGAACCTGGAGACCGGGTCCATGGAATCAATGACTTCCAGGATCGTCTCAGGTTTGTTCGCAGGAGCGATTCCGGGGGTAAGCGGCTTATTATCAGCGCCCTGCAGGTGAACCTGGAATTCACAGTTTTTTTGCGCCAGCCGGCGAGGCGTCCGCCGGCGCCGTGATGTATGCCGAAGTCCATAGCTCCAGTCTCCGAAGAAAGACTGGCGCAGGCGGCGAACGAGCCGGACGATCGATTTCCGGAACTCAAAGAAACAAATGGGAGATCGAGGCAGCGAAGTGGTGTCACCGCGCGCGGCGCGATGGATAGGCTACGGCAACTCTTCGGCCAGCACCTTGGCGGTCTGTTCGGCGCGGTAGGCTTCGAGCTTAGCCTTCAGGCCCGCGTCTTCCAAGGCCAGAATCGAAACAGCAAACAGCGCCGCGTTGACGGCGCCGGCCTTGCCGATGGAGAACGTCGCGACAGGGATGCCGCCGGGCATTTGCACGGTGGACAGCAGCGCGTCGAGACCATCGAGCGCCCAGCCCTTCATGGGCACACCGAGCACGGGAAGCTTGGTATGCGCGGCGATGACGCCGGCCAGATGAGCGGCGCCGCCGGCAGCGGCGATGATCACCTTGAGGCCACGCGCCTCGGCCGAGGACGCAAGTTCAATAGACTGCGCCGGCGTGCGGTGCGCGGAGCTGACCTTCTTTTCGTGCGCAACGCCGAAGCGCGCCAGGAGATCGCAGGCATGTTTCATGGTGTCCCAATCGGACTTCGAGCCCATCAGGACGGCAACCAGAGGAGTATCGCTCATAAAAGGGGGTCCAAAGACAGGATACCCGCCCGGCAGGCCGTGCGGGCGACCTGACGGGCGGGGACCCTGGTTGGCAATCTGGAACCGTTATTGGCCCTGAATCGCCGAAAAGCCATTGACACCGTCGAACCGGTAAAGGTTCTCGGTTTTGCTCCAGTGTAAACCAGCAGCCTGAACACGGCCAAGCAGCGCCAGAATCTGGCCCGGTTGGATGACCGCGTCCGGCGCTGAGCTCACAAAGCGGCAACGCCAACTATCGCCAGTTATTGTATCCGGAAGTGGATTCGGATACACCTTCACGCCACGGCTGGAAATGACATCGAGCTTGAGCCCTTCGCCATTGACCGCTTCCAACAGCGCGCCAACGCGGTTAGGATTGCCCGGCTCGTAATAAATGAAAAGATCCACGCCCACCAGTTCGCGCTTGGCGACAGCGTGCACGGCAGCGGCGTGAGCATCGATGGTCTGCTTCGGCGCGGCGCTGTAGCTGGCCGCCTTCAGTTGCTCGGGACGCTGGCCCAGGCGCGCGACAACGGCATTAGCGAATTCGCACGTGCCGACCTTCTGCGTGCTGACGCCCTCCTTGAAGATGTCGTACGTGTGGACGCCATCTTCGATGGTGCGCAGCCAGGCGTTGTGAACACGCTCCGCGATATCGGGCTGATCAATGTGCACCAGCATCATTACAGCGCCCAGCAACAGGCCGGAAGGATTGGCGAGGTTCTGCCCGGCGCGGCGCGGCGCCGAACCGTGAATGGCCTCGAACATGGCGTACTTCAAACCGATATTGGCTGAACCGGCAAGGCCGACCGAGCCGGCGATTTGCGCCGCGACGTCGGAGAGGATGTCGCCGTAAAGGTTCGGCATGACGATGACGTCGAAAGCCTCGGGCGTATCGGCCAGCTTGGCGGCGCCGATATCGACAATCCAGCTTTCCTTCTCGATGTCCGGATAGAGCGCGCCGATTTCGTCAAACACCTTGTGAAACAGGCCGTCGGTGATCTTCATGATGTTGTCTTTCATGAAGCAGGTCACCTTGCGGCGCATGTTACGGCGCGCGTAATCGAAGGCGTAGCGGACGATGCGTTCGGTGCCAGCGCGGGTGATGATTTTGACGGCCGTGGTTTCGTCCGGCGTCTGCTGGTATTCGACGCCAGCGTAGAGGTCCTCTTCGTTTTCACGAACGATGACCACGTCCATGCCGGGATGCCTGGTTTTGACGTAGGGCGCGTAGGCCACGGTGGGGCGCACGTTGGCGTAGAGGCCGAGCAGCTTGCGCGTGGTGACGTTCAGACTTTTGAAGCCGCCGCCCTGGGGCGTGGTGATGGGAGCCTTCAGGAAGACATGCGTCCGCAGCAGGCTCTCAATGGAGGCGGGCTCGATTCCCGCGCTGTTGCCGCGCAGGTACACTTTTTCGCCGATTTCGATTTCCTCGATGGCGAGCCGGGCGCCGGCTTCACGCAGGATGTGAAGCGTGGCGTCCATGATCTCTGGACCGATGCCGTCACCTTTGGCAACGGTAATGGGAATGTTTTCCGGCATAGCTCTAGACAAGTCCCTCTGCTCAAATACTTCCACAAGTCCGCACCCACCCAGAGCCCGAACCTGCTTTCCGAATCTTGCCACAAACGCTAAGGCGTGTGGTAGAGCACAGTTGAAAGTCCCGTGAAAGCGACACAGCAGCACTCACTCACGTTCACGGCTCTGATACTAAGCCATCTCTTCGCGGCCGGAGTAGAGCGCCGTAATTTCGGCGCGGAGATTGGCGAGCACGCGCGCGCGGCGCAGCTTCATGGTGGGCGTGAGTTCACCGGCTTCGAGCGAGAAGTTGCGGTCCAGGATGTGGAAGCGGCGGATCTGCTCAAACGGCGCCAGCTTACGGTTGATGGACTGAATGATGCGCTTCAACTCCGCATGCACGCTGGGATGGCGCGAAAGCGCGGGGAGGCCGGCGTCGGCCTCAACCCCCTTCAAAGACGCCGCGGCGGGCGGATTGACGGTGACCAGCGCGGTCATATAGGGCAGACGGTCGCCCACCAGCAAAACCTGGTCGATGAGCGGTTCGAGCTTGAAAAGAGCCTCAATGCGCGCCGGGAATATTTTCTTGCCGTTGGAGTTGACGATCAGCTCTTTCTTGCGGCCGGTGATGTAGTAGTAGCCATCGGCGTCCATATCGGCGATGTCGCCGGTGTGCAGCCAACCGTCGCGCAAAACGGTGGCCGTGGATTCCGGGTCATCATAATAGCCGGAAAAGACCATTTCGCCGCGGATGAGCAGCTCACCATCGTCGGCCAGCCGCAACTCGGCGCCCAGCAGAGGCAGGCCGATGGAGCCGGGCCGCAGGCGGCCAAGCGGATTCATGGCGACAACGCCGCCCTCAGTGAGGCCATAGCCTTCAGTGAGCGGGATGCCGATGGCCGCAAAGAATTCGGCCAGCGACTTGCCGAGCGGAGCGGCGCCGCTGGCGGCCACCTTCAACCGGCCGCCAAGACGATCGCGAATCTTGCGGAAGACAACACGATCGAAAAACGGTAGCGCGGATTGGATCCACGGCGCGGGCCTGCCGCCCCGGGCACGCGCGCGGGCCGCTTCACTACCGACGCCAAGGGCGGTGTAGAAAAGACGCCGGACCACGGCCGGCTTCTTGCGGATTTCGGTGGTGATGGAAGCGTAGACACGCTCCCAGACGCGCGGCGGAGCAAGGAAGAACGTGGGACGCACCGAGCGCAGCTCAGCGGGCATCTTCGAAAGGCTCTCACTGAAGTACGACTGGAAGCCCATGCGGATGGAAAGCAGTTCGAGCACCAGGCGCTGCGTAATGTGCGCCGAGGGCAGAAAGACCAGCGCCGCATCGTCGTTATCGAGCGGCAATTCGGGCAGGCCGCATTCGCAGTTGGCACAGATGGCGTTGTGAGTGACGAGCCCCATTTTGGGCTCGCCCGTGGCGCCGGAGGTGAGATAGAGAATGCCGTGATCGGAGGGGCTGACCTCAGCCTCCAGCCGCACAAGCAGCGTGGGATCGGCGAGGATGGCCTCCTGGCCAAGCGCACGCACGGCATCAAACGTCAATGCGCCGGGCGCCTCCCCGGTAAGCAGAATGCGCTGGATATTGAGCCCGGCGAGCCCCCCGGAATCGAGCGCCTGGAGCGTGCGCGGATCCTCGACAAAAACCGCCGCAAGGCGGCAGGCGCGCAGCGTGCGGACCTGATCGGCAGGCGGCAGCGAGGTGTAGACCGCGGCTGAAACGGAGCCGGCCACCATGATGCCGACATCGGCAAGATAGAGCTCGGCGCGCGTTTCAGAAGCAATGCCGACCGTCTGGCCCTTGGCCACGCCGAGGGCGCGCAGGCCGGCGGCGATCTCTTCGGCGATCTGAAGGTAATCCACCCACGAATAAGTCTGATAGCGGCCTTGCCCGGACGGCTGGTGCATGGCGGGCGCAGTACCCCAAGTGCGGCGAGCCGTCTTCAACAGACGATAAATTGTACGTCGCTCCGGCGGCAGGGCCGGAGCCATTTTGCCCATGGCTTGACTGGATCCCTTCGATCAGGCACGTGAGCCTAGCCCACGTCTATTCACCAGCTTAGAATACTGGAGATGGCCTACGAAAGAGAATTGACCGCAGCGCGTGAAGCGGCCTGGCTGGCCGGCGCCGAGGCGCTGCGGCTGCGCGGCGCTGGTTTGGAGACCGAAACCAAAGCCGACCTGTCGCCAGTGACCAACGCCGACAAAGCCAGCGAGCGGATGCTGACCGAACGCCTGCTGGGCGAATGGCCAGACGACGGCGTGCTGGGTGAGGAGGGCTCCGCACGAGAGGCGCGCAGCGGGCGGCGATGGATCATCGACCCTATCGACGGCACGCGTGATTTCGTGCGCGGCAACCCGCTGTGGGCCATCCTAATCGGGCTTGAAGTAGACGGCGTGGTGGAGGCGGGCGTGGTGACCTTTCCCGCTTTGAAACGGCAGTACTGGGCCGCGCGCGGAGCCGGAGCCTGGGCGCTGGAATCGCCCGGCGATGGGCCGCGGCGAATGAACTGCTCGAAGATTGCCAGTGCCGGCGAGGCCGTGGTCTGCTTCCAGCAATGGACCGACGCACTGAAGTACCCGCAGGGCGAGCGGGTGCTGGAATTTGTCTCGCGCTTCTGGAGCGCGCGCACGCTGGGTGGGCCGTTGGACGCGATGGTGATTGCCGGCGGGTCGGCCGAGGTGTGGATTGAGCCGCGCGTGAAACCGTGGGACCTGGCCGCGATCTCGATTGTGCTGAAAGAGGCAGGCTGCATCTACCACGACTACAGCGGCAAGGACACCATCTACGGCGGCAACGCGGTGGCCTACGTCCCAGGACTGGAGCGGGAGGTGAAATGGTTTCTCGGCGAGAGCTGATGCTGGGCGCGCTGACCGCGCCCGCCTGGGCGCAAACGCAAGACGGGCCCGCGCCAGCGCCGCTGTACCGCGACCCGGTGTACGACGGCGCGGCCGACCCGGTGGTGATTTGGAACCGCCAGGAAAGATGCTGGTGGATGCTCTATACACAGCGTCGCGCCAACGTGGACGCGCCGGGCGTGGCCTACTGCCACGGCTGCGACATCGGAGTGGCGCGCAGCACCGACGGCGGCCGCAAGTGGCGCTACATGGGCGCGCTGCCGGGGCTTGAATTCGAGCGCGGCCGCAACACGTTCTGGGCGCCGGAGATTGTGTGGCACGGCGGCGCTTATCACATGTATTGCAGCTACGTGCCCGGCATGAGCTCCGATTGGAGCGGCGCGCGGCGGATTGTCTATTACACGAGCCCCGACTTGTGGCAATGGCGCTGCCACGGGCCGCTGGAGCTGTCGTCGGAACGCGTGATCGACGTCTGCGTGGAGCGCCTGCCGGGCGGGCACTGGCGCATGTGGTACAAGGACGAGGCGCACGGCTCACAAACCTACGCGGCCGACAGCGCAGACCTGGCGCGCTGGAAGGTGGCGGGGCCGGTGATTACCGGCAAAGGCCACGAAGGGCCGAACGTCTTTCCGTGGCAGGGCGCGTGGTGGATGATTACGGACCACTGGGACGGGCTGGGCGTGTTCCGGTCACCTGACGGCGAGCACTGGACGCGGCAGGCATCGAACATCCTCAAAGAGCCGGGCAAACGGCGCGAAGACGGCGTCAAGGGCGGGCACGCGGACGTTGTGGTGCAGGGCGACGAAGCGTGGATCTACTACTTCGTTCACCCGGGCCGGACGCCGGGATTCGAAAAGCAGACACCACCGATTGAAGGCGTGGAGCCCTATGCGACGAGACGGACTTCCATCCAGGTGGCAAAGCTTGAACTGAGCGGCGGCCAGTTGACGTGCCAGCGCGACGAACCATGGCCGTACAGGCTGAAAGACGGGTTGGACAACTGGACCCGAATGGACGCAAAAAGCTGAATCCAGGCGAGTTTAGCTTGCATCCCTATAATACGTAAATTAGGATAAACGTATATTTTGGTCGAGGTTCACTGAGGAGCATCATGATCTATTCGCGTTCAGCGGAGTATGCCATTCGAGCGTTTGTACGGCTGGCGTCGGTGCCCGAGGGGAAATACGCCATGGTGAAGCAGATTGCGCAGGAGGCGGACATCCCAGCGCACTTCCTGGCCAAGATCCTGCAGCAGATGGCGCGCAAGGGGTTCCTGCGTTCCAGTAAGGGGCCGACGGGCGGGTTCAGCCTGCGCACACCGGCGTCGGATGTGACGCTGCTGGCAATTATCGACTCGATTGACGGGCTGGCCGACTTCAACCGCTGCCCGGCCGGCATGGCCGTGTGCAGCGACGACGCGCCGTGCGGGATGCACGACAACTGGAAGGCGCTGCGGAATCGTATCATGGAGTATCTGGAGCGCACGACGATTGAGGATCTGGCGAAAGGCTTCGAGCAGAAGCGCAAGAACCTGGAAAAGGTGACGAGCCAGAAACCGAAGCGCTCTGGAACGAAGAAGGCCTGTTAAGGCCCGGCCCATGCAAGGAGGCAGAATGGCGAAGTTGAACGCGGGCGAGATGACGCCGCAAGACATGCTGGTCCCAATGGTGGTGGAGCAGACGTCACGCGGTGAGCGAGCCTACGACATCTACTCCCGCCTGCTCAGAGAAAACATCATTTTCCTGGGCACGCCGATCGACGATCAGGTGGCCAACCTGATCATCGCCCAGATGCTATTTCTGGCGGCCGAGGACCCGGAAAAGGATATCTCGCTGTACATCAACTCGCCGGGCGGGTCGATCACGGCCGGGCTGGCGATTCTCGACACGATGAATCTGATTGAGCCGAACATCGTGACCTACTGCGTGGGCCAGGCCGCCTCCATGGCGGCAGTGTTGCTGGCTTGCGGCACCAAGGGCAAGCGTTATGCGTTGCCGCACTCACGCATCCTGATCCACCAGCCGTCGATGAGCGGGCTGGGCGGGCAGGCGGCCGATATTGACATTTACGCGCGCGAGATCCTGCGTATGCGCGAGATCCTCAACGGCTTGCTGGCCGATGTCACCGGCCAACCGGTGGACCGCATTGCGCGCGACGTGGACCGCGACTACATCATGGAAGCCGAGCAGGCGCTCAACTACGGCATGATCGACAAGATCATCAGCCGGCGCGCCAGCTAGGTAAAGCTCCGATTCGAACAAGGGCCGCGCTCACCCCGGCGGGTGGGCGCGGTTTTTCTATTGACACAAACCGGTTGGCGATGCAAACTAGTTTCCATGAACGACCATGAAATCGAGGACCTGACCCGGCGGGCGCGGCTGTACGGCAACGTCGACGGCAGCGGCGAGATTGAGCTGGGGCTGATGCTGCTGGGATTCGCGCTGCTGGGATGGGTGCAGCGCCAGGCGCCGGACGGATCGATGTGGCAACGCTCCGACGCCGGCATGGCCGTGATGTTCGCCGGAGTCGGTTTGCTGCACTTCTGCACTCAGGCCTTCCGGCGGCGGGTCACCTACCGGCGCACGGGCTACGCGGCGCCGCGGCGGCGGGAGCAGGTGCGCGCCGCGTTCATCGCCATGCCGGCCGCCTTGCTGCTGGCGCTGGCGGTGGCACGACATGACCAGTTGCCGGCCACGCTGCCGGTGGCGTTGGTGGGCCTGGTGCTGGCCGCGCTCTTCGGCTATAAATTGGCGCCAGGAGCGGCCTGGAAGTGGGGTGTGGCGGCGGTGCAGGGCCTGGGCGCGATAGCCATCGCACTCTGGGTGACGCGGTTTTCCGTCGCGCTGCAATTGCTTTTTGTCCTATTCGGTCTGATCTGGGTGGTTTCGGGCGCGGCCAGCCTGGTGCTATACCTGCGCCACACGAAGGCGGCGCCGCTGGAGGCCGAATGAAGCCGGACGTGCGCGCCATCGCCGAACTCGACCGCGTGATTCACGAACCCGGGCGATTGATGATCGTCGCGCTGCTTTCGGCTGTGGAAGAGGCCGACTTTCTCTATCTGCAACACGAGACGGGGCTCAATAAAGGCACGCTGTCGAGCCACTTGGCGAAGCTGGAAGAGTGCGGCTACGTGAAGATCACCAAGATGTTTCAGGGCAAGATGCCGCGCACCGTGCTGCGGCTGACCGAAGCTGGCGAGCGGGCATTTACGGCTTACCGGAAAAAGCTGAAAGCGGCGTTGTAGGGACGGCTACCAGGCGTGGACGGCGAGAACATGCGGCTTGCCGGGATCGGTGTGGGCGGTGCGGGCCTCAAGAAAGATCTCAAGGTTGGGACTGGACCATTTCGGGCCGGCCATGGCGGCGGCCTCGGCCAGGCAGGCGTCCGAGAGGACACAATCGCTGGCCGCATTGGTGCCGGGGTGGCGAAGACCGGCGACGGAAAGGACGTACCGATCCGAGGAACGGTCCTTGGCGCGGCAGATCAGGGCGTAGTCCTGAACGTCACCACGTTCGACCGGCTCGCTCCGCCAGAGCTTGCCGTTGGAAGAATCGAGTATGGCCTCGACAGCGCCACGGTTTTCGACAAAGCGGTAGCGCATGGACTCCGTGGCGCGCAGTAGCCACTCGTTGGTGTAGGCGCCGACCAGGACCACCGTGCCCTCGCTGAAATCGGCCTGACTGGTCATGCCGCTGGGGCGGACACGGAAGACTTTGCCGTGACGGTCGAGGAAGACCGAGAAACGAGACAGGGCCACCGCGTCACCGAAGGGGACATAGCGGTTCAGCAGCGGCTTGAGATCGTCAAATCCGATGGCCGGGCGAGGTGTCGTGGTGCCGGGGCGAAGTGGATCCTCGTGGATGGCGTCCCAGTAGCGCAGGTACTCCTTCACCTTGAAAGGGTCGAGCCCCACCAGATTGGGCGTACCCATGGAGAGGAGTACGGGACCATCGGAGGCCAGCAGGGGAGCCCAGAAGGCAGCGACCTCATTCTGCGGCGGGTGGCTTTTCCGCCACCAGATGCCGGCAATAGCGACAACAGCGATCACCAGAGCGCCGGCAGCCCAAAGCCGCCAATGGCGGGAAGGCGCGGGCGGAGGAACCGGCTCCGGCGGCTGACCGGTATCAACAGCGTGCCAGACCGGACAATAAGAGCCAGGCGGGAGATCGAGCCGGAGCGCATCACCAGAGCCGGACTCCCTGTAGTACTGGGAGAGGCGGCGGCGGGCATCGCTAGCGGTGACGCGGACGATGGGATCGTTGTTGGCGTCGTAGTTGGCAGGGCGCTGGAACAGCTCAATGCCGATGGCGCGCTCGCGGAGCCGCTCGTGGTTCTCCTGCAAGGCATGCTCGACAACGAATGTAAGGAAGCGGGCACAGCGGTGACTATGCCGGAAAGCGGGGCTGGCGAGGATACGCTCCAAGTGCGTCCGGACTTGACCGGCGTCGGTCCCACCTGCGGGCTGCGTTACCGGTTCCAAGTCTCGCAGTCTAACACGTAACGGACGCGCCGTTACGGCGATCGATCGTATTGAAATTAAGCGGCTTGGCGCCGGGCACCGTAAAGCACCTTACGGAAACTTAAAGACAAAGAGCAAACTGGCGCAAGCGTGTTTCCGAGGCCGCGTGGCGGTCTGAAACGCGATTGAATGCAAGACCTCCAAGGTTTGGAGGAAAGGGGACGAGAATGCCAGGTAGCTTTTTCAGCCGTGGCGCGGTGGGCGTTGCGGTCTTATCGCTATTCATTCCGCTGGTTCATGGCCAGCAAACCACAGCGTCATTACTCGGCGCGGTGCATGACACCTCTGGCGCAGCCATGGTCGGCGTCACTGTTAAGGTAACCAACCTTGCAACGGGCACGGTGAGGGAGTCGCAGTCCGATGCGGTGGGAAACTATTCAATCCCCTATCTCCAGGCGGGCGACTACAAAGTAGCCGTGGCGCATCCTGGTTTCCAAGGGCAGCAGGTGGAGTCTGTGACACTACAGGTGGACCAGACGGCGCGCGTCGACTTCACGCTGAAGGTAGGCAACGTTACCGAGACGTTGGAGGTGGCGGCCAACGCGGCGCTGCTGCAAACGGAAAATGCCACGGTGGGCACGGTGATCGAGTCGAACAAGATCACGGACCTGCCGCTGAACGGGCGCAACTTCGTGCAACTGGCGCAGTTGATTCCGGGCGTGCAGGCTGGAACACCGGGCTCGATTACGGTGCGGCGCGGGCGTGGCTCAGTGGGCCAGACGGATGCGGCGTACGGGTCGACATCGGCGTCGGCCAACGGCTCGCGCGACACAGCGAACCGCTTCTACCTGGACGGCATTGAGTTGATGGACTATGACGCGATGACGTACTCGTTTTCGCCGTCGGTGGATTCGCTGGCTGAATTCAAGGTGCAGACCAGCACGTACTCGGCCGAATACGGCGGTGCGCCGGGCGGCCAGGTAAACATCATCACCAAGAGCGGCACCAACCTGCTGCATGGAACGTTGTGGGAATTCAACCGCAACAATCAATTGACGCAGAGCTACGACGCCATCGCCGGCAAGAGCACAACGCCGGCGCGGCTGAACCGCAACCAGTTTGGCGCCAACATCAGCGGCCCGGTAGTGCTGCCGCACATGTACAAGGGACAGAACAAGACGTTCTTCTTCTTCAACTGGGAGTCCGGCTACTCAGCACAAGGCACGTCGTCCGCCTACCGGATTGTGCCGCCGACGGCAATGCGCGGCGGTGACTTCACCACGCTGACCACAGCCAAGGGCGTGCCCATCACGCTGAAAGATCCGCTGAGCGCCGGCATCGTGAACAACGTTATCCCCAAATCGAGGTTGAGCGCGCAGGCGGTGACTTTCCTGAACTACCAGCCGTCGCCCAACACGAGCAATGGGACGCAGAATTTCCTGTCGACGCCAGCCAGCGCGGTGTCCACGCAGAAGAACTACACGGCACGCATCGACCACAGCTTTTCGCCGCGCAACACGATCAGCGGGCGCTACGTGTTCAACGATACGTTCGAAGCCGGTACGCCATTCTGGGGCCACGACGAACGCAACAACCTGGGCCGCACGCAGAACGTGGCGTTCGCCTGGACGAGTACGCTGTCGACAACGATTGTGAACGATCTGCGCGGCGGCTGGCACCGCTTCAGCGAGAACGAAGTGTTCGGCACAACGAACGATGCGAACTACGACATTACCGGCAAGATGGGTCTGCCGCTGGTGTCGCGGCTGCCGATTGATTACGGTCCGCCGAGCATCACGGTGAGCGGCCCGGAGGGATCGTTCTCGATGTACGACCTGCAGCGGCAGATTGGCCCACGCGTGCGCTCGAATTCGAACGCGCCGATTGTCGATACGCTGAGCTGGCAACGCGGCCAGCACTTCCTGAAGATCGGCGCCGAGCTGGACCACCGCGGCGTGACATTCCAGCAAGCGCGCGCACCGCGCGGGGCGTTCGGTTTCGACGGCACTTACACGGGCTCGGCATTGGCTGACTTCATGCTGGGCTACGTGCGTTCGGCCAGCATCAATCCGACGCACACCAACACCGACCTGAAGGACTTCTGGCACGCCTACTACGTCAACGACGACTGGAAGGTGACGCCCCGCTTAAACATCACGCTGGGTTTGCGCTACGACTACTTCCAGCCGATGAAACAGAGTGACGACCGCTACGTCAATATCAACCTGAACGGCTATGTGGTAGGCGACGCCGTCACGCCAGCCACGTCGCGTTACGGCCGCGGCCTGCTCCAGCCGGACCGCAACAATTTCGGTCCGCGCGTTGGCATCGCGTACCGGCCGGCAGTGAAGGGCGAGATGGTGGTTCGCGCCGGTTACGGCATTTACTACACGCCGATGGTCTCCAATGCCTGGTTCGCCATGGCCGAAGGCGCGCAGGCTACCAGCGGCGCCAGCGTGGCGGGCAATATTGTGGGTGCGCCGAATCTGTTCTTCGACAATCCGTTTGCCGGATCAGTGACCTCGGGCACGTACAACTTCGCCGTAGCCAACGACCAGAACATGCGCGACTCCTACATCCAGCAGTGGAACTTCAACATCCAGCGGAGACTGCCGGGCAACGTGGTGGTTGACGCCGGCTACGTCGGTTCGAAGGGCACGCATCTGGACGTCACGTTTGGCGACCTCAACCGGCCGCTAACGGTGGTGGACCCGGCCACACCGGGGCTGGCGTCACTGAACGCGCGGCGGCCGAATCAGGCCTACCAGCGTTCGGTGACAGCCGACAAGTCAGTGGGCAACTCTATTTACCATGCACTGCAGATGAAGGCCGAACGGCGCGTGTCACGCGGCCTGACCTTCCTGGCCGCCTACACGTTCGCCAAGTCGATTTCGGGCCCGAACGACATCGGCGGCCAGATTGGCGGCGGGTACTATATCGGCTCGCCACAGGACGCCTTCAATGGGCGGTCGGACCGCTCCATTTCCGGCTTCGACGTGAAGCAACGCATGGTGCTGACAGGGCTGTACGACGTCCCGTTCTTCAAGCACTCAAAGGGTGCGGTGAAGTACATCCTGGACGGCTGGCAAGCGTCGACCATTATGACGTTTTCCGGCGGGTTCCCGGCGCCAATCGACTACGGCGTGGACACGACGGCAACCGGCGTCGGCTCGCGCGCCAACGTGGTGGCCGGCCAAAAAGGCAACCTGTCGCGCGGTGACCGCACCTGGAAGAAGTGGTTCAACACTTCGGCCTTCGCCTACGCCACCGCCGGCAGCTTTGGCACGTCGCCACGCACCGGCGCAATTCGCATGCCGGGCATTATGAACTGCGACCTCTCGGCCAACAAGGACTTCCATGTCACCGAGAGCCGCTATGTTCAGTTCCGCGCTGAGATTTTCAACCTGATTAACCACTACAACCCCGATCCGACGACTGTGGACCGCAGTATCCGGTCGCAGACGTTTGGCATGGTGGGAAGCGGCGTGCAGGGCATTACCACGCGCGTCATCCAATTGGGCGCCAAGTTCTACTTCTGATCTGCGTCCGCTCCTCCGCAAGGCCGCCGGTTTGCCCCCACGCGGGGCAAGTCCGGCGGCCTTTGATCTGCTGTGCAACCGGCGGTGGAGATCGCTTTGCCAAGCGCGAATTCACGCCACCATCGACGGGTGTGATATGCCTGGGGCGTGAAACATTGGACTGGTCTTCTGTTCGGCCTGATCTGCGCTGTGGCCCACGCCGCGCAGCCTGAGATTCTCTCGATTCAGCAATCGTTGCCCGGCGTGCAGGAAGAGCGCATCCGGCACGGCTTGATGACCGAGGCGGAGCGCCCCGCCAACGTGCCCGTTGGCCGCTACGAGAAGTTCGAACTGCGCGTCGAGCTGCAAGCGCGCTACGAGAATCCGTTCGACCCCGACGACATCGACCTTTCCGCCGACTTCACCGCACCCTCGGGCCGCACGTGGCACGTCTGGGGTTTCTTCAATCCCTCGACATCCATGGTGCTGTGGATGGTCCGTTTCACACCGACCGAAACCGGGACGTGGCGCTACGTGGTCCGCGTGCGCGACCGCGAGGGCACCGCCTCCAGCCGCCCGGCTGAGTTCCAGGTGGTAGCCAGCCCGCATCATGGCTTCATCGGCGTGGCTCGAAACCGGCGCTATCTGCAATACAGCGACGGCACGCCGTTTTATGGCGTCGGGCTGTGGTACAACGATGCCTACGAGTTGCCCAACCGTGGCGCGATCACCGAAGCCGAGCTCGACCGGCTGAAGCTGCACGGGCTGAACTTCATCAGCTTCTACAATACGCCGCTGGAAAACATGGCCACCGGCGCGGGGCGCTACGACACCGGCCGAGCCGGGCGCCTGGACCAGATTTTTGAGTGGTGCGAGCAACGCGACATCGCCATCAGCTGGAACTTCTGGTTCCACTCGTACCTTTCGCGCACCGTGTGGACTGGCAATAACCGGCGCTTCCAGCACAACCCGTATCAGACCGTCACGACGGCCGAGAACTTCTTCACGAGCCCCGAGGCATGGCGCTACGCCGAGCGCCTGCACCGCTACATGGTGGCGCGCTGGGGCTACAGCCGCGCTCTGTTCCTGTGGCAGATCATCGACGAGGCCGACGGCACCGACGGCTGGGTGAAGGGCGGCGAGGCGGGTGTCAATCAATGGGCAGAGAAGGTGCACCGCTGGTTCAAGGCCAACGACCCCTACGGGCGGCCCACCACGGGCACGCGCTGCGGCACCTTCGGCGCACGCTGGGAGCGCGGCAACCAGATTTTCGACGTCGCCGCGATTGAAATCTATGAAGCCCACGGCTTCAACTTCCCGCAAGGGGGCAAGCCGGACCTCATCAACGCCAATCCGCTCCAGACGAGCTACCGCAACTACGCCCACGAGGCGCAACTGCTGTGGAAAGGCTTCAACCGGCCATCGATCATCGCCGAAAGCGGCGGCGTGCACACCTATTACGAGCCGGGCTCGGCCGGCTACTCGGAGATCTACCACAACACGCTGTGGGCCGGCCTTTCCAACGGCCTGTGCGCCACGCCCTACCTGTGGGCCTACCTGCCGCTGCTGGCCGACGCCGTGCCGTCGCGCGCGATGACCTACTTTTCGCGCTTCGTGCGCGACATCGATTTTTCACGCCAGGAGTGGACGCCCGTTACTCTGACGCTGAGCCACGGCGACGGCTGGGCGATGCAATCCGGCGCGATGACGTTCGGCTGGGCGGCGAATCCGGGCCTCGGCATTGCGAACGAGACCCTTACCGTACCGGGGCTGGCCGACGGCGACTACGAGGTGCGCTTCTTCCACACCTGGCGCGGCGATTACCTGCCCGCCATCGCGGCAAAATCCGAGGGCGGACGGCTGAACGTGCAGGTGCCGGAACTGGTGATGAAGGACCACCGCGCGAATCACATCGGCGAAGACGTGGCGTTCAAAATTGTCCGCCAGCGCTCAGGCACCTGATTTGACGTAGTAGCCGTCGCGGCCCTGCACGATGAGGCCGGATTTGCGGACGCCCACTTTGATGCGGTGGTAACCACCTTGCGGCGCGCTGTCCGGCGTGTAGCCGAGGCTGTACTGGCTGCGCAGCTCGTCCTCGATTTCGGCATAGATTTGATCGAGCGTCATCTTGCGCGAAGTTTCGAAGTATCCGCCGCCGGTGCGTGCGGCCAACTCCTTCAGATCCTTCTTGCCGTTGCCCATACCTGGCCCACCACCAGGACCGCCGCCGGGCCCTCCTGGGCCACCCATGCCAGGACCTCCCATTCCGGGCCCGCCCATACCCGGACCGCCCATGCCGGGTCCGCCCATGGGGCCGCCCATGCCGCGCATGAGGCCACCGCCGCGATTGGAATCGTAGATACGGATACAGTAGATGGCCGTGTTGGCGCGCTGCGCCGCGGCAACGGCCTCGCCGGCGCGGCTGCCGATGTGATCGCCGTCGCCCATGATGAGTAGCGCCTTGCGGCCGTCCTGCTTGGCCATGATCTCATCGCAGGCCAGCGTAATGGAGTCGGAAAGAATGGTTTGCGAAGGCATCCGGCCGCGGCCGCGCTCGCCGTGGCGCTCCAACTGATTGAGCGCCCGCGCCAGCTTGTCGCGCGAGTTGGTGAGGTCCTGGAGCAGTTCGACGTCATCGCCGAACTGGATGAGAAACGCCTTGTCCTTCTCCGGCCGCAGCATCTTGTCGAGGAAGGCGCGGCTGGTGGAACGCTCCACCTCCAGCATGTTGGACTCCGAAGGCGTCATGTCGACGATCAGGCCGACAGTGAGCGGCAGGTCACTCTCGCGCGAAAAGTAACGGATTTCCTGCGAGCGGCCGTCCTCGGCCAACGTAAAATCGCCCTTTTCGAGATCCTTAATGACGTGGTTCTTCTTGTCGCGCACGGTGACGAACACGTTCACCACGTGCACGCCGGCCGAATAGGTGGGCGTCTGCGGGTCCTGCGCGCCAAGGGCCGCCACCGAAGCAAGAAACGAGCGTCGAGACACGTATAGCATCTGATCCATCAAACCCGCTAACACGCCAGATGATGCGGCAATTCGGATTTGTGAAGTTGCGCCTACGCGCCGCGCACCTTCAAATATCGCTCGTAGGCGCGGTCCCAGGCTGGATCGGGCTGCGGCTCGAAGGTTTCCAGTTCGAACGAGTTGCGCACCACCTGGCGAATCTGGCCGAGGCCATCGACCTCGCCTGCGCCCATGGCCTGCACCAGCAGGTTGCCGGCGGCCGTTGCTTCGGTCGGGCCGGCCACTACCGTGCGGCCCGTAGCGCTGGCGACGAACTGATTCAACAACCGGTTGCGCGACCCGCCGCCGACAATGTGGATCACCTCGATGCGGTAGCCGAGCACGGATTCAAGCAGTTCCAGCACCTGGCGGTAGCGGTAAGCCAGGCTTTCGAGCGAAATGCGCACGAACTGGCCGGGCTGCTCCGGCACTTTCTGGCCGGTCTTCTGGCAGAAGTCGGCCATGCGGCGCGGCATATTGCCCGGATCGATGAACTGATCCGGATCGAGCACGGCGTAGAACGGCTCAGCCGCCGCCGCCATTTCGGTGAGTTGCGTGTAGTTGTACTCAGTGCCTTCCAGCAGCCAGGCGCGGCGGCACTCCTGCACCAGCCACAGTCCGGCGATGTTCTTCAGCAGACGGATCTTGCCGTCCACGCCGATTTCGTTGGTCAGCGTCGCTTCGGCCACCTTGGGCGTGACGATGGGCTCGTCGATCTCAGCCCCCATCAGCGACCATGTGCCGGAGCTGATGTAGCACCACGGCCGATTGCCGGCGGCGGGCACGGCGGCCACGGCCGCGGCGGTGTCGTGGCTGGCGGTGGCGAATACCGGGGTCTTTTCCAGCGCGCACACCTCGCAGATCTCGTCCGTCAATTCGCCCAGCTTCGCACCAGGCAGGACAATCTCACCCAAAATTCCGGTTGGCAGGCCGAGTTTATCGAGCAACTCCGTGGCCCAGCCGCGCTTCACGGGGTTGTAGAACTGCGACGTCGAGGCGAGCGTCAGCTCGTTCTTCTGCACGCCGCTCAGCCAGTAGCTGAGCAGGTCCGGCATGAACAGCAGGCGTGCGGCCGACCATAATCCCGGCATGGCGCCCAGCTTGGCGGCGTAGAGCTGATAGAGCGAGTTCAACGCCATGAACTGCAGGCCCGTCTGCTCGAAGATGAACTCGCGGCCGACGGCGGCCAGCGCGGCATCGTAAGCCGGGTAGTTGCGCGTATCGCGATAGTGAATGGGAGCCGCGACCAACTCGCCTTTGGCGTCCACCAAGCCGAAGTCCACGCCCCAGGTATCCACAGCGACGCCCGCGAGCTTCAAGTTGCGCTCGCGGCCGGCGATGCGCAGGCCCTCGCGCAAGTTGTAGAAGAGGCGGAAGGTATCCCAAAACAGGCCGGTGGGCAGGCGGACGGGCTCGTTCAGGAAGCGATGCAGCTCTTCAAGCTGAAGCTTGCCGCTGGCCAGCGTACCGAGCATGGCACGGCCGCTTTCGGCGCCGAGATCAAAAGCTAGATAGTGGGACATGACTAAATATCCTTACGCATCAAAGTGAAAGATCAGTTTACCAACGCCGTCAGCGCACGAGCGGCACATTTCAAAGCCTTGCTGCGCCTGAGCGATGGGCAGGCGATGAGTAATCAACGAAGTGGGAACGCCACCGGCGGCCAGTAGCGCGACGGCAGGACGGCTGCGATGGTTGGAGCGGCGCATCATCTGGATGTTCAGCTCTTTACCCAGCGCTGTGTGCAGATCCACTTCGAAATTCAGTTTTTCGGGCAGGCCGATGACCACCACGCGTCCGGCCGGCCGCGCGCACTTCAGCCCCAGGTTGATGGTGTCCGGTGAGCCGGCAGCTTCGTAGACCACGTCCACGCCGCGCCCGTTGGTGCGCTGCATGACGGCATCGAGGAAATCATCTTCGCGGGTGTTCAACGCGACGTCGGCGCCCATATCTTCAGCCAAACGTACGCGGTCCGACGCGTGGTCGCAGGCCAACACCAGCTCCGCGCCGGCCGCCTTGGCCATGGCAACGCCTAAAAGCCCGATGGGCCCCGCTCCGAGCACGGCCACCGTTTCGCCGACGCGCACCGGCGCGAGTTCAAAGACGTGCATCCACACGGCCACCGGCTCCATCAGCGTGGCCTGATCGATGGTGACCCCCGCCGGAATAAGATCGGCGTTGTGCTGCGGAACGACGACGTAATCGCGCAGAAACCCTTCGACGTTCGGATTGCCCATAAAGCGCGAGGCAGAGCACAGATTGTGCCGCCCCATCAGGCAGTATTCACAGTGACCGCAAGTAATGGAAGGCTCCATGCCCACGATATCGCCGGGCTTGAACGCGGTGACACCAGCGCCGACTTCCACCACTTCGCCGACAGGCTCGTGACAGAGCACCTGCGGATAAACAGCCTGGGTCGAA
>CAYZIX010000030.1:0-34403 GCA_964478395.1 uncultured Candidatus Solibacter sp.
CGGCCATGGCCGAGGTGATGTACTTTGTCCGCCGGGTGGCCATCAGCGAGGCCACCACCATCCTGCTGGAAGGGGAAAACGGCGCAGGCAAGGACCTCATCGCCAAGACGCTCCATTACCAGAGCGTGCGGCAGGCTGAACCTTTCATCGCCATCAACTGCGCCGCAATTCCTGAGACGCTGCTCGAAAGCGAGCTGTTCGGCTACGAGAAGGGCGCTTTCACCGACGCCCGGGCGCAGAAGAAAGGAATCTTCGAACTGGCCGACAAGGGGACGCTGTTCCTGGACGAGATCGGTGAAATCCCGCTGACGCTTCAGGCCAAACTGCTGCGCGTGCTGGAAGACCAATCCTTCCGCCGCCTGGGCGGGTTGCGCGACATCAACCTGGATTTGCGCGTGGTGGCGGCGACGAATAAGAACTTGCGCGAAGCCGTGCGCGAAAACGCCTTCCGCCAGGATCTTTACTTCCGGCTGAACGTGATCCACATCACGATCCCACCGCTGCGCGAGCGGCCCGAAGACATCACGCCGCTGGCGACGTTTTTCCTGGAGCATTACAACCGCAAGTTCAAGCGCCATATGGAGGGCTTCAGCCCGGAGGCGATGCACCTGCTGGTCAGCCACGATTGGCCGGGCAACGTGCGTGAATTGCGCAATGCCATTGAACGGGCAATGATTCTCGAAGATTCGAGCTTCATCACCCCGGCCAGTTTACCGATGAGCGTCAGTCCGGCGCGTTCGGCCGAAGCGCATACGGCCACCGAGGCAGCAGTGCCGGCCTTTCCTCCCGAGGGCATCTCGCTGGAAGAAAACGAGCGCCGGTTGCTTGTGTCAGCGCTCGACAAAACCGGTGGGAACCAGACCCAGGCGGCGCGCCTGTTGCGCATCACGCGTGATACGCTACGGTACAAAATGAAAAAATTTGACCTGCGCTAGCGGGCATATTGGGCGGCTGATATTCCGGCTGGCACTGGTCTATTTGCTTAAACGAACGGTTTCAAGCTATGTCGAGTACTAAGCCGGTGTCCAAAACCGGTCGCGCCCTCGGCGGCGCACCCGGGCGTCCTGAGTTGCGATGGGGTGTGGCCTTGGCCGGTGCATGCGCGGCGGCCATCGCGCTGATGCCGGGCCTTCCCGCGCCGGTGCGGGCTGCCGGTGGCGCGCTGTCAGCCGCCGCGTTGGCCGCCTTAGCCGTGATGCTTTGGCGCGAACGGCTGCGTGGGCCGGACCAGTGGTTTCACGACCTGTCCGAACTCGCACCGTGCGGCTATCACTCGGTTGACGAGACAGGCACGGTCATCCACATGAATCAGACGGAGCTCGCGTGGCTCGGTTATAGCGCCGGGGAGATGAACGGTAAGCGCAGCTTTTTCGATCTGCTGACACCGGAGTCCCGCAAGCTGTCCGAGCAGCACTTCACCGTGCTGAAGCGCGACGGCATGGTGCGCGACCTCGAACTGGAAATGCTGCGCCGCGACGGCAGCATTCTGCCGGTGATGATTAACGCCACGGCGGTCAACGACGCGCAAGGACGCTTTCTTTATAGCCGCTCAACGGCCGTCGACATCACTGCCCTCTACCGCGCGCGGCAGCAGGAGCGTGCCGCGGCCGAAGACCTGGAGCGCCGCGTCAAGGCGCGCACGGCCGAACTGATGGCCAGCGAAAACCGCTTCCGGATGTTGGCCGAAACCGTGCCGCAGATGATTTGGTGCTGCCTTCCGGACGGCTCCTGCGATTACCTGAACCGCCGCTGGCTGGAGTACACGGGGCTGCCGGAAGAGACGCAATTGGGTCAGGAATGGTGGAGACAGGTGCACCCGGACGATCGGGACTGGGCAGTCAGCGCCTGGCAAGCGGCCACCGCAGGCGGTGAAATCTTTGATGCCGAAGTCCGCATCCAGCGGCACGACGGCGTATACCGCTGGTTCAAGACAAGAGCCATCGCCTGGCGCGATGAGCATGGCGCTGTGCTGCGTTGGTTCGGCACCAACACCGACATCGATGTCTTGCGGCGTGCTCAAGACGCCACGCGCCTGTGGCGGCTGGCTTTCGAGCACGCCGAAATCGCGATCTCCATTACCAACTCGACTAGCGGGAACGTCAACATTGCCAATTCGGCTTACGCCCGCTTGCTCGGCTATGAGCCATCGGAGCTCCGCAGATTGACGATTGAGCGGCGCTATCCTCCCGAAGAGTGGCAACACATTGCAGAAGTACTCCAGCAAGCGGACGAGCAGAGCCATATCTCGTTTGAATCCATGATGGTCAGGAAAGACGGCTCTCGCGTGCCGGTGCGGATAGACCTGACGTCTGTTCATAGCAGCAGCGGCGAACTGCTGTCGCGCGTGGCGTTCATCAACGACCTGACAGCGAGCCGGACGGCGGAGGCCGCCATCAATGCACAGGCCACCCGGCTGGCGCTGGCGCAGGAAGCCACGCGGTTTGGCGTCTTCGAGTGGGATATGTATTCCGGACGCCAGTTTTGGAGTGAATCGCAGGAACGGCTTTATGGGATCCAGCCCGGAACGTTTGGAAACTCTCTAGAAGCGTGGCTTGAATTTCTGGTGCCGGAAGACCGCAAAAAAGTGCGTGAGAGCCAGCGCGCCAACTCCGTCACCGGCACGGCATGGAACGAGTTCCGCATCCGCCGCCAGGATACTGGCGAGGTGCGATGGATCGAGGCCCGCAGCAAAGTCTATAACGACGAGAACGGCCGGCCCGCACGCACCATCGGCATCAACGTCGATATCACGGAGCGCAAAAAGGCAGAGCAGGAAATACTGAGACTGAACAGCGAGTTGGAGGAGCGCGTCCGCAGCCGGACCCGCCAACTGGAAGAACTGAACCGCGAACTGGAGGCGTTCGCCTACTCCGTATCACATGATCTCCGGACGCCGTTGCGCGGCATCGACGGCTGGAGCCTGGCGCTTGAAGAAGACTGCGCGCCGCAACTGGACGACCGCGGCCGCCAATACATACAACGTGTGCGCACAGAGGCGCAGCGCATGGGCCAACTGATTGACGATCTGCTGGGGTTGTCACGCCTCAACCGCGCCACACTGGCGCGCGCCGGCGTCGATTTATCAGCGCTGGCGCACTCGGTTGCGGCGCGGCTGGAAGAGCAGGCCTCCGGCCGGCATCTGGTTTTCGAAATCGAGCCGGGCGTGAAAGCCAGCGGTGACGAGCATCTGCTGGAGATTGCTCTAACCAACCTGCTGGCCAACGCCGTGAAATTCTCGTCGCGGCGGGAGACGGCCAGGATCGAGTTCGGTACATGCCTGCAAGATGGAGAGAGAGTCTGCTTCCTACGCGATAACGGCGTGGGCTTCGATATGACCTACGCGCGCAACCTATTCGGAGCTTTCCAACGCCTGCATCGGGCCAGTGACTTCCCGGGCACCGGAATCGGATTGGCGACGGTGCGGAGAATCGTGCAGCGCCACGGCGGGCGGGTGTGGGCCGACGCCGCGGTGGACCGCGGCGCCACGTTCTACTTCACGTTGCCGGCGGCCTAAAGCCGCGCTTCGGCCCTCGCCTTGGCGAGGCGGCCAAAACGGTCGGCGCGATCGCCGGCATACTGTTGATAGAGCCCATAGAAACGGTGCATTTCACTGTCCCGGCCCGTGGCCCGCGCCACTTCGGCGCGCACGTAGAACAGATCCGGCACCACCAGAAAATCGTAGACCAGAGCCTGCTCGCGGGTCATCAGCGGCCAGAGCTTGCCAACCAGCGGAGCAGCCTCGGCAGCATGGCCCGAGGAGACCAGACAGAGGGCGAGCAACTCGCGCTGGTGGGCGTCGGCGCCGCCGCGGGAATGCTTGAGCGCCTCACGCCAAACCGGTGTGGCGGTATTCCAGTCTCCGCGCAGCGTCAACGCCAAGGCGCGGCTCTCCAGCCGCAAGCCCGGATCGGTGAAAGTCGAGGCAGCCCGTTCCGGCTCCACCGCGACGGCAGCGAGAGCGGCGAACACAAGTTGCGGCGGCGTACGCGCCAGCATGCGCGACTGCTGTGCGGCGCGCCGCGCCATGGCCATGTCGTTTTCGCCGACCGCGCGCAGAGCACGCAGGCTGGCGGCAATGGGCGCCACCGGATCGTCCGGCGAGGCGGCTATGCGATCCAGAAGCTGATTCGCCTGAGCGGTCTGACCAAACAAATACTGCCAGCGCGCACGCGTCAGCCGGACCCAGGGATCGCCACGCGACGCGCGGTCGTTCATATAGCGGTCCAGCGCCTGGCCGGCCTCCAAGCGGTTACCGTTCAGCGTGCGCGCCATAGCCGCTTTTTCAAGCGCAAGCCCGGAGTTGAACGCAGGCTGTTTATCGTAGGCGGCGACCAGCAGGCGCGCCGCATCGCCAAACCGTCCGGCCATAAATGCAATCTCGCCCTGCGTGTCGATCGGATTGGGCGAGCGCGGGTCGAGCCCGCCATAGTGCTTCGCCGCCTTCTCAGCCTCAGCAAACTGCCCGTCGTTGGCAAGCGCATACGCCAGCGAATTCCACAGCGCGGCCGATTGCGGCTCCAGTTCCAGAGCCCGGCGGCATGCGGCCGAGGCCTCGCTGAACTGCCGCGTCGCGACCAGCACATCCGACAACTCCGCCAACGGAGCCGTGTCCGAGGGCAGCGCGGCGCTGAGACGGCGCAATGCGTTTACACGCGCCGCGGCATCATCCTTCAACGTGGCATCGAGCAGATCGAGACGGGCCAGACTGACGGCATCGAGCAGCAGCGCCCGGCGGCGGGCCCGCTCCATGACGGGCTGCAGGGCCGCACGGCCGCCAGTGCGGCTGGCCGATTCAGCCCAGCCCAGCCAGCATGCGCCGCAAGCTGGATCGGCCGTCGCAGCGGCCTCATATCGTGCCGGGTCGTTAGACGCGAGGGCTTCCGACAGCAACTGGGCCGAATGATCCGAATGGAAGACAGGACGGCGCGGCTCGGCCACCACCGCCAGAGTGGCCAGCAGGCGCTTGGCCAGCGTTGAGAGACGGCGTTCCCAGTCCGTCGCGCCGTTCAACACACCCTCACCCAGCAGACGGTGCGTTCGGCCGTCCAGAACCAGATAATGCAGTTGAATCGCGCCGTGAACGTTCTCCACATAGCCGCTCACTTCATGGGTGGGCGTGGCGGCGGCGGCCTCGCTGGCCTTAGACATCTGAAGCACGTGCAGGCCGGGCAGTCCTTCTATTTGGCGCGCCAGCGAAAACGGCACGAGACGTTCCGTCCAATCCAGCGACGCGTCGCCGGTCAAGTTTTCGAAGGGCAGCAGCACCACTGTGGCCGGCGCAGGCGGCGTGTGGCGCCGGGTAGCGAAAAACTTCCAGATGCCGAACCCAATCAGGGCCAGCGAAACAAACGCCGCCAGGGCGCGCCAGCGGCTAAAGAACACGGGGCTCCAGTTTCATCAACTCAACAAACTCCGGCAACTCCTGCAAAGCGCCGAACTCCTTTTCTTCAGTGTATTTCTTGCGGTCTTTGAAGCCCTCTTCGAGCGATTTGCGAATGTAGAGCAGCGCCAGCTCAGTGCGGCCCGACCGGGCGTACATTTTGGCGAGATAGTAGTGGAACTTGGCGCGCTCTTCGACGTTGCGCTCCTGCAGCAGCACGCCCTGCGTGGAGCGGTGCTCGAAGACTTCCGGATCCAGCGAGAGGGCCTTTTCGTAACACTCGGAGGCGCGCCGGTAGTCCTTGCGGGCAAAGTACGCCGTTCCCAGATTTGAGTAAATGGACGCCGACACTGGAGAAATCTTGAGCGCTTTCTGGTACCAGGAGATAGCGCGGCGGTAACTCTTGCGGGCGTAATAGACCGTGCCCAGGTTGTTGATCGCCTCGGAATAGTCCTTGCCGAGCTTGATGGCGCGCCGGTAGTACTTCATCGCCGTATCAAGATCGCCAAGTTGGTGGTAGGCGATCCCGGCCTTATTCAATGTGACAGCGGTGGCCGGCTTCACGGTGAGGTAGGTTTCGGCAGCCTCGCGATACATTTTGCGGGCCGCGAAAAGGTCGGCGCGCATCTCCGGAGTGAGACTATCCGGTTTGGCCGGTGGAGCAGGCGCCTGCGCAAACGCCGTGAGTGAAAAAATCGCCGTCGCGAGGAGACAGGTCCGCATACATCCCTCCTGCAGTGAGACCTACCTCAATATATCTCGAATTCGCCCCCAGAACCCCTTTCTTTCCTCTTTGGGAGAAGCAGCCGGAGTGGGCTGTTTCGGCGCGGCCGCAGGCGGCGCAGCAGCGCGCGCCGGAGCACGCGCTGGACGCGAAGCCCTGACCGGCGCCGGCTCTTCGGGTGCGGCGTCCCAACCCGCCACCTGAGTGCGTGAGCCGCCGCCGTGTAGCGGGCAAAGCTCAACTGGTTGTGTGGCGGCCAAAAAGACCTCGGGCACCGATTTCGGGCAATTGGCCGTGGCCAGCTTGCCGCTGAGCGGATCGATTTCGACAATGGCGATGCCATCTGGCGGCTCGAAATTCTGCACGCCGCGGTATTCGCGGTGCGAGTGGGCGCGCTTCATAAACTCGGTCCAGATGGGCAGTGCGGCCTTGGCACCTTCGAGCGGCAGTTCCTGGTTGTCGTCAAAGCCGACCCAAACCACGCACAGCAGCTTGGAGGTAAAGCCAGCAAACCAGGCGTCGTGTGAAGTACCGGTTTTGCCGGCGGCGGGGAGACCGAAACCACGCGAGCGGACGCCAGCGCCGGTGCCGGAACGCAACACCTCCTGCATCAGGTTCACGACCATATATGCAATACGTGGATCAAGCACTCCGCGCACGGCGGGCTTATATTCGTGAATCAGACCACCGGAGGCAGAGCGAATCTCGCGCACCAGCGTATGACGGACCCAAGTGCCGTTGTTGGAAAAGATAGTGTAGGCCGTGGCGATGTCGATGGGCGTCACTTCATAGGAGCCCAGGGCCAGCGCGGGCGTCGCCCTGATCGAGTTCAGACCGGCGGCGCGCGCAATCTCCACGACGTTCCCGTAACCAGCCATCTCAGCGAACTTCACGGTAGGGATGTTCAGCGAATGCGAGATGGCGTAGCGCAAGCTGACGGTGCCGTTAAACTCCTTACCGAAGTTGTTGGGCTCATAAGACTGGCCATCGTAGAAGAAAGTCGTAGGCTCGTCGACCACCTGAGTGACCGGCGTAATGACCGGCTCACGGCCCTCCAACGCGGTGTTAAGCGCGGCGGCGTATACGAAAGGTTTAAAGATTGAGCCGGGCTGGCGGCGGGCCAGCACGCGGTTGAGCTGGCTGGCGCCGTAATTCCGGCCGCCGATTAAGGCCTTCACCTCGCCCGTATGGGGATCGAGCGCAACAAGCGCGACCTGCGGCTGCGGATACTTGCGGCGCATCTTCGAAAGGAGCGTATCCACTTCACCGAGCCCGACTTGTACAGCCTCGAGCGCATCCTGCTGAAGCTGGCGGTCCAGCGTGGTGTAGATGCGGTAGGAATCGGTCTGAAAATCGATGTCGGCGAACTTCTCCTGGAGGTCGTCATAGACTAAGTCCACGAAATAGGGCGCATCGGAGGACTCTTCGCCGCCATCAGCCAGGCGGATGGGCACCTTGGAAGCCTCAACGTATTGCAGGTCCGTGATGTAGCCGTTTTCGCGCATCAACTGGAGGACGGTGTTGCGGCGCTGCATGGCGCGCTCAGGGTGGCGGTAAGGATTGAGGTAGTTGGGCCGCTGGATGAGGCCGGCGAGCAGAGCGGCTTCCTCCACCTTGAGCTCGCGGATATCCTTGCCGAAGTAGACCTGGGCGGCCTCGCCGAAGCCGTGGATGGCGAAGCTTTTGCGCTGCCCGAGATCGACCTGATTGGAGTAGAACTCGAAGATCTGCTGTTTGGAAAGTTTGTGTTCCAGTTGCAGCGTGATGAGCGCCTCGGCCGCCTTGCGCTGCCACGTCTTGTCCTGGCTGAGCCAGAGCAGGCGCGCGGTCTGCATGGTGATGGTGGAGGCGCCATAGCGGCGGCGCTGGGTGATGTCGACCCAGGCGGTGCGGGCAAGCCCAAAGGGATCGAAGCCGGCGTGCTCAAAGAAGCGCTTGTCCTCAATGGACAGAACAGCGTTGATGAGCACCTTCGGAATGTCATCGAAGCGAACAATGCGGCGCTTCTCGCGCTTGCGGTCGAAGAGGTTGGTGATCAGTTCCGGGTCGAGCAGATAGCGCTGGCGCTCGGTATTGTCGCGGCTCGACACAATGCGCCGGACGACACCGTCGCTAATGAAGACAACGCCAGGTTCCGAGTGGACATAAGCGTCGACGCCCGGAAAGATTTCTACGCCGTCGGAGCGCTGGTGATACCAGCCCTGACGATTGGACCGTTGCTCGGTATAACCGCGGCGGCGCAGGGCGGCCATGAGCTCATCCGGGGTAAGCGGATCGCCAACGGCAATGGGCTCCGGCGTGGCGAACAACTGGGCGGTTTCAGCAAAAGGGCCCTGACGAAGCTTCTCGTCAATCAAACGCGAGTAATGGATCCAGAAATAGCAAAAGACGCCGACGACGGCGAACGCGAAAACGACGGCAAGCGCCAGTAGGGATTTCCCCACCGGGTGCGACAAGAAGCGGACGAACCAGGAAGATCGGGGAAGATTAGGGCGCACAGGGATAGATGGGTCTCTCGCCCATTATTGTCTCACGGCCGGCGGCGTTCGATGGACTCCAGTTCCGCCCAGATATCGCGATGCTGATGCCATTCGGCCGGCGCCTGCACGGCGGTATGCAGTTCGGGCTGGTCGAGCGTGCCGTGGCCGTATGGGCAGATCATCGAGACGCGTGGTGGTCCGAAGAGCGTGGCCGCGCCCCAAGTGCCAGTTTCAACAGGCATGCGCAAGCGGCGCAGGCAGACGCGGCAGCGGCGGCGCTGGTCCCAGATGATGAGAGCGACGAGGCCGAGGCCGACCAGCCAGAACAAAAGCATCAGCATGGCCCATCCAAGGTCCTGATGACGGCCGACGCGCATGTAAAAGAAGGTTTCAGGGCCCGGCAGCCATGCGACCAGTAAAGACCATGCCGCCCACAGCAGGCCACCGGCCAGAACGAGTTTCGCGCCAAAGTAGCCCCAGTACTTCACCCGCGTAGTCCCCGTATAAATAGACGCGGCGGGCAGCCCGAGGGTTCCGGAATCAGGGCCGCAGGAGGTTGCGCGCGATAAAGAAGGCGTTCGCCGGCCGTTCAGCCAGACGGCGCATGAAGTACGGGTACCAGGCGTCGCCATAAGGCACATACAGACGCACGCGATAACCGTCAGCGGAAAGGCGCGCCTGAAGATCGCGCCGAATGCCGTAGAGCATCTGGAACTCGAAATCGTCCTTGGAACGGCCGAGCGCGGAAGCGCGCCTGACAATGGCGCCGATCAAGCGGGCGTCGTGCGTGGCGAAAGCCGGATAGGTGCCGTCGTCGAGCAGGCGGTTGGCAAGTTCGAGATAAGCCTGATCGACCTGCGACTTGGCCGGAAAAGCAACAGAGCGGGGCTCGTTGTAAGCACCCTTGCAAAGGCGGATGGGAATGCCGAGCACGTTCATGCGGCGTACGTCATCAGGGGTCCGGTAGAGATAGGCCTGGAGTACGCAGCGCAGACAGGACTGGTGCTGGTGGAGACGTTCGACGATGGCCAGCGTGCGGTCGACGTAGGAGCTGTCTTCCATGTCGATTTCCACGCGACTGGAGAGGCGCGAAGCAAGATCGACCAGCGTGGAGGCATTCGCGAAGCAGAGATCGGAGCCCAGATCCAGCCCGAACTGCGTGAGCTTGATGGAGACGGTGGAAGGCAGGCCCGCGGCGCCAATGGCATTCAGAGCCCGCTCCATGTGGCCACGCGCGAGTTCGGCCTCGGCCGGAGTTGAGACGTTTTCACCAAGATGGTCGAGCGTCGAGAGCAGATGCTCCGAGTGGAGGCGGCGGGCAACGTCGAGGCAGGCATCCAAGGTCTGACCGGCGATAAAGCGGCGGGTGAGGCGGAGTGCGCGAGGGGAAGTCTCAAACCAGCAGCGCAGAGTGCGCTGGCGCGAGAGGGCGAGGAAGGTCTGTCGCAGCATACGAGGCTGGCTCAATACCAAGATACACAAGCGCGGTGACGGCGGTGACGAAAGTTGGGCAAAGAATATTTGTTTCTTTTTCAATCGTTTGGGACAAGAGCAGGGGTTTAAGTGAACAGCGGCCTCCTAGTCTTTGTGTGGCGGGGAAATCCTGCCGACGCACAATGGCAACTCTGAAGAAGACAACCAAGAAGGCGGCGAGCAAGGCGACGGGCGCGCCGCGCAAGTCCGCGGCCACGAAAACGGCGAGCACGAAAAAGCAGAGTAAGGCCTTCACCGAAAAACGGTTACGTGCGCTGCTGCAAACCATGCTCGACCAGTTTTCGCAACAGGTGGCCGAAGGGGGGAACTCATACACAAACGGTGACGGCTTCAAGTTGATGCAGATGATGGAATCGCTTGGGCTGAGCAAGCCGAGCGACGTGAAGGTGGAGTGGGTGGAGCCGAAAGAATCATGAAAGTGACGCGCACAATTCCGTATGCGCCGCTGGATTCACAGGCGCGGTTTCACGAGTCGAAGGCGCGTTTCAAGGGCTTTTCGGGGCCGATTGGGTCGGGCAAGAGCCAGGCGCTGTGCCACGAAGCGATCAAGCTGTCGTATCTCAACCCTGGGCGCGCGGGGCTGATTGGCGCGCCGACGTATCCGATGCTGCGCGATGCGACGCAACCGGCGCTGTTCGAGGTGCTGGGGCAAAGCGGGATTCCGTACGAGTACAACAAGGCCGAGAACGTGCTGACGATGCGGGACACACGGTCGAAGATGATCTTCCGGTCGATGGACGAGTACGAGCGGCTGAGGGGCACGAATCTGGCGTGGTTTGGAGTGGACGAGTTGACGTACTGCGCCGAAGAAGCCTGGATCCGGTTGGAGGGACGACTGAGGGATCCGAAAGCGACGCAATTGTGCGGCTTCGCGGTGTGGACGCCAAAGGGATACGACTGGGTCTATCAGAGGTTCATCCAGAGCCCGGTGGACGGCTACGAATGTGTGCAGGCGAGGGCGTATGAGAACCGGCACCTTCTAGAAAAGGTGCCGGATTTTTACGACCGCCTGAAGGCAAGCTACGACGCGGCGTTCTACGCACAGGAAGTGCTGGGCGAATACCTGAATCCGAGTGAAGGACTGGTGTACCACGCCTTCGACCGGCGGGCACACGTCAAGCGTCTGGAGCCGGACATAGACCGCGAACTGCTGTGGGCGCTGGACTTCAACGTCAACCCGATGAGCTCGGTGGTGGCGCAGGTGGAGGAAGACACGGTGCGGGTGCTGGACGAGATTGTGCTGAGCCGCGCCAGCACGCGCGACGCCTGCGCGGAGTTCACACGGCGCTATGCAGGTTGGCCGGGGGGCGTGACGATTTATGCCGACGCCTGCGCGTCGCATTTACAGACAGCCGGAACGACAGACCGGCAGATGATTGAGGACTACTTCCGCGAGCGGCGTGAGCATCCGCGGTACAAGATTCCGCGGCGCAATCCGCCAGTGAGGGATCGCGTGGGACTGATGAACGCCAAGCTGCGAGGAGCTGACGGCACCGTGCGGTTGCTGGTGAACGAATGTTGCGAGGAACTGATCCGGGACTTTGAGCGGGTGCAATGGGTAGCCAACACGACTGAAATCGACAAGACGCGCGATCCGCGGCGGACGCACCTGAGCGACGCGCTGGGCTACCTGATCTGGCAGGAGTATCAAACCGGTCCGGCGGTGGGAGAACGCGGACGAAGACTGTACTGGTAAGGGAGCGGAGAGACTGTGATGGAGATCAACCGGGAACATCCCGAATACACGGCATGGAGGGCGATCTGGCCGCGGTACCGCGACCTGTACGTCGGCGGCGAGCAGTTCACCTCGAACGCAGACCGATACCTGATCGCCCGGCACAAGGAGGCGCTGGAGGTCTACAACGAGCGGGTGAGCCGCGCGTTCTACGAGAACTACGTCGGGGCGATTATCGACTGGTACGCCGCGACGCTGTTCCGGCGCGAGCCGATTGTGACGCTGGAAGGACGCGACGACCGCGCACGGCAGTTTTACAACACACTGGCCGAGGACTGTGACCGGCGAGGGTCGACACTGGCCGATTTTTTCCGGCGGCAGGTGATTGAGGCGCTGGTGATGGGCCGCAGCTACATCATGCTGGACTTCCCGAAACCGGCCAGCCGGCCAGGAAACCGGGCAGAGGAAGAGGCGCTGGGCGTCTCGCGCGGCTACTTCTGCGAGTACACGGCACAGAACGTGATCAATTGGCAGCGCGACAGCTACGGCGAGTTCGAGTGGGTGGTGGTGCGAACCGAACGCCTGGTTGACGATCAACCGCGCGGGCAGGGACCGCACATCCTGCGCGAATTCACGCGTTACGACCGGGAGAACTACGCGGTGTACCGGCAGGAAGAGACGGGGGGACGCGCAACAGCGCCAGTGCTGGTGGATGAGGGTCCGCACGGACTGGCGCGGACCGGCAAAGTGCCGTTGTTCGAGTTTTCGCTGGGCGATGGGATGTGGCTGATGAATAAGGCCGCATCGTTGCAACTAGAGCACTTCAACAAATCGAACGCGCTAGCGTGGGCACTGACTGGCGGCTTGCTGACGATTCCCGTGATCTATAGCGAAAGCGAGTTCAAGCAGACGATTGGCGACAGCTATTATCTGCAACTGGGCAAGGACGACCGCTTCGGCTGGACCGAGCCGGAAGGCAACGTGTTCGAGATCGCGCTGACGAACATCGACCGGCTGAAAGAAGAGATCTACCGCGTCTGCTACATGCTGAGCCAGGCCGGTGGAGCGCTATCGAAGAGCGCGTCGTTGACCGGCTACAGCAAGCAACGGGACTACCTGGTGACACAGGAAGTACTGCGCGGCTTCGGCGACCGCGTGAAGGACACGCTGAAGCGGCTGCTGAGAACAATGGCCGAGGCGCGCGAAGACGACATCTCGATCGGCGTATCGGGACTGGACGAGTTCGATATCGGCGAATTTTCAAGTGAGCTGGATGACGCCGAGCGGCTGCTGAAACTGGGAATCCCGTCGCAGACGCTGCGAGCGCAGGTCCAAAAGAAGCTCGCGATGAAATATCTCTGCGACGCGAGCCAGGAGATCAAGGACCGCATCGCGCAGGAGATTGACGCAGCGCAGTAAGCGCACGGCAAGACAACAAGAAAGGACACGCAATGGAGCAGCAGCCCAGAACAGTGGATACCAGTGTGCCCGCCCACGACGCGGGTGAGCAGATCAAAGAACTGGTCCGGACGGCAATTGAAGAGTACGTCACGGTGGAACGCCGGCAGACCGAGCCCGCCTACAAAACGGAGCTGATTGAAGAGCGCCGGCGGAGAGAGGTACTGGAGCGGCGTGTGAATGAACTGGTAGCCGAAAACCAGCGTAGCCGTCAGGCCGCCGAGGAAAGCGAACGTGCGGCACAGGTCCGCGCCGAGCTGCAACGGCTGGGCGTAGCGAAGGTGGATCTGGCCTTCAAGGTGGTGAAGGACGAGATTGTGCGCTCGGACGACGGAAGCCTGGTGGCCCGAACGGGCGAGGGCGAACAGCCGGCACGGGAGTTCCTGGCCACGTTCGTACAAGAGAATCCCGAATTTCTGCCGGCGAGGATCGCGGGCGGATCGGGCGCCACGAGCGGGCCGAAGGGCTCGCGCGGCGCCCTGGCAGGCGATTTGGAGCGGATCCAACCGGGCATGAGCCTGGAGGAGTTGGAACGGGTCCGTGACGAAGTCTCTCAAGCGCTGTTGCGCAATCTGAGGGGCGAGTAGCGCGCGGGTTAAAGCCACCGCGCAGGAACTTGGGTCGAAAGGGAGAAAGAGGAAACACAGAATGTCAGCAATCACTTCATCCAACCTGGCGAATGCGATTGTGAAGCTGGTGGCGGTGGATGCGCTGCCGGCCTTGATGGGTCATCTGGTGATGGGCAATCTCGTCAACCGGGACTTTGAGCCGACGCTGGCGCAGGCCGGCGACACGGTGAACGTGCCGATTCCGCCGACGATGTCGGCCAATAACATTGCCGAAGGCGGCTCAGTGACGACGCAGAATCCGAGCCTGACGAACGCTCAGATTGTGCTGAGCACGCACGCCGAAGCGACGTTCCAGATTCCGGACGTGACAAAGGTGATCGCGGTGCCGGATCTGCTGAAGCTCTACATGCAACCGGCGATGATTGCGCTGGCCGAGAAGGTAGAGACGGACCTGCTGAACACGTACGCGTCGTTCACGGCGAACGCGGCGCTGGGCGCGGCGGCGACGCCGTTGACCGAGTCGGTGGTGGACTCGGCCGAAACGGCGCTGTTCAAGGCGAAGGTGCCAGCGACCGATCACAAATACCTGGTGGTGAGTTCGGACGCCTACTCGCAGTTGCGCCAGATCACGCGCTTCAGCGAGTACCGCACCTGCGGCGACGCGGGCCTGCGGGCGCTGGTAGACGGCACGATCGGGCGGCTGAAAGACTTCTACGTCTTCCGCAGCCAGTTTGTGCCGACGACCGGGTCGACGACGGTGACCACGCACAACATGGCGTTCGCCAAGGACGCCATCGGGCTGGCCATCCGCCGTCTGCCGAAGCCGCTGCCGGGCACGGGCGCAGTGGCCGAGTATGCCGAGTTGGGCAACTTCGGGATGCGCGTGGTGATGAGCTATCAGCCCGACACGCTGGCGCAACAGTTCACGGTGGACATTCTGTACGGCGTGGGCGTTCTGCGTAATTCGTTTGGCGTGCAGGTGCTGAGCTAACCAGCGAGGCGACCGAAGAAGGACGGGGCGGGTCCGCAGGGGCCCGCCCCGCCGCATTTGTGGAAGCAAAAAGGAGTCGAGGCAAATGGATATTCGACGTTATTACCGTGAATTGCGCGAACTGGAATCGACGATTGAGGCCGAAGACGTGTTCGTGACCAGCCTGGATACGCCGGACGGCGGCAAGGCTGGACAGGTGACCGAGACGACGAGACGTCCGGCCTGCAAGTTGATTCTCGAAGGCCGCGCCCGCTTGTCGAACCCGGCGGAGATTGAAGCCTACGGGAAACAGCAGGACGAGCGGCGGGCAGCCGTTGAGAAAGAGCGGCTGGCCAGCCGGCTGCAAATCCGCCTGGTGACGGATCCGCTGCGCGAAATCCTGACGGAGAGCCAGCCCAAGCAGGGCTAGAGGAGAAACGACAATGGCATTGCTGGTAGATGGAAGTGTCAGTCAGATTGAAGACCTGAAGGCCTACGATTCGGGCGTGCTGGGCGTGGCCAGCGGCGAGAGTATCGACGTCAACTCGAAGCTGGATGTGGCGTTGGCCGAGATTGCCGAAGAGGTCGAGGATTTTCTGCGATGCGAAGACCGTGGGCGGCTGGAGCAGGTGCGGGTGAGTCTGGCGTTGCGGCGCTGGCACACGCTGAAGACGCTTGAGGCGATCTACCGCGATGCCTACTTCAGCCAGTTGAACGACCGCTACGGCGAACGCTGGAAGCACTACCAGAAGCTGGCGGCAGACGAACAACGGCGGGCGTTCGAGTGTGGCATCGAACTGGTGCTCAACCCGGTGAACCGGCCGCAAAGCGTGACCGTCACAATCGGCGACGGCACACTGGCGGCGTCAACCTACTGGGTGCAGGCGACCGTGCTGGACGCAACCGGACGGGAGAGCGCTCCGAGCCCAGTGCAGGTAGCCAGCTCCGCGGTGCCACACTCCCTCAGCGTTGCCCTGCCCTACGCAACAGACGGCATTGCGTATTGGAACGTGTTTGCCGGTACGGCGGAAGACGAGATGGCACGGCAAAACGCCACGCCATTGGCGGTGAACGCTGCGTGGGTCCTGAGCACGGGCACGTTGACGCCGGGCGCGCCACCATCCACAGGGCAGGCAGCGGACATCATCGTCCGGCGCACCAACCGGCGGAGGGGCTGACGGCAATGACCTTCACAACAAATGAAGCGGTGGAAGCGCTGCTGGCCCTAATGGGATCAAGCTCAAGCGGGCTGAACGCAGCCGTGGAGGAGCTTCGCAGCGCCTACGGGAAAGAGGAACTGCAAGCTCCCGCGACGTTGCACTTCACGCGCACGCCGGCTGAGTTGCAAGAGAAAGCCGGGGCAACAAAGTACCCGGTGGTGCATGTTTACTGCGAGAAGATCGAGAGCCGGCCGACCGAGAGGCTGCGGCCCTTTGCGGGAAGCGTTCAGCTGGCCGTCGAGATTCGCGTTTCGCAGGACCGACTGGAAGGGATCACAGAACAATTGCTGCTGTACATGGACAGCGTGCGCAACGTGGTGGAGAGCAACGCCGGCTGCATTGCCAGCGGATTGTATCTGAGCAACGAGTACGAGGCGCAGGTCGACGCCGTCAAGAAGGGCGGCTTGAATTTCCTACAGAGCGCGAAGATCACCTGCACGGTGATGGTGAACAGAGGATAGACGGGGAAAGAGCGATGGCATGTTACATATCGTCACGAAATAACCGCTATTACGCGGCATTAGAAGCGAGCTACGGCAACGTGGCCAGCGTCTCGGCGGCGCAACGCTTCAACGCGGTGTACCTGCGGTCGGTGCAGGAGACCGAACGGCCGGTGCGCAAGGACAAGCTGGGCACGCGCACCTATCAGGGACTGGCCGGAACACTGAAGAAGACGACAACCTTTAAGTTGAAGACCTATGTCTACGGACGCGAGACCGGCAGCGAGGCGCCGCGCTACGGCGCATTGGTCGAGGCCGCGCTAGGCGGCAATCCGCAGACATTTGGCGGTGGCCAGACTATTTCAGCAGTGAACGGCACGGCAGTGACGTTCGCTGGAGATCACGGACTGTTGACCGGCAGCGCCTTGACGATCGGCAACGATCTGCGTTTCGTCAACACCGTGGCCAGTCCCACGGAAGTGGGTATCTGTGCCCCGCTCACGACAACGCTTACCGGCGGAACTACGGCCGGGGGCGCAGTGACGTACGGTCCGGCAAAGGAGCTTGGAAGCGCCAGCATACACGACTACTGGACGCCCGAAGCGGCAGTGCAACGCATTTTGCGTGGCGCGGCGGTGAATGACTTCAGCCTGCACCTGTGCGGCGACTTCCATGAGTTGCAGTTCGAGGGACAGGCGGCCGACATCATCGACAACAAGAGTTTCGCCAGCGGCCAGGGCGGACTCGATGCATTCCCCAGCGAACCCGCATACGACACGCTGACCGACAGCCCAATACCGGGACATCTCGGCCAAGCCTGGATTGGCACCGGACCAGGGCAGCTCTACACGCTGGCCGACGCAACGATCAAGGTCACAAACAACATCGACTTCCGGCGCAAAGACCTCGGCTCACTGGAGCCACGTTGCCTAGTGGCGGGCAATCGTGAGGTAACAGCCGACCTGGAGCTCTACGGGCGCGACGCAGCGCTGTACGACGAAATTTACCAGGCAGCACGATTCGGCAATCCAATTCCGCTGCTGCTGCAGATGGGCGAGTCGGCCGGATCGATGTGCGCAGTGTACCTACCGAGCTTCATCCCGGCGGTACCGGAGCTTCTCGACGACGAAGAGCGGCTGCGCTGGCGATTGTCCGGCTCGGTGGCAGTGGGCTCAGAGGAGGACGAGATCTATGTCGCCTTTGGGTAAGACGGTATGCTACGCGAGCAGCGAGTGGCACGCATCAAAATATCTGCCGGAGGTGCGCTATGCGATTGCACGAGTCTCGCTAGCGCGCCGGGCGGAGATTGCACGGCGCGTCGGCGCGCTCATCGCCGAACTGGAATGCCACGCGGCCGGCACATCACTGGCCGACCGCGTGGCGACCGCAGAACTTGAGTGCGCGATCGACCGGGTCTACATCGAGTGGGGTCTTGTGGAGATCGAGAACCTTGAGATCGACGGCGCGCGGGCCGACGTAGTAGCGCTCATTGAACACGGTCCCGAGCGGCTGGCCCGCGAGATTGCAGCAGCCGTGCGGGCGACATGCCAGTTGAGCGAAGACGAACGAAAAAACTGATCCTCGCCCTCCATTTCCATCGGTCGAATCCAGCCGGGTGGCGGTGCGAGGATTGCAGGCAGCACAGGCTGGAAAAGAAACGAGGCTGCGGATGGTTGGGCCACGGCGGTGACACGCGGCAAGTTGTGTGGGCGCGTGCGGGCATTGCCAGCAGCGAATGCCCGCGCTCCGCCATTACAGCCAGCAGTCTGGCATGGCTGGAAATGTTTGCAGCATGGCGCGTGACACGTGCGTTAACGGCCGGCGAACTGAGCGCGCGCGACGTGGACGCACTAGCCGTGCTCGAACGCGAATGGGAGAAAGCAAGCAATGACGAACTCTGAAAACGATGTGATGCAGCTTCTGGAAAAGGCTGTCCGCACAGCAACGGCAGGTAGCGCGGACTCGGCGTACGCTTCCGAGCAAGTGGCAGCACTGTTGAAAACCACGCAATCGGCGAATGGGTCCACACAGCAGGCCGCTACTTCAGCGGCAAGCGAAGCACTGGCCAGCATCGGAAGTGGAACCAGCGTTGCCGGTGTACTCAGCGGCCGGTCGACGACGAGTGAAGCGATTTCGTACGTCAACCCGATTCTCGGCGCGCTGTGGAGCCTGTTCGGGGGGGGCGACTCGACCAGCAGCACAACGTTGGAGAAGGCGACACTGCCGGACTCGATCAACTACAAGTTGGGCATCGCAGGGGCGACAGGAACAGTGGAGACGGTGGACCGCGATGCGCAAGGTCAGGCGCGAAGTACGTCGAGCACAGGCTCGAACACAGCGAGCGTCGTCGTCAACATCCAGGCCATCGACACACAGTCGTTCCTGGATCGCACACCGGAGATTGCGCAGGCAGTGAAGCGCGCACTGCTTGAGTCGGACGGGCTGGGCACCGTGATTGGAGAGCTTTAGCCATGGCCGACTTTCCGAAACTGAAGACTGGCGTGCAGGCGCAGTATCCGTTGACGCGTGAGTTGACCAGCACAACACGCGTGCTGCCATTTCTGGACGGCACCGAACAGCGCTATACGCTGAAGCGCCCGCGGCGCCGATGGGTAGTGGATCTGACGATGCTCGATGAGGGCGAAGCGGCAGTGGTGGAAGCTTTCGTGCAGTCACACCTGGAGACATTGGAGACTTTCACGTTCACCGATCCGTGGAGTGGCACAGCGTACGCAGGCTGTGTGCTTGAGAACCCTGAGCATACGGTGCGCGCGCTTGCCGAGGGACGCTGCCAGACCAGCGTAACGATCGCTGAAGGAGCGGCATAACCATGTTGTACTACCCTGCTTTATCCAGTGGCGCGGCAACACAATACCCGATTGTGCGTCGCACGGCGCATGATGTGCTGCTGACAACCACGCCGGGCGGCTATGAGCAACACGGGCTGACCGGCCGGCCGGCACAGGTGGAGTGGAGCCTTGAATACGCCGAGATCAGTGACGCGGAACTGAAGGCGTTCGAAAGTTTTTTCACGGCCACGCGCGGCGGACTAGAGAGCTTCGTCTTCTGCGATCCGCTGGCCAATCTGCTGCGCTGGAGCGAGGATCCCACCAATGACGTGTGGTCCAAGAGCGGCCTGACGGTTACCGCGCAGGTCAGCACAACGACCGGACTTTGCGAATCCACACTGATAAACGCGGAAGCCGCGGAGTGCCGCGTTGCACAGACCCTGACGCTGCCGCCCGCAGCGCTTTGCGTATTCAGTTGCGAGCTGAAGGGCCAGAACGGCATGGCGGCAACACTGAACGCGGCCGGTACAACGCGTGGTGTCGAGATAAGCGGCCTGTGGCGCCGCTATTGGGTGGCTAGCGAAACGGGCGCGGGCGGCAACCTTACGGTGGCAGTGGGAGTTCCGTCCGGCGGCGCGCTGCAGATGCGCTACCCACAGGCGGAATTGCAACTGGCGCCGTCGGCATACAAGCCTTCGTACGCACGCAGTGGCGTTTACCCAGAGACCCGTTTTTCGGGCATGGGGATGAGGGTAACGCATACCGGCCCGAATCGAAACAGCTTGGCGGTGAGCCTGACAAGCAGACTGGTGAGCGAATAATGAGCACGATTCACGAACTCAAGAAGCAGACAGTCCTCGACACGCCGTTGTTGCTGTTTGCGTGCACGCTGAGCGACGGTACGGTGGAACGCTGGTCGACACATCGCGTCACAGTTGACGGTGACACCTATGAACCGCGCGTATTGCAGCACGGCGGTTTTGACCTGCGGCTGGCCGGCGATGAGGCCGTCGATCTAGGCGGACGTTTCACCGTTACACTTTCGAACGTTGACGGCACGATTTCGCAATTCGATCGTACACAAGGCTGGAAAGGAGCGCGTCTGACTGTGCGCTTCGGCTTCTTCAACGTGACCACCGGCCAGCCGACCACGGAATTGAGCGCCGTTTTCCTGGGCATCGCCAACCCAATTGATGAGCTGACGGAGACACAGGCCCGGCTGAGCTTCACAAACCGGCTCAGTCTGCAACGGCTTTACGTACCAACGCTTCGCGTACAAACGCGCTGCCCGTGGCGGTTCCCCTCTTCGTCCGACGAACGGACAGAAGCTATCGACGGAGGGGCGCGCGGCACTTACTCGCCGTTCTACGGCTGCGGCTACTCACCTGACATCGCTGGTGGCGTGGGCACGCTGAACAGCGGTGAACCGTACACGAGCTGCGGATTGACACGCGATGAGTGTGCCGCGCGCGGCATGTTGCAGCGCGACTCAAACAATCTTGCGACAGCGCGTTTTGGAGGCTTCGCGTTCCTACCACCCAGCGTGACAGTGCGCACACATGGCGAGAAGAGCACGTCCACGGCGGATGCGATTGACGGGCGGGCGCGCGCGAACGACGCCGTGCCGCTGGTGTACGGCACCGCGTGGATTACGGCGCCGGTGATTTTTTCCCGCAACGACGGTAATCTGACACACTGCGAAGCATTGCTCTCATCGGGCCCTATCGAGGCTATTCACCAGGTGTTGTTGAACGGCGTGGAGATGCCTCTGGGTATTAGTGGAACCGACATGACGGCAACCGGCTGGTACAACATTGTCAGCGTCGGTGAGCGTACGGGTGGCTTCAACCTGGACTTCACCAATGCCGACGGCACGCCTGCCGGCGATCCACACGGTAGTCTGGCCTGCCTGTCTGTGGTGGCGCCAAACAGCATTGTCACGAGCGGGAAACTGCCCAAGGTGCAGGTGCTGATGAGCGGCCTGAAACTGCCGCGCTACAACACCGACGGCACAGCAATCGATGCAGCGTTTACGCGCAACCCGGCATGGATCCTGCTAGATCTGCTGCGGCGCAGTGGCTGGACGACGGACGAACTCAATCTGCCGAGCTTCGCCACGACGGCCGCCTACTGCGACGAATTCATCGAACTGACGACGCCCGACGGCTCCACTGTGCAGGGACCGCGCTTTGAAGTCAATCTGGCGTTGACCTCGCGTAAAAGCCTGAACGAGGTAGTGAAGGGACTGCGTCTGTCGTCCGCCCTGCTGGTGACCGTGGACGACAACGGCAAGTTGATGGTGACGCCGGAATCAACGTTCGCCCAGCAATGCGCCACCAAACGGGACTCCACCAACAGCACTCAGACACTGGATAGCGGTTGGCCAGCGTATGAATTCGGCGACGGCCTGAACGGCTTCTCTGGAATTTTACGAACCGATGGCGGAGCGTCCACGTTCCGCATCTACCGCCGGGCCACCAGCGAGACAGTGAATCGGCTAAGCGTCGAATTTCAAGATGCTTTCAATACCTACCAGACCGATAGCCTGTCGTTGGTGGATTACGCTGACGCCGAGGCGCAGGGCTGCGAGATTTCGGCAACGTCTGGCGCATTGGGTTTGCCGCACATGGATCAAGCCGCTCGCGCGCTACGGCTGCAATTGGAGAAGAACCTACGTGGCAACCACTACGTGGAGTTCGAGGCCAGTGTGCAGGCGCTGGGGTTACGGCCCGGCGATCTGATTGCGCTGTCGCACGCGCGTGAAGGACTGGACCGCGCCCCTTACCGTGTATTGCGGATGAAGCCAGCACTAAACTACGAGCGCGTCCTTATTGTGGCGCAGCGCCACGATGACCTCTGGTACCAGCAAGTGGCCGGCGACATCGAGATGGGCACGCCGGAAAGCGAATCCGGGCCCGGCCTGCCTCGGCCATTGGCCGGGCGAAGCCTCGACAGCGAAGGCCAGGAAATCTTCGATGTGAGTGAGGAGGCGCTGACCTCGGGCGACGGCAGCAACTTGGTCGGGCTGACCGTGCGCTACACCGCGCCGGCACAGCCGGCACTCAGCGCACCCAGCGCGCCGGTCATCGGCCTAACAGCGCAGATCCAGTCGAGCGGTGGAACGTTGGCGGGCGGACAGGCTCTGTACTACGCGCTGACGGCCGTGGACTCGGTGGGCAACGAATCGGTGCTGTCCTATACCTTGCGCGCGACACTGCCGTCAGGAGTCAACACATATCAAGTGACGTTGAATGGCATTCGCGCATCGGCAAAGGCTGCCACGCTGAACGTTTACCGCGGCTCTTCCAGCCGCACACTGCGGCGCATTGCAGCGGGCGTGGCCGTGGCTAGCACGTATACGGACACTGGCGCTGCGGCAAGCGTTGCGCCACCGCCCGATCGAAACTTCGATCATGCGCGCTTTCAGTATCGCTACGAACTGCTGCCCGAAACGCAGGCTGACATCTTCAGCGACACAACCATCGGCAACACGGCGCTCGGTTTGCTGGCGAATGAGTTTGCCGGAGGCATTGTCCGCATTTTGTCGGGCACGGGCGCAGGGCAGGAACGCACCATCGCCAGCCATACGGCAACCACACTCACACTGACGCAGTCCTGGACAGTGACGCCTTCCGCCACCAGCACGTTTGCCATCGCCGAGTCCGGCTGGAAGCCGGCAGGCATCACAACGACGGATGAGATCCGCTTCCTGGTGGCGAACCGTCCGGCCGAAACCATCGAGATCACGGGGGTAGCAGTGAATTCCGGCGGCGCCGAAAGCGGTCTGGATGAAGCGCTGGTAACACGTCACACCGTGGCTGGCGCCGGCAGCGGCAGTGATGCCGACGTGCCGGGCACGCCGGGCTTCGGACTGTCGACCACAAGCCAGGGTGAGTACGAAATTGCTGGAATCGGATTTGAGAGCCTGGACAACACGAACACCATTCGCACCGGGACGCTCACCGTGCACTACTGGAACGAGTTGCAGAGCCCCAGCGGCCACACGTTAGGCAGCGCAGTGGACGAAACGGCACAAAACTGGTCAATGAGTGCCGCCTGTGCGGTTGCCGTGGGAGACCTGATTCAGGTCGAGCATGAACTGGTGCGTGTGCTGGAAGTATCTGCCGACGCATTAGCCGTCAAAGTGGATCGCGGGGTGCACGGCACAACGGCCGCCACACACGCCGCGGGCACAATCGTCTACCCGTTGACACGCGCCTCCAGCGTATTTGCCTTCGCGCCAGGCTTCTTCGGCAGCGCAGCCAGCGGCAGCTACTCGCAGCGTATGTTATTGCCGGATGTGCGCATCGCGGCCGCCGAGTTCTACGTCACCAACGCCGTCGGATCCAGCCCCACGGCGGGTCAAGCCTATACGTCCACAACCGCAGGCGGCCTGCGGACGCTGGTGGGCGGGCAGTACACGCTGCAATACGAGGGTGAACTGGCCATCGTGTCGAGCATCGCTCCGCCACTGGTGGTGGACTCCGCAATTGCAGTCCGCGACATTCGGGCCTACGTTGCGTCAGCGCCGCTGGCATCACCGGTCAGCTTGCGCGTGCTGGTGAACGGATCGACCTACGCCACGCTGAGCATTCCTGCTGGCGCCAAAACGTCCGCCACGGTGGATGGCTTCGGGCTTGCGCCGCTGCCCGAGGGTGGCCAAGTCACGGTGGAAATCCTCTTGGTCGGGACTACTACGGGCAGTTATCCCGGTCGGGATTTAGCAGTCGTACTGCGCACTTAGCATGAAGTTGCTATACTGTGGTTTCACGCCGTCCGGGGCGCGTAGCTCAGTTGGTTAGAGCGCCTGCTTCACACGCAGGAGGTCACAGGTTCGAGTCCTGTCGCGCCCACCACCTCACCCAGTCATATAGTTGCGCGCCACTAACGCGGCAACGGTTCTTTCTCTCGGCGCAAGCGGAGATGCAGCCGGTCGGCCTGACCCGCTTGGACGTAAGCGTGGCGCGCCCGTTCGTATTCAACGTTGAGCGCCTCCGGCAACATTGACGCGCCTGCCGGAGTGCGCGTGCTGAGCAGCCAGACCGGACGCGGCGCAAGGGCGGCGACCAGATCGGGAAGATCGTATTCCGTCAGCACGCCCGGAAGCACCATCTCGAAGACGCCGCGATGGATCGGCCGCTGCGCGATGGCACGATATGAAGCCGGAATCGATTCAACGATGAGTGACGCAAAGCGGCCGTCGAGCACGGCGGCGTGCAACAACGCGACGCCCACGTTTCCGTTGGCCACACCTGCCAGCCCCTCCGGCCCAAGCAGCCCGCGAGCACTCAGAAGCTCAGCCGCAGCGATGATTTCGCGCGCCTGAATGCCCACCAGCGGACGGCCGGTCATCAGCGCCAGCCACGCGACGCGCTCCTGTCCAAACCACTGTCCCCCATACCCGTCAGCGCGATCGGCAAGCGCTCCCGTCGCCGCCACATCCACAGCCAGCACAACGCGACCGGCGCGCACAAAGTCCTGCAAATCGCTAGACGAGCAGTTCAGGCAGAGCACCGCACCGCCGCGCGACGTAGCAGGCATGAGGAGCCGCGCCGGCACGCGCAGGCCGTCGCCAGGATCGAATGAAAGGTGTTCGACACCCGGCTCGCGCTTCTCCGTGCGCCAGTCTAGCGGCAAGCGCGGCGCCTCATAGCGAGTCACACGGACAAGATTCTCGCGTGTCGCCGTGCCTGTGGGTACAAGCTTCTGGTAACGCTTCAGATTCAGGCTGCTGAGGGTCTCGCCGCCGAACGAAGTTCGCAGTTGGCCGGTTGGCGTGACGTTCAGCGCATACTCGGGTTCGGTCAGAATTTCAGGTTCAATCACCTGCGTGGCGTCGCTCATCAGCCAACGCCGCATCCATGCATAGACGCGCTCACGCCCGGCCTGATAGATACCGTGAGTACCAGGTTCGTGAAACCAATCGATCCGGTCTTCCGCGCCATGCAGCCGCCAAACAGCGCGGGCACGTTCAAACGTCTTCTGCGCCCCCGCCAGCGGGAAGAAATCCGCCTCGCTAGACACAATCAGGTACGGCTTCGGTGCAGCTAGAGCAACAAGATCAGCGTGGTCGATGCCGAGACGGAGCTGGTCAGGGAACTGCTGCTCGGCATCCTGCGGGCCGGCCGTGCCCACCTGATCTTCCCAGGACGTGACATAACAGGCCGGAGCGGCAACCCGAATTCGCGGATCCAGGGCGGCAAGATAGACCGACAGCGTACCTCCGCCAGAACAGCCGGTCACGCCAATGCGACTGCGATCCACCTCGGCACGCGATTCAAGCACGTCAATAGCGCGCATTGCGTCCCAGACCATATAGCGCGCGACACTCTCTCCGGCGAGCAATGACTGGATGCCGATCATGCTGTGCTCAACCGTGCCGCTGCCAACAATGGAGTCTTCAAGCTCCGCGTTGTAGAAGATTCGCCGCTCGCCCTGTCCTGCCGGGTCGTAGCAGAGCACGACGAATCCCTGCTTCACAAGGCCGATGGAGAGCGTCTGATAGAAGGCGCGATTTTTCGCCGACGTGCTGTGGCCAGTCGGATGCAAAATGGCCGGATGCGAACTCCGGCCGTTCTCCGGCACATAGAGATTTGCCGTCACGTAGAAGCCAGGTTGGCTCTCGAAGATGAGCTTCTCCACGCGGTAGCCCGCGCTCTTCAGCACGCCCGTCTGGCGCACGTTGAGCGGCGTCCGCTCGGTGGGCAGGCCGCCGAGCATGGCGAGAAAGTGCGTGCGCACGTCAGTGCGGCGACGCTCCCAATCGTCACGGGTCCGAAGTTTTTCCACCGCAGCACGACGGTCAGCGAGTTGGCGTTGCGCAGTCGCTTCGAGCCACTGGCGCAGTGCCTGTGCATCGAGCGTGGAGAGCAACATGAACTGCAACAGCACAGCCGAAGAAAAAAGCTTGCGAGACATTCCGAGTCCAGGTTAGTACGGATATGGTAGAGCGGCGTGGTTTCGCTGAGAAATGATGAGAAACTCTAAGCGGCGATTCAGGACGCGCCGCTATGGCGGGTCCTATGCTGGTCGCGAAGAAGATGACACCAGCCCCAGCAATCGGAATCCGCCCCATTCGCGCTTTTGATGAGATCCGTGCGGTCGTGGAGTTGCAGAAAGAGGTTTGGGGCTTCAACGACGTGGACGTCGTGCCGCTCCAGATGCTGGTACCGGCGGCGGAATTTGGCGGCACTCTGATTGGCGCCTTTGACGGCGATGCCTTGGTGGGATTCGTCTTCGGATTTGTAGCGCGCGAGCATGGCCAGTTGCTGATTCACTCCCAAATGCTGGCCGTGCGCGCGGCCTACCGTAGCTCCGGCCTTGGTTGCCGCCTAAAACTGGCGCAACGCGAGCAGGCACTCAACGGCGGAATCACGCGGATCAATTGGACGGTGGACCCACTGCAAACCGCCAACGGGCACTTGAACTTCGCGAAACTCGGCGCGACATGCAATTCTTATCGCGTCAATTTCTACGGAGAATCCACATCGAGCTTCCTGCATGACAACGGCACGGACCGGCTGCTGATGAGTTGGAAACTCGATTCAATGCGTGTGGCCGAGCGGCTCGAACAAGGGTTTGATGAGCAGCGCGCACTGGAGGAAGCCGCGTATGCACCCGCGCTCTTGCAGGTGGACGCCAATGGCGAGCCGTGCAGCGCCTCGTTGTCTGATGCCTGTGTGGTGCGCATCGAAGTGCCGTTGATCGGCCAACCGGCCAACCCGGCGAGCTGGCGTCTGGCGGCGCGCCAGGCATTCCTCACCGCGCTCAATGCCGGTTACGTCGTAACCGAGTTCTGCCGCGACAAGCACGGCGTTTACCTGCTCAAGCGACAGTCGTCTTCAGCCCGACGCGCGTGAGCAACGAGTTGAAGCGCGGGTTGGCTCGCAACGGATCGAGCCGTGGCTCGATTCCCATATACAGCACCTGCCAGACGCGCAAATCACAGGCCTCATCGAGCGCGGAGAGAGCACGATCGTCTTCCTCCAAGCCAATGTGGACGAGCGCCCGGGCGTAAGGCGATACAAAGCACCCGGCACGCGCTGCATCCAGCCGGGCCAGAATTGCGGAGGCTTCATCGCGCCTCCCGCAAACGCCCAGCATGTGTCCAAGTTCACCCAATGTTTGAGGATCGCCGCCGGCGAGCGACGGGGTGCTTTCAAGCAGCGCCAGCGCCTCGGTGAAACAACCCACAGCCTGATAGCAGGCCGCTAGTTGGCGGCGTGCAAGGTCGAAGTCCGGATCGAGTTCTAGCGTATCGTGCAACTGGGTGATGGCTTCGCGGTGGCGGCGCTCGAAGTAGAGCAGCATGGCCGCGTCGCGATGAATGATGAGCGAAAGCGGGTCGAGCGCCTGCGCGTGGTGGATTTCGGCCAGTGCGCGCGTGGGCTGCGCAGTGAACATCAGCAGTTCGGCCAGATAGTCGCGGGCCATGGCGAGATTGGGGTTGAGTTCCAGGGCCCGGGCACACTCCGTCGCAGCAGCCGGCCAATTCCATTCGAGCCCCATGTGAACCAGCGCCATCGTGGCGTGCGCCTCGGCCAGATGGGCATCAAGCGCGAGCGCGCGGCCGGCTGCCTCGCGTGCGCGCATCCAGGCATCGAGCGGCGCGCACATGCCATAGCACGCCAGCAAGCTATAGCAATCGGCCAGGCCGGTGTGGCCGCGCGCGTAGTGCGGGTCGAGTGAAATCGCGTTGTCGAAGTAGCCGATTGCCTTCCGAAAACCCTCCGCCGAGCGTTTGGAGCAGAAATAGCGCCCCCGTACGAAAGCCTGATATGCCTCCGGCGCCATATTGCCCTGCGTGGGAGCGGCAGATGCGCCAGCACCCTCCGGCAAAGCCTTCAATACATGCGCTGCCAGTGCGTCCTGCGCCGCGAATAACCCGGCCGGGTCACAATCGAGCGTGTCGGCCCAGCGCAGCGTGTGATCACCGAGAGCGACCAGTGCGGCGCTGATGCGAATGCGGCCGGCAGCGCGCTGCACCGTCCCGTGCAGCAGCAGGTCGACCCCCAACTGGCGCCCTGCGGCCAACGGGTCGGCAGCAAGCGTGTGGTGCAGCACCGCACCGATCGGTAACAGCGTCAGATGCGACTCGCGGCTGAGCGTCGTGATCAAGGTGTCAGCCACGCCGACGCCAAGATAGTCGTCACCCGGCTCGACACCAGCCACGCGAAATGGCAGCACGGCGATCGTCTGGTTTTCGGCCGGCGCGACGGACCCCGACGAGGTGTTCTTTTCGTTGTGGCTCACGCTGGCGACGAAACGGTAGCCCTGGCCCGGAACGGTCACGATGAAACGGTGGTCGCGCGGCCGCTCGCCAAGCGTACGCCGCAATTGGAAGATGGCTTGTGTCAGGCTGCCCTCTTCCACTGCGGTGTCCGGCCACAGCCGGTTCATCAGCTCGTCCTTGCGGACCAGCTTGCCGGCGTTCTCCACCAGAATGACCAGCAGTTCGAGCGCCTTGGGCGGTAGGCTCAACGGCGTGGCGCCGCGCCAGAGCATACGCTTGCCCGCGTCCAAACGAAGCCCTTCAAACTCATGCCAATCCGCGCTGTTGTTCGTTACCGTCAAGAAATCTTGAGAAATCCTGAGACCGGGCTCAAGACTCCGGACTCGTCTTGGCACATGATAACAGGTGGTGTCGCGACTCACGCCACTCGGCTGACAACCATGACCAGACGAGAACTCCTTACCGCTACCGCCGCCGTTACAGCAACGGGCCGCCTCAGTTTTGCGGCGCGTATCACCCGTATCGATCCGGCCTCGCGCCTGATGGCCATCCACACCATGGTGGAAGAGCCCGAATGGGAATCGGGCGTCGGTAAGAAATGGGATCCCAAACACTACATCCAGCTCTGCCGTGAGGCCGGGGTCGGCATCATCGAGATGAAGACCAAGAACGAGCTCGGCAATGCCGTAATGCCCTTCCGTGGCCGGCCCTGTCCTCACGACTGGATCACCGAAACGCGTGCCGAGGCGCGCCGCGCCGGCATTCCCTTCGTCGCCTATTACAACATCGGCATCGACGAGTGGACCGCCAAGCGCAAGCCGGAGTGGACCTGTGTCGACGCCCAAGGTAAGCCGTTGCTCGCCTTCAACGCTTATCACTGGATGTGCGTGCGTTCGCCTTGGCGCGACGTTGTGCTCGACGAACTGCGCCAGATGTACGAGGCGCTCATCCCAGACGGTGCATGGTTCGATCTGGTAGGCACTCCCAATTCGTACGGGCTGGGCTCCTTCGATCCCGCTCGCGCCTGCCACTGCCGCTGGTGCAATGAAGCCTACCGCAAACAGTTCGGCGAGGATCAGCCGGCCACGTCCGACGACCCGGCTGTGAGACTGCGGCTGCACGAGTTTGGCAATCAGGCACGCGCCGACATCCTGCGCGACTCGAGCAAACTCCTGCGTTCGATCGACCCTGATGTTTGGCTCGGCTCAAACGGTTCAGGTTTCTATGACGAGCTGAACAACACGCCCCAGGACGTGCGCGACTACATCACCTTCAACTCGTCGGAGGCCAAGCAGCACCGCGCCATCAGCTTCAAGGCTAAGTCGATGTGGACGCTGGGCAAGCCCTACCAGGTGCACTCCTACGGTGGCTTCCTGCGCATGGTGCCGGGCGACGCAATCGGCACTTGGGCGGCCTGGAACCTGATTCCAGACACTTACCTGGAGACTAGCGTGGCCGTAGTCACATCGAACGGAGGGCGACTCTCGGTGGGCGTCAACCCACTACCAGATGGAACGTTTTCCGACGATGAAATGCGCAACCTAAAAGGCTGCTTTGAGTCGGTGAATGAGCGCGCCAAGTGGTTAACGCATCTCGAAAGCGTGCCCAACCTGGCCGTGGTTTACGATTGGCAGTCCGAGCGCGCCATGTTCCCCATTCCGGGCCAGCCGCGCCTACCCATCCAGCAGGAGGCCACCGGACTACACCACGCGCTTGTCGAGGCCGGCATGCACTTCGATGTATTGAACGCAGATGTGCTGCGCACCGAGGGCTATCGCGCGTTGATTCTTCCAGATGCGCTTGTGCCCAGCGACCATCTGTTTGCCAAGCTGCGGGCCTACACTGAGACCGGCGGCCTAATGATTGCGACCCACGAAACCTCGCTGCGCCGTCCGGATGGCACGCGGCGCGACAACTTCGCCTGGAGCGACTTCCTGGGCGTGCGATTCAAGCGCGTTTCGCCGTTCAAGGAAGCCAACTTCTGCTGGCTGGGCGATGAGCTGCGTGGCCGGGCACCTGCCTATCCCACGCTTTATCTGACTGAAGTACTCGAAATTGAGGCGACCACGGCAACGATGCTGGCCGAATTGGCTTATCCCGCCGCGCACCGCACGCGCGAAGTCTTCACCGACGGCGAAACCGCCTACACGCACTTCGGCCCGCGTACCGGCAAGCCGTTTATCACGTTGAACCGGATTGGCAAGGGCGCTGTCGTATACATCGCCGCGCCAATCGGCCGTGAGATTCTTACGCGTGAAGATCCATGGCTGAAATATACGCTCACGCAGATCGTGCGTAAGTTTGCGGCGCCACAGGTGATCGATGCCGACGTTCCGCCAGGTGTACAGGTGGTCTTCGGCCGCAAGCGCAACGGGCGCATGCATGTGATTTCACTGATCAACCTTTACACCGGGCTTGTCGCCGGGCCGTGGGGTTCGCGCCGTCCGCAGATTGGGCCGCTGAAACTGAGCGTGGATACGGCGAGCCTCGGCGCGCGTCCCTCGTCGGTCGAAAGCATTGGCGCGGAGGGCATACGTTGGGCCCAACGTGGTGCGCGGCTCGAAATCGAGATCGACCGAATTGCTCAGCATGCGGTCGTGGCTTTGGCCTGATCGGTGCAGCGCCCAAGGTTTCGTGATATCAAGGATCTCATGCTGCACCAGATGTCACGCCGAATGGTGTTGGGCGCGCCCCTCACAGCGCCTGCGCTGCGAAGCGCACTCGCCGCGCCGGAGACTCAACGCCAATGGGAAGGGATCTTCGTCATCATGCAGACGCCCTTCCTGAACTCGCTCGAAATCGACGAAGAGTCGCTGCGGCGCGAGTCCGACTTCCTCGCGCGCGGGCGCGTCCACGGCGTTGTCTGGCCGGCCGGCGCGGGGGAGAGCATCTCGCTCTCCTACCGCGAGCGGATGCAATACTCCGAGGCCGTGGTCAAAGAGGCCAAGGGCCGCACCACCGTGCTGATCGGTGTGCATGGCGCGAACAAATTCGAGGCCATGGAGTACGCGCGCATGGCCGAGAAGATTGGCGCCGACGGCCTGCACGCCATGGGGCCGACGAACGGCACCGCCGATCAGGAAATTCTGGCCGACTACTTCACCGCCATCGCCTCTGTCTCCAGGTTGCCTTTGTCGGTCCAGGTTTCAACGCCCGGCATGACCACCGACTTTCTGCTGCGCCTGGCTGACAAGCTGCCGACAGTGCGAATTCTCAAGCTAGAAAACGGCGACGTGACACAGGATGTCTCGCGCATCGTCCGGGAGCGCAAGCGCGCCGTGATTCCCTCCACCGGCGGTGGCGCGATGAACCTCTTCAACGAGATGGAACGCGGCTCCGGCGGCACCATGGCGGGCGCGGGCTTTGCCGACATCCAGGCTGAAATCTGGGACCTGTTCCACGCCGGCAAAAAGAGCGAGGCACAGTCGCTCTTCATGAAGTTTCTGCTCTCGGCCGTGCTCGAACGCCGCACCACCTACGTCTTGCAGAAGGAGATTCTGCGCCGCCGCGGCATCTTCCGCACGGTGACCATGCGCAATACGCGCCGCTTCACGATGGATGACGGCGACATGAAAGAGCTCGACCGGATCTTCGAGCTCCTGAAGCCGCATTTCCGGGCTTAACCGGCACGTTCAGCCAGCACTTGTTCGAAATAAGCGATGGTCGCCTTCAGACCCTCGCGTAACTCGACGCGCGGCTCCCACGCCAGCTTCGCCTTCGCCAACGAGATATCGGGCTGGCGTTGCGTGGGATCGTCGGCTGGCAGTGGCATGCGCACTATCTCGCTGCGCGAGCCCGTCAGCTCAATCACCAACTCGGCTAATTCCTTGATGGTGAACTCATGCGGATTGCCGATGTTCACCGGACCCGTAAAGCCTTCCACGCGCATCATGCGCACGATGGCCTCAATCAGGTCAGAGACAAAACAGAACGAACGCGTTTGCAGCCCCTCGCCGTAGATCGTGATCGGCTCGTTGCGCAACGCCTGCACGATGAAGTTGCTCACCACACGGCCGTCGTTCACAGCCATGCGCGGCCCATATGTATTGAAGATCCGCACAATCCGGATGTCGACGTTGTTCTGACGGTGGTAATCCATCATCAGCGTTTCGGCCAGACGCTTGCCTTCGTCATAGCAACTGCGGATGCCGACCGGATTGACGTGCCCCCAGTACGATTCCGTCTGCGGGTGCACTTTGGGATCGCCATAGACCTCAGAAGTCGAGGCCTGCAGAATGCGCGCCCGCACACGCTTGGCCAGGCCCAGCATGTTCAGCGTGCCCATCACGTTGGTCTTCACGGTTTTCACCGGATTGTGCTGGTAGTGCACAGGCGAGGCCGGGCAGGCAAAGTTGAAGATCTGGTCCACCTCCAGGTTGATCGGGTGCACCAGATCATGCCGGATCAACTCAAAGGCCGGGTTGCCAATCAGGTGCGCTACGTTGCGTTTCGAACCCGTAAATAAGTTGTCGAGACAAAGCACCTCACAGCCATCCGCCAGCAGCCGCTCGCAGATATGGCTCCCCAAGAACCCAGCGCCTCCGGTAACCAGTACTCGTTCACCCGGCATCGCGTCACCTCCACTCGGCCCATTGTGACAAATTCTGCACCACGCCCTGCTATCATCTGTCTGCGAGCCACGAATGAACGCTAATTGCTTTGAATTCGCCGCAGAGGTGCGCCAGGCGCTGGATGCCGGACAGCCGGTGGTGGCACTGGAGTCGACCATCATCGCCCACGGCATGCCGTACCCGGCCAACGTCGAAACAGCGCTTGAGGTGGAACGGATCATCAAAGAAGCTGGCGCCCAGCCGGCCACCATCGGCATACTCGACGGACACATTCACGTGGGTTTGAGCGCAGCGCAGATTGAGCAGTTGGCGACTCGCACCGGCGTCATGAAAGCCTGCGAGCGTGATCTGCCGCTGGCAGTGGCGCGCTCGGCCGACGCCGCTGCAACAGCCGGCGCAACACTGGCCATCGCTGCTTCGTCCGGCATCGGCGTCTTCGTCACCGGCGGCATCGGCGCCGTGGGCCCGCACGCCCGCCAGGACTTCGATATCTCGGCCGACCTCACTGCTCTGGAGCGTCATTCAGCCATCACGGTCTGCGCCGGCGCAAAGGCCTTCATGGACACCGCGGCGACGCTCGAATGGCTGGAGACACACGCCGTGCAGGTGGCCACCTGGCAAGCCGACGAGTTCCCGCTTTTCTTCCTGCGTTCCAGCGGCGTGCCTACACCCTGGCGAGTCGACCAGCCCGAGGAATTGGCATCCACCTTGCGCGCCCGCCGCCGCCTCGGCATGAGCAGCGGCATCTTGCTGGGTGTCCCACTGCCCAAAGAAGATACGCTCGACGCAGATGAAACGCAGAAAGCGATTGAAGAGGCCTTGCGCTGGGCCGACGCCGGCGCCGTGAGCGGCAAGCGCCTGACACCGTTCCTGCTGGCGCGGATCAACGACATCACTGCAGGCCGCAGTCTGGCGGCCAATCAGGCGCTGATCCGCAATAACGCCCGCGTTGGCGCCGCCATCGCCCGCGCGCTCACTCCCAACGCAACGCCTTGTTGAGCTCCACCCGCGCCGCGCGCCGTGCCGGCACATACGCGGCCAATGCGCCAATCGCGACGAGAAACAGCGTGGCTCCGAGGAAGATCAACGGATCGAACGCGCTCACCTGGTAAAGCAGCGACGACGCCAGCGGCGTGAGCACCGCCGACAGCGCCAGGCCGGCCGCCACACCGCCCAGCGTCAGACGCAGGCCCTGCCCCACCACCAACCGCAGCACATCGGCGGAGCGTGCGCCCATCGCCATGCGGATGCCGATTTCGCGCGTCCGGCGCGTCATCGAGTAGCTCATTACACCATATAGCCCGACGCCGGCCAGCAGCAGCGCAATCAGTCCGAGCACGGCCAATAGCGCCGCCGCCACGCGTTTGCCCACCAGCGCCGCGCCAATGTACTCGCCCAACG
>CAYZIX010000031.1:0-34084 GCA_964478395.1 uncultured Candidatus Solibacter sp.
GGCGGAGAATCCTCCACGTTCGTGACCATTACCGGCAGCAGCGCGATCAGTTTGTCGAATGGCGCCGCGTTTGTGTGCATCCAGAACACCTCAGCGGGCCAGTTCACGGTACCGTCGAGCGTGCTGGCGCAGCTTCCGGCGAGCTCCGCGATCGGAGCCGGAGGGTACAGCTTCGTTGTGCGAGGCACTTTCAGCGTGACCGCCAGCGGCAAAGGCGCACGGTTCACCTCGCCTACGGGATTGGATATCCTCACGGCAAACAACTCGTGGGCGTGGAGCTACACGCCGCAGTACCAATAGCGCGGGGCGCAGTGCCGCCGGTGACGGTGAATCGTTGGTGGCAGATAGCCCCCGGGCGACACCGGGCAAAAAAGTGGTAGGAGCGGGCATGCAACCGCTCTGTTGAAGACACACGCGTCCGCTCACTTACACTCGCGGACGCGCCGGGCTATGGGGAGTCCGTTGAAGGCGCACGTCAAGTGGCCGGCAGGACGTGCGTCAGCTCCCTCACGGTCGCTGCTCGTTGACGCGCCCGGGCTGATGCGGCGGTTAGCTGTGATGAGTCTGGCGGCGGTCGAGCGCGGCGCGCCAAGCCTGTTCAAGCCGGGTTTGCAGTTCAGGCGGAATCGGGCGCGGTTCGGCGGTTGTTTCGAATTTTTCGGCGGCTTTCATTGAGCCGCGCAGGCTGCGCAGGAATTCCACACACTTGGGGCAGCCGGAGATGTGGCGTTCAATCTCCTGGCAATCGGCCGGCGGCAGCTCGCCGTCCACGTAATCGGACAGGCGGGCGAACAGTTCCAGGCACTCCGGGTCACGATGTGTCATTGGCGTGACTCTCCATTCTTGGCCAGGTAGCCGGCCAAGCTCTTACGTAAAGCCAGACGGCCACGGTGCAGGCGTTGTTTCACAACATCCTCGGTCAGGCCCAGGATCTCGGCCGTTTCGGCGGTCGAGAGACCCTCGCGGTCGCGTAGCAGCACAACGGAGCGGTAGCTGTCGCCGAGTTCGCGCAACGCACGCTCAATCTCGGTGTTCAGTTCGCCGCGCAGCAGGCGCGTATCGGGCAACTCGCCCGAATCGGCCACCTGCAATGTGCGCGGGCTTTCCGAATCGGGCGAAGGCATCAACTCATCCAGCGACAGTTCCCGCTCTGGAGCAAAGACACTGCGCCGCCTCTTCATGAGGCAGTAATTCTTCGCGATACGAAACACCCAGGCGCGCACACGCTGCGGATCCTGGAGCTGATCGAAACTTTCAAAGACCTTGAGCAGCGTATCCTGGGCCACCTCTTCGGCGTCCTCCCGCTGCCCGCACATCAGCCAGGTGTACTGGAAGATGCGATGCTGAAAACTCTCCACAAACGGCGTGAACGCCGATGGGTCGCCAGCCAGCAGGCGGCGCGCCCATTCCACTTCAGTATTCTGTCGTTCGCCGGGTTGCACCCTCCTATCGTACGGCGGTTGAGGCCGCGTCAGTGGTGACGTCCACGCTAATGGTTGGCGTGGCCAGCAGCGTGTTCTTGATCAGGCACTTTTCGGCCGACCGGCGAATGCCTTCAATATCCTTTTCCGCCGTCACGCCCGGGGCGTTGATGGTGATTTTGAACTGGTCCATGCGGGCCGGGTTCAGCACCTTCTCTGAAGTAATGCTGACGGTGAGCCCAGAGCTGGGCAACTGGCGTGAGTTCAGATACTGCACGGCATAGAAGGCCGAACAGGTGGCCAGCGAAGCCAGCAACAGTTCCGGCGGGGTCATACCCTCGTCGTCACCTTTATTGTCGAATGGCTGATCGCAGATCAACTTGTGGCCGCGCGCCACGGCTTCAAACTGAACGTTGCCCAGGTAGTTGACGGTAAGTTCCATAAGAGTGCTTCCACTTTTATGATGCGGGTGAACGCTCAAGGTGACATGTCACGAAATTCCACAACTCCGCATCTTCGGTAGCGTGCGAACACGAATTCTGACACTCACTTGGATGGCCGGGGCAGTGCTGGCCGCCGAGCCGCTGTCGCTGAAGGACGCCGTGCGCCAAGCTCTGGGCGGGCACGCCTCCATGGACGCCGCCGCCGCGCGGACCGAGGCGGCGAAGGCGGGCGTCGATCAGGCGCGCTCCGGCTACCTGCCGCGAGTCCAATATAAAGAAGGTTTCCAGACCGGCAACAATCCGGTGTACGTCTTCAGCTCGCTGCTGACGCAGCATCAATTCACGGCCGCGAACTTCGACATCCGCCGCCTGAACCGTCCTGATGTGACGAACAATTTTCAAAGCACGGTGGCTGCTGAGCAGCTGATCTACGACTTTGGCGGAGTCCGTCAAAGCGTGCGTGCGGCTGAATTGGCCAAGGGCATGACCGAGGCTGAACGCAAGGCCGCCGAGCAGGCGCTGATTGCGCGTGTGGCGCGCGCCTACCACGGCGCCACGCTGGTGGCGCAGTCGCTAGAGGTGGCGCGCGAAGCGCTGGCCACGGCCGAAGCCGACGCCCACCGGGCCGAGACCATTCGCGATGCCGGTATGGCGACGGACGCCGATGTGTTGTCGGCGCGCGTTCAGGTTTCCGCGATGCGGGAGCAGGTGATCCGCCGCGAAGCCGATCTCAAAGTGGCCCGGGCGGCATTGAATGAAGCGCTTGGGCTGCCGCTAGATACAGAGCATTCCCTGACAACTAACTTGAAGCCAGCGGGGGCCGTTGAAGCGCCCGACACGAAGGCGCGGCCGGAGCTGGAACAGATCCGTCTGGCGCGGCAGGTGGCGGTTGCCCGGGAACGGGCCGCGCGCGCCGGGCTGCTGCCGAAGATTGCCGCGCGCGGCGCCTTCGAGGTGGACCGCAATGAGTTCGCCAATAAGGGCGGCGGCAACTGGATGTTCATGGCAGGGCTGGAATGGAACCTTTTTGACGGCAACCGCAGCCGCGCCGCGGCAGCCGAGGCGCGCGCCATGGGGCGCGAGGCTGCGGCGGCCGAGCGTGAAGCGACAAATGGTTTGAAGCTGGAACTACTGAAAGCGCGCGCCGATTTCGAGGCTGCCGGCGAACGGATAAAGGCGAGTGAATCCGTCGTCGAGCAGGCTGAAGAGAGTCTGCGCATTTTGCGCAACCGCTACTCGAACGGGTTGGCGACGGTCACGGACTTACTGCGAGCCCAAACGGCGCTGGTCGATACGAAGACACGCCGTCTGGCGGCGGTACACGATCAACGTTTGGCGGCGGTGGAACTCGCGCGGGCAGCCGGAATTTTGACGGGAGACTCGAATGTACTCGAATAAGCTGTGGATACTGACGCTTGTCGCGCTGGCAGGTTGTGGCGCCAAGCACGAGGAGACCAAGACGGCGGACGCGCGGCCGGTGGCCGTCAGCGTGGCGCGCGCGGAAGAGCAGACGATGCCCGAGGTCTATGAGGCCACCGGCACGTTGAAGGCGCGCCTGACCACCGTACTGTCAGCCCGCGTGATGGGCACCATTCGGGAATTGCGTCCCCAGCCGGGCGACGTGGTTCAGGCCGGGCAGGTGGTGGCCGTTCTTGATGCGCGCGAAATCGAAGCGGCGCTGGGGCAGGCTCGCGCTGCGCGGGATGAAGCCAGCAACGCGCTACCGGAAGTCACCAGCGCGATTGCCGCGGCCCAGGCGCAACTGGATCTGGCAACGGCCACCTACAAGCGCATGAAGTCGCTCTTCGATCAGAAATCGATCACAGCGCAGGAGTTTGATGAGGTGTCGGCGCGTCATCGGGCGGCTGAAGCACAACTTGACATGGCAAAGGCTAAACGGCAGCAAATAAAACAAAAAATCCAACAAGCTGATGAGGCCGTAGCGCAGGCCGCGGCACAGAAAAGCTACCTGGAAGTACGGGCGCCGTTTGCCGGCACGGTAGTGGAGCGCAAGGCGGAGCCGGGGATGCTGGCCGCGCCGGGAATGCCGCTGGTGGTGCTGGAACAGGCGGGCGGCTACCGCCTGGAGGCGGCCGTGGAAGAGAGCCGCCTGGGCAAGATCCGGCCCGGTATGAGTGTTGAAGTAAAACTTGAAAGCGGGCCGGAAACCCGCACTGGCCGCGTTGAGGAAGTGGTCCCGGCACTGGATCCGGGTTCGCGCACCTTCACGGTGAAGATCGGTGTGGCGGGCGGGCTGCTGAGGTCCGGCATGTTTGGCCGCGCGGTCTTCACAATGGGCGAGCGCAAGGCGCTTACCGTGCCGGCCCCGGCCGTGCGCAAGCAAGGGCAGGTGGAGCAGGCGATGGTGGTGGACGGCGGCGTGGCACGGGTCCGGATGGTGACCACCGGCATACGCTCAGCGGACCGCGTGGAGATTCTTAGCGGGCTGACTGCGGGAGAAACGCTGGTGGCAAAGCTGACTGACGAGCTTGTGGACGGCGCGAAGGTTGAGGTGCGGCCGTGACGGAACAGCCGAAACTCGGTCTGGCCGGGCGGATCGCCCGCGTCTGGATCAACTCCAAATTGACGCCATTGGTAATTGTGGCGTCGCTCGCGGCCGGTGCGTTCTCCGTGCTGATGCTGCCGCGTGAGGAAGAGCCGCAGATCATCGTCCCGATGATTGACGTGATGGTGGCCATGCCCGGCGCCAGCGCCAAGGAAGTGGAAGAGCGTGTCACGCGCCCGATGGAAAAGCTGCTGTGGGAGATTCCGGGCGTGGAGTACATTTATTCCACCACGCAGCCCGGGCAGGCCATGGCGATTGTCCGCTTCAAGGTCGGGCAGAACGAGGAAAACGCCATTGTGCGGCTAAACCAGAAGCTGCACGCCAACTACGATAAGATTCCGCCCGGGGCATCGCAGCCGTTGATGAAACCCCGTTCGATTGATGATGTTCCGATTCTTGCCCTCACGTTGCACTCGAAGCGCTACAACGATTTCGAGCTGCGCCGCATCGCCGCCCAGGTGCACGACACCGTCAAGCAGGTGGACCAGGTGAGCGAGGTGACGCTGCTGGGCGGGCAGCGGCGCGAGTTGCGCGTCACGCTGGACGACGGACGTCTGGCCGGGCACGGGCTCTCGATCCTGCAGGTGGCAGGCGCGCTCGGCGCCTCCAACCGTGTGTTGAACGCCGGCCGCGCGGTTTCCGGTAATCACGAAACGATACTCGAAGCTGGCGATTGGTTGAAGGACGCCGAAGAGGCGCGCCGGCTGGTAGTGGCTGTCGAGAACGGCCACCCGGTCTACTTGCGCGACGTCGCCACGGTAGAAGACACGGGCGAGGAGCCAGTACAGTCTGTTCAGTTCGCCTCACACGGCAGCTTTGAACCGGCGGTGACCATCTCGGTGGCCAAACGCAAGGCGACGAACGCCATTGATGTGTCCGACAACGTGGTGCGGCGCGTTGAGGCGCTGCGGGGCACACTGATCCCGAATGACGTCGGCGTCACCATCACGCGCAACTACGGCGAGACGGCGGCCGAGAAGTCGAACGAACTGCTCTTCCACATGGGCATTGCAGTGGTCTCGGTCAGCCTGCTGATCGCCATCGTGCTGGGCTTCCGGGAGTCGCTGATCGTCTTCACGGCCATTCCGGTGACGCTCGCCCTGACGCTCACCGTGTTTTACCTATACGGTTACACCTTGAACCGCATCACGCTGTTTGCGTTGATCTTTTCCATCGGCATACTTGTCGATGACGCGATTGTCGTGGTGGAGAACATTGTGCGCCACGCGCGGCTGCCGCACAACTCCGGCCGCACGCTGGTAGAGGTGGCGATTGAGGCTGTGGACGAGGTCGGCAACCCGACCATCCTCGCCACGCTGGCCGTCATCGCCGCCATCCTGCCTATGGCGTTTGTCGGTGGGATGATGGGCCCCTACATGCGCCCCATTCCCATCGGCAGCACGGCCGCGATGATCTTTTCTTTGATTGTGGCCTTCCTGGTAACGCCGTGGGCCGCCGTGCGGCTGTTGAAGCCGCTCGCAGGCCATGGTCATGACGAACAGGAAGACCGTCTGACACGCGCCTACCGGAAAGTCATGGGCGGACTGCTGCATGTCCCCGTGTACCGGTATGGCTTCCTGCTGACGGTGGTTGTGCTGCTGCTTGGCTCGGTCTCGCTGGTCTACTTTGAGTTCGTCAAGGTGAAGATGTTGCCTTTCGACAACAAGAGCGAATTCCAGGTGATTGTCGATATGCCGGAGGGCACCACGCTAGAGGAGACAGCCCGTGTGACACGCGAGCTGGCCGAGGCGACCTTTGCGCAGCCGGAAGTGGTGAATGTTCAGACGTATGTGGGCACAGCCTCGCCGTATAACTTCAACGGTCTGGTGCGGCACTACTTCCTGCGCCGGGGTTCGAACATGGCTGACATTCAGGTGAACCTGCTCGGCAAAGGCGAGCGGGATCTGAAGAGCCATGAAATCGCCAAGCAGGTGCGCGAGCGCCTGCGTCCCATCGCACTACGCCACGGCGCCCGGATGAAGGTGGCCGAGGTGCCGCCCGGTCCGCCCGTGCTCCAGACGCTGGTGGCTGAAGTCTACGGCCCCACCACTGAGGGCCGCCAGAAGCTGGCCCAGAAGATCCTGCACCTGTTCGACACGACGCCCGGCGTCGTGGACGCCGACTGGTATGTTGAGGACCGCCAGCCGCGCCAGGTGTGGCATGTCGATCGTGAAAAGGCTGCGTTAAGCGGCGTTTCCACGGAAGACATCGCGCAGACCTTGATGGCCGCCAGCTCCGGCATGACCACCGGGTTGATGCACGCAGGTGACGCGAAAGAAGACGTCCCGATTGTCGTGCGTCTGGACCGCGCTACGCGCTCGGATCTCGCGCGGCTTCAGAGCCTGAAGGTGATGAGCCGCTCAGGCCACCTGGTGCCATTGGCCGAACTGGTGCGAGTGGAGCAGACCGAGGCCGAACAGAGCATCTATCACAAGAACATGATGCCGGTGACCTACGTCACGGCCGACGTGGCCGGTGTGATGGAAAGCCCGGTGTACGCCATCCTCAATCTGGGTCCAAAGATCTCGAAGCTCGACACCGGCGGCGGCTACGAGATTGAGCAGTACACGGCGCACCAGCCGTTCGAGGACTCGCGCTACGCCATTAAGTGGGACGGCGAGTGGCACATTACCTATGAGGTGTTCCGTGACCTGGGCATCGCCTTCGCCGCGGTGCTGATCCTCATCTATGTGCTGGTGGTGGGGTGGTTCGAGAGCTTCCTGACGCCGCTCATCATCATGGCGGCCATCCCGTTCTCGTTGGTCGGCATCCTGCCGGCACACGGGCTGCTGGGGGCGTTTTTCACCGCCACGTCGATGATCGGATTCATCGCCGGGGCCGGCATTGTCGTGCGGAACTCCATCATCCTGGTCGATTTCATCGAACTGCGTTTGAAAGAGGGCATGCCACTGGATCAGGCGGTGATCGACGCCGGCGCCGTGCGCTTCCGGCCGATGATGCTAACCGCGGCGGCCGTGGTGGTGGGCAGCCTGGTGATTCTGTTCGACCCCATCTTCCAGGGCTTGGCCGTGGCGCTGATGGCAGGTGAAATCGCCTCGTTGGCGCTGTCGCGCATGACCGTGCCGATTGTCTATTTCATCATGCACCGCAGAATGCAAAAGAAAGAGGAGGCTTTGGAGCAATGACCGTCAATCAATGGCTACGCTTGGTGGCTGGTTTCTTCGTGATGCTAAGCGTTGCGCTGTCCTATATTCACGACCCGCGCTGGTTGTGGTTCACCGCGTTCGTGGGGCTGAACCTGTTCCAGAGCGCGTTCACCAATTGGTGTCCGCTGATGACGATCCTGCGGAAGATGGGTGTTCGCGACTAGCCGGTTGATAGGCGGAACAGACCCTTAAGCCGCTCGCCAAAGCCATACTCGCGCGCTGCTGGAGGGGCGTCGCCGCCTAACTGGGCAGAAAATTCGGCGTAGGTGCGGCCGAGCTCCGATTCCGGATCGACGCCGCGGCCTTCGGCGATGGCGGCGCGGACCTGCGCGTAGTCGTTTGGCAGCGTCTTCAAGATGGGCTTGCCGATCATGGAGGCAATCTCGTCCGGATCCGGATCGGTGCGGTGCCAGCGGTTGACGATCACGCCCAGGCGTTCGTCAGGAATGCCCAGTTCCGCCAGTTCCTGACAGCGGCGCAGTGTCAGCCGCAGCGACGGGATCTCGGGTGTACACACCGGGAACACCAAACGTGAGCGCCGCACCAGTTCGCGTGAGGCCGGATTTACAATCTCGGGCAGATCTACCAGAATGGCGTCGTAACGCGCGGCTGCGAAGTTCAGCAGGTGGTAGTACTGGTGCCACTCGGGCAGCGTGGAGTCGGGCTCACGCGTCGAAAACAAAAAATCGACGCCCTTCATCTGAACGACAGTGTTCTGCAGTGCGAACTGGTCCAGTTCGTCAGCACGGCGCAACAGGCCCTGAACGCCGGTGCGCGGCTCGATGCCCAGCATGATGGCCAGAATGCCGCTACGCAGGTCGGCGTCGATCACCAGCACACGCTTGCCCATCCGGCCCATCGCCAGCGCGGTGTTCAGCGCCACGGTGGAAGCTCCACTGCCGGCCTTTGACGGAAGAAACGAATAGAGGCAGCGCTCAATGCCGCCATTCCGGAGCTCCAGAGCTTCGCGGATGCTGAGCCGTAAATCTTCTGGCGGCGCTTGTGGGGCCACGGCGGAGTCGAAGCCGGCCTGCGTCACTTGACGCAACAAGTCTGGCGTGCAGCCATATGCAATCAGCGCAATCTGCGGTGCAATGCTTCGGATCTGGGCAGCACGCTCAAACACCGCCTGGCCGCCGGACAGATCCATTACCACCACTTCCGGCCCGAGCGTATTCATCACGCGCCGAAGCTCATAGCTGCCTGGCGGGTCGTTGAACTCCCGCATTACGCTCAACAATCCAGTGGCAGCCACGGCCGCGCGCACATAGGGGGCCTGTTCGGGTGAACCATGGAAGACGATGGTGTTGAACATGTCTAGCGTCCAATCCGTCGGGCAGAGCCGCCCCTCAACCTAGGTTATCGGTAGGTGCGAGGAAAAAAAAGAGATATTCCTGTCACTTTAGTGCGTTTCGGGCATCCAACGTCCGGAGGCTCACCTAGCTTTGGAGACAGGTCTCTTCTTACATCGCTTTCACTTCGCCTTTACGGTGACGTTTCACTACCTTTTCGTACAGCTTACACTAGGGCTGACGCTACTGATCTTTATCTTTAAGACACTTGCTTTGAAGACCGGAGACGAGCGCTATAACCGCGCTGCGCACTTCTGGGCCAAGATCTTCGCCATCAACTTTGCATTGGGTGTCGTGACGGGCATCCCGATGGAATTCCAGTTCGGCACAAACTGGTCGCGCTTTTCCAAGGCGGCCGGCGGCGTGATTGGACACACGCTGGCCATGGAGGGGCTCTACTCGTTCTTCCTGGAAAGCAGCTTTCTTGGTCTATTGCTGTTTGGAGAGAAGATGCTTGGACGTTTCGGCCACTGGTTTTCAGCGCTGGCCGTCTGGGTGGGCAGTTGGCTGTCGGGCTATCTGATTGTCGCCACCGACGCCTGGATGCAGCGCCCGCTGGGCTATGCGCTGGGGCCGGGCGGTGAAATCCAGCTCTCGTCATGGTGGGCGTTGATCTTCAACAACTGGGCCTTCTGGCAGTTCTGGCACACCATTGCCGGCGCGGTCACCACCGGCGCTTTCGCCATGGCTGGAGTTGGCGCTTTCTACCTGCTGCTGCGTAAACATCAGGAACAAGCCAGTCTCTATCTGAAGCTCGGTGTGACGGTCGGCATTATTTCGGCGATCATCGTGGCCTTTCCGACTGGAGATCAGCAAGGCATGCTGGTGGCGCGCCATCAGCCCGCGACACTGGCGGCCATGGAGGCGCACTTCGAAACCGGCGCGCCCGCGCCGATGGCCATCATGGGGCAGCCGGATGTCGAACGCAAGCGCCTGGACAACCCCTTCATGGTGCCCGGTATGTTGAGCTTTATCACCGCTAAGCGTTGGGACGCTGAAGTCAAAGGCCTATACGCCTTTCCGCCCGACCAGTGGCCGACCAACATTCCGCTGCTCTACTACAGCTTCCATATCATGGTGGGCCTCGGCACCATCTTCATCGCCATCATGGGCGTTGCGTTTGTCCTCCTGCGCATGGGACGGCTTGAGAGCTTCCGTCCGATGTTGTGGGCTGTCATGTTGGCCACACCACTGCCTTACATCGCCAACACTGCGGGCTGGATGACGGCTGAACTCGGCCGCCAGCCGTGGTTGATCTACGGTCTGATGCGCACCGACGCCGGCAGTTCGGTCACTGTTACGGCAGGCAACACGTTGTTCACGTTGCTCGGTTTCATGGGCATGTACACGCTGCTGGCACTGCTCGGCTGCTTCATGATCTGGCGCGAATTGGAACACGGTCCGGAACCGGCCACTAAGTAGAAGGAAGCGAGGAGGACATAACTAGAGATGTTTGCCATTATTTGGTTCTGGATTGTGGCGGTCATGGTCGCCATGTATGTGGTTCTGGACGGATTTGACCTCGGCGCGGGCGCCGTGCACCTGGCCGTGGCGCGAACGGATGAGGAACGCCGTTCGGTGCTTGCCTCGATTGGCCCCGTATGGGACGGCAACGAGGTCTGGCTGCTGGCCGGCGGCGGCGCGCTTTACTGCGCCTTTCCGGCTTTGTACGCCTCGGCCTTCTCCGGCTTCTATCTGCCGCTGATGATGGTGTTGTGGCTGTTGATTTTACGTGGCGCGTCGGTGGAGTTCCGTTCGCACCTCGACAACTCCGTCTGGCGGCCCTTCTGGGACACCATCTTTTCGGTGGCCAGCGCGCTGCTGGCCGTGTTCCTGGGCGCGGCGCTGGGCAATGTCGTGCGCGGTGTTCCGCTCTCGACCGACGGCACGTTCTTCCTGCCGCTGTGGACCAACTTCCAGCCGGGGGCCGACGCCGGCATCCTGGACTGGTACACCATTCTGGTGGGCGTCACCTCACTTGCGACACTCGTACTGCACGGCTCGCTCTGGCTGGCCTACCGGACCGAAGGCGCAGTGCTGGAGCGTTCACGGGCACTGGCGCGCTGGGCCTGGATCGCCGTTGTGCTGACAACCATCCTTGTGACCATTGCCAGCTTCAGCGTGCAGCCGCACCTGGCGCAGAGCTTCGCCGCGCAGCCGGCCGGCTACGTCTTTCCGGCGCTGGCTATCGCCGGGCTGGTGGCGATGCGTGCCGCTCTGGCGCGCAACGCCGACGGCGCTGCGTTTCTCGGCTCAGTCGCCTTCATTCTCGGCATGTTGACCAGCGTGGTGTTCAGCGTTTTCCCGCTGGTGCTGCCCGCCAACTCGAATCCCGCGCTCAGCCTGACCATCTACAATGCGTCGGCGCCTGAAGCGGGGCTGCGCACGGCTGTTGCCTGGTTCATCCCGGGCATCATTCTGGCAGTCAGTTACAACGTGTTTCTGTACCGCCGTTTTTCCGGCAAAGTGCGTCTCACGGCTTAGGCTAAAATAACTGAATATGCCTAGATTGCTCGCCCTGTTGGCGCTCGCCGCGCTTGGTGTATCGGCTCAGACTCCGGCCCGCAAGGCGGCCAGACCGGCCAAAGCGCCGGCCACGGCGCCCGCCGCCAAACAGGCGGCTGAAAAGCCGGCATTCGACAAGGTGAAGTTCGAAGCCTATGTGCGGCACCTCATGTTGTGGGGGCCGCACATCGGCGTCAAGGTCTCCGACCCTGGGCCCAGTCCTATGCCCGGCTATAGCCAGGTCACGGTGACTGGCAGTTATCAGACCACGTCGCAGGACGAGATCTTCTATCTCAGCGGCGATGGCAGCAAGATTGTCCGCGGCACGGTCTACGATCTTGGACAGAGTCCGTTCGCCAAGGAACTGGCCCTGCTCAAGACAGACCTGCAACCCAGCCTCGGCACGCCGGGCGCTCCGGTGGTTATCGTGATGTTCAGTGACTTTGAGTGCGGCTATTGCCGTGAAGAGGCGAAGGCCGTCCGCGCGAATCTGATCAAAACCTACCCCAAAGATGTGCGCCTTTATTTCAAGGACCTGCCGCTTGAACAGATCCATCCCTGGGCTCGTCCTGCCGCTGAAGCGGGCCGCTGCGTTTTCCGCCAGGAGCCCGCGGCATTCTGGGACTATCACGATTGGATTTTCGACAAGCAGAGCGAGATCACGGCCGAGAACTTCAAGTCCAAAGTCGCAGCGTGGGTCCAGACGAAGGGGCTCGACGCGATGCAGTTTTCGCGTTGCATCGAGACGCGCTCCACGCAGGCTGAAGTGCAACGCAGCATTGACGAGGCGCATGCGCTGAAGCTCAACTCCACGCCGACGCTGTATATCAACGGCCGCCCAATGAGCGGTGGCCTGCCGTGGGCGCAGTTGAAGGCGATCATCGATTTCGAACTTGACCACGCCCAGAAGACCGGCCAGGGCGGGGAAAAGTGCTGTACTGTTCAGCTCCCGGTGCCAGGAAAGTAAGACATACATGCGTCAGTCACTTGTGAAGCCATTCGTTCTTGCCGTCTCGGCCGCTGCTCTGGTGTGGGCCGGAGCAGTTCCGGAGAAAGGAAAGATCGACGCCGGAAGCTATCAGGAGATTGTGAAGTACCTCGCGTCGGACCAGTTGCGGGGCCGCGCCACCGGTTCGCCGCAAATGGAGAAGGCGGCGCACTACCTTGAACGCGAGTTCAAGCGCCTGGGCTACGCTCCGGCCGATGGCAAGAGCTACCTGCAACGGTTCAGCGTCACCACCAAGGCGACGCTGGCCAAGCGCGGCAACCGTCTGGCGTGGAGCGCCAACGGTACGGGTGAAAGCGCGGCGGCTTTCCAGCCCTTCAACTTTTCAGGTAATGGCAAGCTGTCGGGGCCTGTGGTTTTCGCCGGTTATGGCATTACTGCGCCGGAGTACGATTACGACGACTATGCGGGCGTCGACGTGAAGGGCAAGATCGTGCTCGTGCTGCGACACGAACCGCAGGAGTTCGACGAGCACAGCAAATTCGCAGGCAAGGTCTACACCAGCCACGCCCAGATGCAGAACAAGGCCGTCAACGCCAAGTTCCATGGCGCGCGCGCCGTGCTCTTCGTCAACGATATTTCCAATCATCCTTCCGATCCGGATGAGCTCGACAAGTTCAGCCGCGCCGTCGGCCCCAACTCGCCCGACGTGCCTTTTGCGCAAGTGCGCGCCGAACTGGCCGAGCGCTGGCTGAAGCTGGCGAACCGCAACCTCAAGGGCTGGATCGAAGAGGTGGACAAGGACCTCAAGCCACGCGCCTTTGAAATTCCCGGTCTGAAGGTGGAGTTGGACGTCAACGTCCAGCGCGAACAGCGCAACGTGCCGAACGTCGCCGCCTACCTGAAGGGCCAGACCGACGAATACATCATCGTTGGCGCACACTACGACCACCTGGGCATGGGCGAGCAGAGCTCCATGACGCCGGACCTTGCCGGCAAGGCGATTCACCACGGCGCCGACGACAACGCCTCCGGCACGGCCGGGCTTGTCGAACTGGCGGCCTATTTCGCAGGGCGGCCCACGCCGCGGCGCGGCATTCTGTTCCTCGCCTTTGCGGGCGAGGAGCTGGGGCTGTTGGGTTCCAGCTACTACGTGAACCACCCGCTGCTGCCACTGGCGAATGCGGTGGTGATGATCAACATGGACATGATCGGCCGCGTCAAGGATGGCCGCGTCTTTGTCGGTGGTACGGGCACGGGCGACACGCTCAAGGCCGCGCTGGAGGCGGCCCGCGCCGGCTCTAAACTGAATTTCGATTTCTCCGATCAGGGCGGCTACGGATCGAGCGACCACTTCTCATTCGTCACTAAACAGGTGCCGGTGCTGTTTTTCTTCTCCGGGCTGCACTCGGACTATCACAAGCCTTCCGATACCTGGGACAAGATCGATGCGCGATCGGCGGCCGACATGCTGGACGTCGTGGCGCGTCTGGCCTCGCGCTTTGAAGCCGAGCCAGGCCGGCCGAAGTTCATCAAGGTGCAAGCCCAACTGCCGATGGCCACTGCCAGCGCATCCGCCAGCGGCGGAGCCTGGTTCGGTTCGGTGCCCGACATGGGCGAAACCAAGGGCGGTTTCAAGCTTTCGGATGCGACCAAAGGCTCACCCGCGGACGAAGCTGGCCTGAAGGGTGGAGACGTCATTTTCGAGTTCGACGGCAAGCCGATCTCGAATCTTTACGACTTCACTTACGCCCTGCGCGCCAAGAAGCCGGGTGACCAAGTGGCCATCAAGTACCGCCGCGACGGCAAAGAATTCTCGACGAAGGCAACTTTGCGTTCCCGCGCACAGCGCCGGTGATGTACATTCGAGAATTGGCTAAGGCCCACACGGCCTGCGGCCGATCTGAGAGTAGGCATGGAATCTGCTAAGTTGCCCCAAGACCGGGTTTGGGAGCTGCCGCCGATTATCTTGCACCCGTTTTCCGATCCTTCCGGGCCGGACAAGCTGGTGGAGAGCAGTCGCGCCCACCTGATGATGCAAGGCCTGTTGCCGGCCGGCGAATTGTCGCAGGATGAGATTCTGCACCGGTTGCTGGCAGGCCGGCTGTGCGAGCTGCGGATGCTCTATTACGTCGGCAAGGATCTGGAACGCTGGCTCGAGCAATGCGTGGAACTGGTGGAGCGGGATCAGACGCTGCATGAGGCCGGTTTCACCGGCGCCAGCTTTGTCCACCTGGTGGTGGAGATGCCTCCCGATCCGGTGCGCAAGAAACTCACACAGTGGGGCGTGGCGGACTACAAATCCATCTTCAGCCGGGCTTTGGGTCTGAAGGCCGTTTTTGCGAAGGTGCCAGACCTTGAAATGCTCTCGCCGCATTTCATCCGCTATTACTACCGGTTCGCCGACCAGATGTATGCCTGCCGCCAGGACGCCGATCGTTTTGTCGAGATTCCGGCCGGCACGTTCCGTTTTGACCTCTATGCTTCGGGTGAGTATTCGCGCATGCTGGAACGCGAGTGGGAAGAGATCTAGCGCCGGCATGGATAGAATGAGGCCATGAGCCTTGCGCCGCTTCTGCTTGTCCGCCAGCACCTGCCCAGCCATGCCCTTTCCGATATCGGCGCCGAGGTGCGCCGCCAGCTTGACGCGTCGGGGTTTGACGCGGGCCTGAAGCCTGGCGCGCGAGTGGCCATTGCCTGCGGCAGCCGCGGCATCGCCAATATTGAACTAATCGTGAAAGAGGCTGTCGCCTGGTGGAAGGCGCGCGGCTTTGCGCCGTTTCTCGTGCCAGCGATGGGTAGCCACGGCGCAGCCTCGGCGCGGGGCCAGGCCGAAGTGCTGGCCAAGTACGGGCTGACGGAGGAGCGCGTCGGTTGCCCGGTGCGGAGTTCGTTGGCGGTGGTTGAACTGGGCCGCACGGACGAGGGGATTGATGTGGTGATCGACCGCGAGGCCTGGCGCGCCGCCGCGGTGATGCTCTGTGGGCGCGTGAAGTGGCACACGGACTTTGCCGGACGTCTCGAAAGCGGTCTCTTCAAGATGATGGCCATTGGCCTGGGGAAGCCGGCTGGCGCGGCGCACTACCATGCTCACGGTCATCGCATCGGCCTGGAGGCGGTGATTCGCGCGGTGGGCCGGCGAGTGCTGGCTTCGGGCCGCGTAGTCGGCGGTCTGGCAATTCTTGAGGACGGCTACCATGCCACCGCGCGGGTCGAGGCGGTGCCGGCGGCCGTCATGGAGCGCCGCGAGGAAGAGCTGCTTGAGCTGGTGAAGACCTGGATGCCGCGCATCCCTGTGGCCGCGCTGGACGTACTCATCCTAAACGAGATCGGGAAAAACTGGTCTGGCTCCGGCATGGATCCAAAGATCGTCAATCGCGACATCCACGGAGCCTATAATCCGTGGCCGTTTGCACCGCGTATTGGGCGTATCCTGCTGCGTGACCTGCACCCGCTCAGCTACGGTAACTCGATCGGCATGGGTATGGCCGACGTCGTGCACAACCGTGTTCTGAAGAAGATGAAGCGCCGTGCGACTTACGTGAACGGTTTTACGTCCGGCGCGCTGGCCTCACTGCGTACGCCTGCGCATTTCGCCACGGACCGGGAATGTCTGGAGCGCCTTGTGTCCACCACGGGCCGGTTGAGCCCGTCCGAAGTGAGTGTCGGCTGGATCCGGAACTCGCAGGACCTGACGTTGATCGCTCTCAGTGCACAGCTACGCTCCGGACTGGAGGGAAGGGAAGGCATTGAGATTCTGGGCGAGCCGCGCGCGTTGGAATTCGACCGGCGCGGAGATCTGGTGAACTGGCTGGCCGTCTAAATACGGCAGCGGGCAGGTGCCCGGTTCCGCATGGAGCCGGATGCCCGCCCGCTGAGGTAATCGATTCGTCTCTGTCTGAGCTTAGCCCTGCGTGGCGGAGCTGTTCATCACATTGTTGACCTTGCCGAAGATGGTCTTGATGCTATCGGCCACGCCAGGCACAATCGCGCCAGCGGCAACAGCGACGAAGCCTGCCATCAAAGCGTATTCGATGAGGTCCTGGCCGCGAGTGTCCTTCCACACGCGGAGACGAAGGGCAATATTCTTAATGCGTTGCATGGATCCTGATCCTCTCTCTTTTCCCGCAATCTCTTTACATATCGTGTTGCGGATAGTGTCAAACTTATTGTGACGATCGGCAGATCAAGCCTTGCACTTTAGCCACCTGCTGACGAATGAATACTCACAGAGTTCAGAGCTTCGATGTGAGATTTGCGACAGATGCCTAACAAAGAAATGGGGCGGCTTGCGGGCCGCCCCCATTCCGGTTTACTTAAGAAGTCGATGTCTCGCGCGCAGGCTTAGCCCTGGGTCGCGGAGCTATTCATCACGTTGTTGACCTTGCCGAAGATGGTCTTGATGCTGGTGGCAACGCCCGGGACGATTGCGCCGGCGGCGACGGCCACGAAGCCAGCCATCAAAGCGTATTCAATGAGGTCCTGGCCACGGGTGTCCTTCATGATCCGCAGCTTCCAAATCAGCGAGTTCAGTTTCTTCATGTTTCTCTCTCCTCTCCCGTATGCAACTGTTTTAGTCCGTTGCTAGACCAACAGTAACAGTACCGATCGGCTACTCAAATCGATGAAACACCTGAATTGGGACCCTAGAAGTATCTCAGTCATGAAGATTTCTTTCTCAACTACTGACTGCTTGGCGAATTACCCGAAATACCCCAAAACCGTGGCAAGATGCTGTTGGCGGAGGTTTTTCCAGCCGATGATTCCATTAGGTGAAAGACTCAGTCAGCTCAGCACGCCTGGCCGTATCGCTCGCCGCCGTGGTACTGCTCTGTGCCATCGCGGCCGGCCTCAACGCGCCGGTACTATCTGACGAGATCTTCAGCCTGGAGACTTCCCGGCTGGGCTGGAGCGCGTTGCGGGCCGCCCTGGCCGGCGACGTTCACCCACCTCTTTACTACGTGCTGTTGCATCTTTGGTTGGCTGCGCTGCCGGGTGGCGTCGAGGCGCTGCGCGTGTTTTCCGGGCTTTGGACGTTTGTGGCGGTGGCCTGGGCAGGCGCATTGGCGCGCCGGCGAGGTCTGGATGCCGGAGTCGTCATGTTGCTTCTGGCCTGCAACGCCCTAGTCCTGTTGATGACCTCCTATGGCCGCATGTATACGTTGTTGCTGGCCGTGGCGGTGGCGGCGGCCGACCTGGCCTGGCGCCACCTGGATGGTGGCAGTTGGCGCACCGAGGCCGCTCTGGCTGCCGTGGTGTCTGCCGGGTTGCTGACGCACAATTGGTTCATCTTCTTTCTATTCGGTCTGGTGGCCTGGGGACTGGCCGAATGTGGCCGGCGGGCTCTGCGTCTGGCGCGTCCCATCGCCGCGGGAATTGTGTTGTTTGCTCTGCTTTGGGGGCCTGCGGCGCTGGCGCAGGTGACGGGGCGCGGTGGGCAATTGGCCTGGCTCCGCAGACCGGGCCTTGAGGACCTGTTCAACACGCTGGTCGCCCATCTCTGGCTGGTGGCGTTGGCCGTCCCGGTTTGGCTGATTTGCGTGGGGCTGAGGCGCGGCTCCGTGGATCTACCCAGCCGGGCCTGGACGGGCGCCGCGATGTGTCTGGTTATGCCGTGGCTGGTATCGCAATGGCGGCCGATTTACAACCCGCGCTTCACCATCATTGCCGCTCCGCTGCTGGCCTGTGCGCTGGCTCCGCCGCTGCGCCGCGCCGGGATGCCGTTCCTTCTGACGCTGGCCGGGTTGGGCATGGCTTGGCCGTTATGGCAGGCGGCGCACCCGCCAACCTGCACCAGTTCTGCAGCCGCTGCCGTATTGCGTGCACATGCGCGGCCGGGTGACACCGTCCTGTTCTGCCGCCTGACGCGCAAGCCGGTCGAATGGTATTGGCACGACAGCCGCGTGCACGACCGCAGTTTTCCCGCGGAAATCGACGCCCATCCGGGCTATGAAGGCCGATTACCGGCTGAGGAACTGGCCCGCCAGGCGCAGGCGACGATCAACGGCGTCCGCGGGCGTCTGTTCATTGTGGCCGATGACGCATCACCGGCTTCGCAGGCGTTGATTGAGGCGCTGGGGCGCCGGACGCGCGTCAACCTGTTGGCCGGAAGCGAAGCCGGCAAGCATTATTTCAACAAGCTGATCCTGGTCAGCGCGCCAGAATCCCCTGCCGCCGCGCCACGCGAGTAAGAATTTCCACCGCACGGTCGAGTTGTTCCGTGGTGTGAGCCGCGGTGACAATCGTGCGGATGCGCGCCTTGCCTTGCGGAACGGTCGGGAAGCCGATGCCGGTGGCCCACAGCCCTTCATCGAACAGCGCTGTTGAGAACTTGTGCGCCGCGCCGGCGTCGCCCACCATGATTGGCGTAATCGGAGTCTCGCTGGAGCCCGTGTCGAAGCCATGCGTGCGCAACGCATCCTTGAAGTAACGAGTGTTCGACCACAGCCGCTCCACTCGCTCCGGCTCTTGTTCCAGCAGTTCGAAGGCTGCCAGGCAGGCCGCTGTCACGGCTGGCGGGTGAGAGGTCGAAAACAGGAACGGCCGCGCGCGGTGGTAGAGGTAGTCGATCAGATCCCGGCTGCCACAAACATAGCCGCCCAGCACGCCGATGGCCTTCGACAGCGTGCCCACCTGGACGTGCACGCGTCCGTGCAGCCCGAAATGGTCCACCGTGCCACGGCCGTTGCGGCCCAGCACGCCGGATGAGTGTGCGTCGTCCACCATCACAATCGCGCCGTGGCGCTCGGCCACTTCCACCAGTTTGTCCAGCGGCCCGATGTCGCCGTCCATCGAAAACACGCCGTCCGTGATCAGCAGCTTATGTCCGGGCGCACCATCCAGCGCGGACAGACGTTCCTCGGCGTGCGCCACGTCGCGATGGCGGAAGACGTGGATCTTGGCGCGCGACAGCCGGCAGCCGTCAATAATTGATGCGTGGTTCAGCTCATCGCTGATGATGTGATCTTCCGGAGTGAGAATGGAGCTCACCGTGCCGGCATTGGCCGTGAAGCCGCTTTGAAAGACCACGCACGCCTCGGTGTGCTTGAAGGCGGCGATCTTCCGCTCCAGTTCCATGTGCAGGGCCAGCGTGCCGGTGATGGTCCGTACGGCGCCCGACCCGGCGCCTAACCGCCGCACGGCGTCGATGGCCGCTTCCTTCAGCTTGGGGTGATTGGCCAGGCCCAGGTAATTGTTTGAGGCGAGGTTGATTACTTCGTGGCCGTCCACTTTGCTGATGGGCTCGCAGGCGCTTTCCAACTCACGCAGCCGGAAATAGGAGCCAGTCCGGCGGAAGTCATTGAGCTGATCGGTCAAATAGGACAAAGGCGAAGGCAATGATGGCGCACTCATGCCTCGATTATGACGCGCGGGCCACCTTTCTGGGACGCCGGCGTAGAAAAGTTGTACCGGAGTACAGCGTTTTGTCCTAGTACGGCGCCCGCCCGGCATCCCGTACTGCGCACCTGTTTCGGTGGGGAGGGTGGGAGGACGGGAGTCCCAAAAAGTCCTATTTTCGCCATTTCCAAGGCGGCCGGGCTGTGCCGACGCTGCTGCGGGCCGCTTCAGGCCAGTACTGCGCTCTCTGGGTGACACGCAAAACCGGCGCGTAAGGTGAGAACACGTTGGCCCGAAATACCCGGTCCGGCGCAAGTTCTTCCAGATACGGAGATCACCGCAGTGAATCGCATCAAGCTGTTGACCTTGGCCGTTGTCCTGGCTCTCATGCTGGCCGGCTCTTCTTTTGGTGCCACGCTCTCGGCAACGAGTGTGGGCACTAACCAAACGATCACCATCAGTTCTTCGGCCATCCCGATTCTCACCGGCGGCGAGTTTCTCGGCAACGTCGAAGGCGACGACGGTTCCTTCTGGTGTGTGGACTACGAGAACTATATCAACGTTCCCGAGACCTACAACGGCAATGTTACGCTGCTATCCGCCTGGTCGGGTGGAACCAACAGCGAGGTTCAGAAAGGTGAGACGACAAATTGGGCCTGGAATCCCATTGGCGGCTCGCTGACCGCGCTACAGCGCTATCAGGTTGCCGCTTACCTGATTTCGCAAACCGCCGCTTACAATTCCGGTCTCGACACCAACGCTGACAACGATTACCAGTTGGCCGCCTGGAAGGTACTTGACGCCGGCACTTCGTCGCTGTCCATCACCTCCAACGCCAACACGCTGCTAACCAGCGCCGTCGGCTACGTCCTGGCGAACAGCAGCTACGGTTTCGGCGAGTGGGCCGTGGTCAGCGGCATGGTGGTTTCCCCGGACGGGACACTTAGCCACTGCGAACGCACCCAGACTTTCCTTGCGCGCCTCGACCCGGTTCCTGAGCCTTCCACCTATGCGCTGATGGGCGCTGGTCTGGTCGGCTTGGCATTGCTTTCCCGGCGCCGCACCAGCTAGCCTCACATCCCCTCACTGCTGCATACAAGCCCCTCACGAGGTCTCCCGCCGTATGGCGCGAGACCTCGTTCCGCATTAATGGGCGTGCAGCGCGACCACTTGAAAACTGGCGTTGGTCATCTCTACGTTGCGTGTTCTCAGCACGGCTTCAAAATACGGCGGACGGCCCACGCTGCGCGGAAGGCGCCGCCAGAGGTCGTCGAAAAAGGCCTCGCTCGTCACCAGCTTGCCCGCCGCTTCGGTCCCCGACATCTCCGCCCCGGCCAGAATCAGCACATGACCTGTGCGGCCCTGATTCGGCAGACAGGCCAGCAGAGAAAAGCCGTCCGCTCCTACTGGTTGCATGACGTCGGGCTCGAAACGAGCCGGTTCACCCGGCCGCGGCCGGCGGTTGATCACCACCATGCGCCGGTGTTCGAGATCGTCCGCTATCTGGAAGTCCATCGAATCGCGGAACATGCCGACCCACGGATTTGATCGTTCCGACCCGATCAGAATGTGATTGGCGCTCTGAAATGCCCGCAGTTGGTGGTCGCGCGCAAACACCACGGTGGTGCGTTTGCTGTCCAACAGTTGAGCATCGGTCAGGCGCCGCACTATCAGCACGTCCGGCAGCGACGTGTAGCGCCGGTCCAGCAGATAACTCATCATGAAGCGGTAGCGATTGTCGAAATCCGCGCGCTCCAGTTCTTTGCGATAGCCCCGGCTAAGATACTCGTCCAGCCCGATGTGCCGTCCGATGCCATCCTGAAAAGCCGCAATGCTGGCATCGGCGGTGACGATGAAAGTCTCCTGTTCATTGGCGCCGAAGTCCGACCAGAATCGCTTGGTTGCCGTGCCGGACCGCCGGTTCGCCTCCCGGTTCAGCAAAAGCGTCACCGATAGCACCGCCAGCAGCGCAGACAACACACCTAAGCCGAGCGCCACGCGGCGCCAGTAGCGTGGCTCGGCATGTTCTGTTTGCGAACAGGACGCCGTTGCTTCGGCGCGCTCCCGCAAGTTTGGCACGTAGGTGCCGCGCGCCACAGTGAGTTCCAACGGCTCGTCATGGCCCTCGTCCAGAAAATACCGTTCCAGCCGTTTACGCAACTGTGACGCCTGAACGCGAACCAGCGTATCCTGCGCCGGGTCGAAGCCTTCGGGACGGCCAAAGACATGGATCCCGATGTCGTATTCGGCAATTTCTTCGGCGCCTTCGGACCAGGCGCGATGGCAGAGATAATGCAGCAGCGCCTTCAATTTGGCGGAGCGCTGCATGTGCGTCGAGTCGCAGATACGCTGTACTAGTGCCCAGCGAGCTTCGCTGGGGCTGTTCGTACAGGCATCCCCGGACGGAGTCGGAAAGCTGCTCTCGGCATTCACAATCCTGGATTCTATCACCCGTCTAGCCGCGCAGACGCTGGTTACGTCTCTTTGTTTCAGCTATTTGACTACTTGCCGGCGTGGAGAATTCACGAGAATTCGCTTCCTTTCAGCGGTCGAGCCGGGCAATTCTGGATTTGGAAGAGATTCTCATTGTAGGTGAAGGTCAGCCGCCTACCCTGCAAATCAAGCGTTGCACGGATGAGCCGGCCCCGTTGTTGCCGGGCCGTGTTTCGCAAGTTCTGGAGGGTTGTGCGGTTGTTCCGTCCACTGTCTCCTCTGTCACACTGTCGAATCGGGTGCGGTGAATCGTTAGATCTGGTTGCCCGTGCCACTGGGGCCTCCGGTTGGGCGAGTCGTGCCTTTCCGGCCGGGCCTTGGTTGGCACTCAGGTTCGCCTCGTGAACTAGCCGATTCATCGTTGGGACGCGGCGCCATACGGTTCCGCGTCCCTGTCCGTTTTCTCCGGCGCCTAGTCATCTGACCCACCTTGTGCTGATTCATCTGGTGGACTGGGCGAAAACTCTCCGTGTAAAATGGACACTTCGGTCTGAAACGCTGAATCCGAGGCACTTAGTCCGCTTTGTTGCGATGGCCCCGGAATTGCTACTGTAGGCTTACGATAAGGAGACCTCGAATGCCGTCCTTGGATTCCCCCCGCACCCAGGAGTTTCTCAAAACGCTGCCTGGCGACGATGTCCGCCAGATTCTCTGGCGTTTCGCGGACCGCTATGACCTGCAGATGCTTGTGCAAAGCGCCCGCGGCGTGGCCCGCGGTCCTGTGGCTCGTCTGGTGGCGCAGGGGGGGCGCCTGACACACGATTGGACGGCCGATAAGAACGCTCTGCTGGCCGAGTTCGACGCTTCCGGCATCACGGCTTCATTCATGGAGCCCGAAGAGGGCGGTTTCATTGCCGGCCCGAAGAATCTCGCTCTATCGCTGATCGCCTTTGAGCTGGCCTGGGTCGACGGCGGCGCCGCCACCGGCTCGCTGGCCACCCACCTTGGCCTGTCGCCCATTCACGAGCGCGGTACACCGGAGCAGAAGGCCAAGTACATGTCGATGGCCACGCCTTCGCCGGATCGCCCCACGCGCCGCGCGGCGTTCGTGCTCACTGAGCCCATTCCGTTTGTCGGCGTCGAAACCGGCATGTTGGGGGGCAAGATTCGCGTCGCCGAATGGCCCGAGGGCGGCGAGCCGATGCTCGAAGTGAACAAGCGCGGCCGCTTCATCACCAACATGGGCTTCGCCGATTTCGTCACCGCCGCGGTGGAAAGCGACGACCCGCGTATTCACGGCACCTGCATGGTGATTCTGGAAGAGGACGATCCCGGTATCTTCGACCGCGGCACGCCCACGCGCAAGCTGGTCCACCAGCTCAGTTCCACCTGCGACCCGGTCTTCCAGTTGAAGGTGCCGGCATCGCGCATTGTTGGCGGCTACACCATCAAGGACGGCAAGATCGTTCCGAATTACGATCACAGCGCCATCATTGAGGCTGTCTTCCGCCGCACGCGCGTTACGGTTGGCATCATGACCGCCGCCAAGCTGCTGAGCGCCATCGAGCCGCTGATCCGCTATCATCGCGACCGTTTCCGCGGCAACACGAACATCCAGCCTGGCTCGCCGCGCTACGAGTTCGGTCTACAGCAGAAAGAAGACGTGACGCACCGTCTGCTGGACGTCTGGGCAACCGGTGAGGCGGCCGCCTCGCTCGGTTTCCTGGCGGCGCGCGTTTTCGACGAACTCGACCCGGTTGAACGCCAGAAGGACGCCGCTTTGGCCGAGCAGGGCGTGCGCGGCGGCATGGCCGCCGTCAAGGCGATGCGCAAGCGTCATGCGGAGGCCATCGAGTTTCTCGACATGCAGGGCCGCTCGGAGGCGCTGCGCAACAAAGCCCGCTTCGCCTCGCTCAGCGAGGATCCCGTCATTCAGTACATCGTGCTCGACGCCCAGGCCAACGTCCTCTGCCCGGCCTGTAAGCTCTGGAACACCGGCCACGGCAACGTGCTGCTGCGCGAGGCTGTCTCTTTGATGGGCGGCTACGGCATTACCGAGGATTGCCCCGGCTTCCTCTCCTACAAGTGGATGGACTCGCAGCTTGAGGCGACTTACGAAGGCCCCGAGTCCGTTCAGCGCCGCCAGCTCTCCGTGACAATGACCAGCGAGGTGTTCCTCGCCCAGTTCCGTAACTGGATCCACGAGATGCGTGAGGTGGCTTCGCTCGACCCCGGCACCGGCGCCTGCACGCTGGCCTCCGCCATGCACCTGTGGCTGTGGACGCTCGAACACTTGCAGAACGCCCGTGACGCCAACGGCGCCAAGCTCTATCAGTCCAACCGCCACGGCGTGACCTTCCCCATGGCCGATGCGCTCTGCTGGCTGCTCGCCTCGCGCGCCCAGATCCTCGATGTCCAGAACCTGCGTAATGAGGGTGTGGGCATGATCGCCGAAGGCTTTGAAGGCACAGTCCAGTTCCTGACCGATCTGTGCCACATCCAGGCCGCCCGCGCCGCCGGCGAAGTTTCGCGCATCTGCGCCGAGCTGGTCTACGGCTACCTGCGCCACCCCAGTTGGGATCAGGCCGCCGAGTGCGCCACCTGCTTTGACGAGCCCGAACTCCAGCAGATCGAAAGCCTTGTGCCCGGCGCCTCCGGTTTCACTTCGGAGTACGTGCGCACCGATGGCACGCACGAAACCAAGGCCGGCCCGTGCGTGAAGGCGCCTGGGTTGGGCGACTTCCTGCGGCTTCGCACGAAGCTCGACGGTTGTCTGGCTGGCGCGCTGCTGGCCAAGGACCGCGCCGCCGAGTCGCTGCAAAAGGTGATGATCCCGGCCGCGCTGGACTATCCTCGATAGAGTAGCCCTTCTTCATGAGCCTGGATCAGAACCCCAATCTTGAAGCCGCGCCGCTCGATGCCGACATCCTTTGTGTCGGCTTCGGGCCGGCCACCGGCGGCTTTCTCACGACGCTCACGCGCGGTCTGGCCGAGTCGCAAATCGAATCTCGCGCCATGCCGGGCATGCCGCCGCAGGTGATCTGTTACGAGCGCGCCGACGACATCGCCTTCGGCGTCTCGGGCGTCGTCACGCGCGGCCGCGCCATTCGCGCCTCGTTCCCGGAGCTTGATCCGGCCGAGATTCCAATGGCCACGCGTGTCAGTGGGGAAAAGCTCGTTTATCTTCTCGATCCGCACGGCGCCTCGCGCCGCCCGGCGTTGATGCGTCTGGCCGATCAGGCCATGCGCGCCTGCTCCGGTCTGCTGGGCATACGCGACCTCGCCTGGGAAATGCCCTACTGCCCGCCGTTCCTGCACAAGGGCGACGGCTTCATCTTCTCGCTCGGCCAGTTCAACCAGTGGGTTGGCCAGCAGGTGATGATGAGCGGTATGGCGCAGGTTTGGCCGGCTACCCCGGTCAAGGAGGCGCTGGTCGAGAATGGCCGTGTTGCCGGCGTTGTTCTGGCTGCTGATTCCAGCCCGGTACGCGCTTCGCTCACCGTCATTGGCGACGGCCCCGTGGGTCCCGTCGGCCGGCGTCTGGACGAGGTCATCGGCATGCCCGATGGCCACTGCCGCGACGAGTGGGCCGTCGGCATGAAGATGGTGGTGGATCTGCCCGATAGCTGCGATTTGCCCGAAGGCACGGTCTTCCACACCATCGGCTACCCGGAGCCCGAAATCTTCGGCTTCTTCTACGTCCATCCCGGCCGCGTCGCCAGTGTGGGCATCTTCATTCCGTCGTGGCTGGAAAGCCCCGTTCGCACCGCCTACCGTTATCTCCAGCACTTCGTTCAGCACCCCTACCTGTGGCGATACCTTGAGGGCGGGCGGATGCGTAGCTGGGGCGCCAAGTCGCTGCTCGAATCAGGCCGCCGTGGCGAGCCCTATCTGGTGGGCGACGGTTTTGCGCGCATCGGCGAAGGCTCCGGCTCCACCAACGTGCTCACCGGCTCGGGTGTAGACGAGGCTTGGCTTACCGGCACGCAACTGGCCGAGGCCGTGCTCGAACTTTACGCGAAGAATCTGCCTTTCACACGCGAAAACCTGGAAAACGCCTACGTCGCCCGGCGCCGCTCCTCGTGGCTCGAAAAAGAGTCCATGGTGGCCGAACGCGCCCGTAACGGTTTCCAGCGCGGCGTGCTTTCGGGCTTTATCGGCATGGCGCTGGCCGGCTTCACCGGCGGCAAGCTGGCCATGCCGCGTCCACGTGAAGACAAAAAGCCGCTGCCAGCGGAGGACTTCTACGTTGGCCGCCTGTCGCGCGCCCAGATTGACCAGGCGCGTGAGCATTCGCGCCACGAGGGCCGTCCGCTCCACGATGCGCTGATGGACCTCTGCGGCTGGCCGAAGATTGAGTACGATGGCGCGCTGCTGGTGTCGCACCAGGACGCGCTGCTGATGGGCGGCAAAGTCCAGGCGCCGTCCGAGTTCCCCAACCATGTGGTTTTCCGGCGCGCCGAAGTCTGCGAGGGCTGCGCGTCCCATCTCTGTATTGAAATCTGCTCGGGTGAAGCCATACGAGTCTCGCCCGATGCGCCCACCGGCGTGCCGGCTTTCGACCGCGAAAAGTGCGTCCACTGCGGCGCCTGCCTGTGGAACTGTCCCGAATCGAACATCGAGTTTTGCGCCGCCCCGGGCGGCCTGCACTCGGCGGAGAACTAAACGAGAACTGATCACTATGCCGTATAAGATTGTTGTTTGCGGCGGGCTGGCGCCCGACCCGCTCCAAACCCTTGAGCCGGTCACTACGCCCACCGGCCCCGGCCTGAAAAACGAGCTCATGTTGCCGGCCGTGTTCGATCCCTGGGCCGGCCATGCGCTGTTCGAGGCCGCGCACTTGGCCAAGCAACAGCCCGGCAGCACCATCACGGTGGTCAGCCTGGCGCCCAAGGCCAAGCTCCAGCAGGTGATGATGACCATCGCGCAGAAGTTGCCCTTCCAGTTGGTGGCGCTCGACGGCCCCGGTGGCGGCTTCACGGATTCGGTTTCCGTGGCCAAGGCGCTCGCTGAAGCCATTGCCGCATTGCCGGATGTCGACCGTTCGCAACTGCTCGTCTTCGGCGGCTGGGAATCGGCCACGCGCGGCGCTGGCGTGGTGATGCAGATGGTCGGCGAATTCCTGGGTATTACCGAGCAGTTCCTGGCTGTCGATGAGTTGAAGATCGACGCTGACGGCGCGCTCATTGTGAAGGAGCGTGTCGAAGGTGGTAAGCATCAGTTGGTGCGCTGCTCGGCGCCGCCTGCCGTGCTCGCCTGGGCCACCGGCAATCTGCCGGAGCCGCCCAACCACCCGCAAACCGGCATGGCCAACATGCGCTCCATGATGCCCGCCCTGCAGAAGGCCAAGCCCACGCCGCTGGCGTCGGAGCTCTCCTTCGCCAGCGTGGCGCTGCCCGCCGTGACGCGCCAGACGCGCATCGTCAAGGACACGCCCGCCGCCGACATCGCGCGCGAAATCGCGGAATGGATCAAGCAGTAGAAGGAGCCGCCGACATGGAAAAGATTCTCGTACTCTTGCACACCGTCGATGGCGCGCTCCCGCAGGCCGCCTTGGAAACGCTCACTCTGGCGCGCTCGCTCGGCGCTGAATTCGATCTGGCCGTCATTGGCGCCGGCTCAACCGCCGCCGCTCAGTCCGCCTCCGCCGGAGCAGGGAAGTGCTTCGCCGTCGATGGCGAGGCTTTCGCCCAATCGCGCTATGCCACCGACGCCGCCGCCTGCGAGGCGGCCGTCAAGGCCTCCGGCGCGCAATTGGTGCTCGCTCCGGGAACGCTGCGTTTCGCGCGCGCTTTGCCGGGCGTAGCCGCCCGCGTGAAGGGCGCCTGCGAAACTCATGTGGTCGGCTTGAGCGCGGACCTCACCGTCCAGCGCTGGTACTATCGCCAGCGCATGGAGGCCAAGCTCTCGCGCTCGACTCGTCCCTGGATTCTGCTCATCGAGCCCGGTTCGCAGCCCGCTGAAGCCGCCCAGGCCGGCGCCGCGCCGGAGTTGCTGAATGTGGCCGTCGAGACCCGCACCACCGTGACGGGCTTCGAATCGCTGGCCGCCGATCAGCAGACCATCCGGCCCAACGCCCAAATGCTCTTCGTCGCCGGCGCCGGCTGGACGAAGAAGCAGAAGGACGGCGCCCCGCACATCGACGAGGCCGCCACGCTGATCCTCAACTTCGTACAGCAGACGCAGAGCTCGCTCGGCAGCTCCAAGTCGCTGGTCGATCTTTCCGGCGAAGGCCAGGCCGTGCTGCCGTTCCTCACCCACATGCACCAGGTGGGCCAGACCGGTTCCACGCCGCGTCACAAGAAGGGCCTCGCCACCTGCTGTCACGGTGAAGAGCCGCACGTGGTGGGCTGGCGCTTCATCAACGAACGCCGTGCCATCAATCTCGATGCCGGTTGCGGCTGGGCGCGCGGCAAGGCCGACGTGCTCTATGTCGCCGACGCCTTCGAGGTGATGCGCGAACTCGAAAAGCTGCTCTAAATGACCGCCGTTTTCGCCCTGCTGCTCGTGTTCGCCGCCGATGTGGATCACGACGGTCTGGACGATGCTCTGGAGGCGCGCCTGCTGGCGCAGTTCCAACCGCGCTTGCACGTCAGCCGCACGGATTGCGACAAAATTCCGGCTGAATTCGGCGCAAAAGGCGCTATCGCCCGCAACGGTACGCTCTATGGCCAGGCATTCCCCGTGGAATTGTCTGGCCATCGCTATATCGAGCTGCACTATTTCCACCTCTGGACGCGCGACTGCGGCCGTGTCGGCCACAAACTCGATGCCGAGCACGTCTCGGCCCTGCTCGACGACGGTGAAGGCGGCTGGCGCGCCCTTTACTGGTACGCCTCCGGCCACAAGGGCACGCCGTGCGATTCGGGCAACGCCGCACGCGCCCTGCCATTGGCCGCCGAGCGCAATGGCCCCCACATCTGGGCCAGCCACGGTAAGCACGCGTCGTTTCTCACGCTAGAGCTTTGCAATGCGAGCCCCTGTGACGGCGACGTCTGCCGCGACATGATCGAGGTTCCCGTCGCGCGTGTCATCAATCTTGGCCAGAAGGGCGCGCCGCTTGCTGGCGCGGAGTGGGTGAACCGCCGCGAATGGGGCCTGCTGCGCTCCAAACTCGGGCCCGATTTCACGCCGGTGTTGTTCGCCCGCCTGGAAACGCTCCCGGTTGAGCCTGCCAAAGTGGCCAACGTCATGCAACCCACGCAGGCGGTATTTCTGGCCGGCAGCGAGACCATCGGGGCGCTGGGCACGGCCACCAGCCACACCGGCTCCGCACTCGGCACCGCCGACAAGAAGACATCCAACGCCATCCGCCGCGCTTGGCGGTCGACGAAGGGCTTTCTCGGTGGGAAGTGAGCGTCTATCGCCCCGGCGCGGCGAAATACCGCTTCCAGAATTCCAGCCTCTCCCTGTCCGCCACCGGCATCATTCCGCTCTGCGCGCCCAGCCGCATGGTTACGGGTGACGCCGCGCCCACCGGAGCCCAGCGTGGCGCCGCGCCGCCGTTCGGATCGCCCTTCGCCGCCATGTTCTTCCAGAAAGCCATCATCATTTGCGACACCTGGAAGTCCACGGGCTCCCACGGGCGGTCCAACGTCTTGAGTGTGCCGAAGCAGTACGGAATCTCGCCCGTGTGGAAGGCGCCGTACTCCGGATGCTGCGGCCAGGGAATGGCGCGGTCGAAGAAGTACGTGTAGACGCCGCTTTTGTGGCTGGCGGCGCGCTTCAGCGCCCACAGGTAGGCTCCCACGCGCGCGCGGTCCCGCGCGGCGGCCTTCTGCGCTTCCTTGGTCCCACCCGGATAGAGCTTCGCGAACTCCTCGCCCATGTTTGCGCCGGTACCGGCTCCGCCATCGTCGGCCTGATAGCCGGTGATCACGGGCACGTCGTTGTCCTTGCCCTGTTCCGAGAGCGTCTTCGGGTTGCCGGTGAGCGCCCAGCCGTCCATCACCAGCCCGAACGTTCCGAAGTTGCGGCCCTTCGGCAGCAGATCCCCGGCCGGCAGCGCGCGCAGCTCCTTGATTGAGGACGCCTTCAACATCTGCGCGATGTTCGAGCCCCACTTCTCGCCCTCGGCCAGTGACCGCAGCGGCCACACGCGTCCGCCAATGCCGCTATCGGCAATGGCGGCGCTGAACAGGCCCTTGGCCAGCGGACTGGCAATCAGCGCCTCCACGCTGAGCGCGCCGGCCGATTGGCCCGCGATGGCTACGTGCGCGGCGTCGCCGCCAAATGCGCGGATATTCGCTTTCACCCACTGCAACGCCGCAATCTGGTCCAGCAGTCCGTAGTTGCCGGAGCTGTGGTGAGCGGATTCCGCCGTCAACTCCGGATGCGCCAGAAAGCCCAGCACGCCCACACGGTAGTTGATGGTCACGACAATCAGGCCCGTCCGCGCCAGCGGCTCGCCGTCATAAACCGGAACGTCGCCCGATCCGCTATTGAACGCTCCGCCGTGGATGAACACCAGCACCGGAGCCTTCCGTGCCGCGCGCGGCGCCCAGACGTTCAGATACAGGCAGTCCTCACTCACCGGCGCGATGTAGAGGAACTCGCTGGTGTACGGCCCGAACGGCGTGTTCGGCGCCTGGATGCACGACGAGCCGAAGTGATCGGCCTTCAGCACGCCGCTCCACCGCTTGGCCGGCTGTGGCGCGCGCCAGCGCAGCTCGCCCACTGGCGGCGCGGCGTAGGGGATGCCTTTGTAGCTGATCACCATCCCGTCGCTGCTGGCGACACCCGCCACGGGGCCCGTCGCCGTCTTCACCGCCTTGGGGGCCGCCACCGCGCAGGTCACGGCGAGAATCAACGTAATCGATTGCCTGAGCATGTTTCTATCCTTATCGCGAAATGGCGAGGAACCGCTCGCAGAACGGCGTTGGCAGCGTGACGGGCTCGCCCGCCGGCGTCAGCTTGCCCGTCGCTTTGTCGATACTGAACACCACCGCGTTGTCGCTGGCGTGGTTCGACACGAGCATCCAGTGCCCTGTGGGGTCGAACTCGAAATTGCGCGGCGACTTGCCGCTCGACGGCGTGTGCTCAACGAGCTTGAGCCGACCGCTCTTCTCATCAATCGCGAACACGGCGATGCTGTCGTGGCCGCGATTGGAGGCATAGAGAAAACGCCCGTCCGGGCGGACGCGGATCTCGGCGCAGTTGTTGACGCCCGTGAAGCCCTCGGGCAGCGTCGAAACAATCTCCTTCTGCGTGAGCACGCCGCGGCGCGCGTCCCAGTCGTAAACGATCACGGTGCTCCCCATCTCGGTCAGCACGTAGACGAGACGGCCATTGGGATGAAACGTCAGATGGCGCGGACCGGAGCCCGGCGGCACCGTGACAGAGTCCGGATCGTTCGGCTGCATCGTGCCGTCCTTGGCGTTGAAACGGTAGATCATCACCTTGTCGAGCCCCAAGTCGCCGACCAGCACGAAACGGTTGGTTGGATCGATGCGGATGGAGTGCGCGTAGGCGTGGCGCTGGCGCTGCGGATTCACGCTTGAGCCCGTGTGCTGGAAAAAGGCCGTGCGCCGTCCGATGCCGCCGTCGGGGCGCAGGGCGAAGGCCGCGATGCTGCCGCCCTCGTAGTTGGCGGTGAAGAAGTAGCGGCCGGTGCGGTCGAGTTCCGCGTAGTTGGCGTCTGCGCCGCCGCTGGGCTGCTGGTTGATCAGCGTCAACTTGCCGGTTGCGCGGTCGATTTCGTAAACGCTGACCGCGCCGACAGGCTCGCCCTGAAATGTTTTAATCGAATTCGACGCGTAGAGATGACGGCCGTCCGGATGGATGACGAAAAACGCCGGCGCGGCGGCCTCCAGCAGGAACTCGGGCTTCGACAACACGCCTGTGGCCGTGTCGAAGCGCGCGATGGAGAAGCCCACGCCTGGCGCCGCCGTGTGCGTTCCGAAATACACGAACAGCTCCGCGCCCTGGGCCCACGCAAGGCTCAAGGCCATGATGAAAGGCAGTGCGAGTCTGGTCATAATGCGCGCTCTTCGAGTGCGATCGGTTGGAGTATACACCGGACAGGCGTGGATGCGGACGACGGACGAACGGGGGCGTTTCAAGTTCGGGTTCTCAGGTTCGAATTTTGCGGCATCGGACGTGTTAAATAGTTGATCCGGTGGAAGTTGATCGCCATTCTCGGGGCCTGGCGGGATTTCATCATTTTCGGCTGTCCGATGGGTGGGGGAGCCGGACTGGACGAAGAGCTTTGACACGGCCTTGCCGACGGCATTGGTGAGACAGGGAAATTTCGCGTAAAGGCGATGCTCAAAAACCTCGATCTGTTTTGCAGCCGGAATGCGCGCCATAAAACGTATTGCTCCGAGCGTAAGAATCGCACGGCCGATTTGAGCGGGCTGGAAAGTTGGTGGTAAGTCCTTGAAAAGAACCAGAAGAAAAAGGCGAAACCGCGGTTCATCCCTCATTTCGCCCCTGGCGCCGGCACAACGAGGGATGAAAGCCGCGCCTGTGGCGCGGGTGGCCAATGGAGGAACAAACGGTGCATGGCAATCAACTCAAGCCTTGGAGTCCAGGCGAAGGTGGCAACCGGCTCTGCGGATTTCGCTGGATTCGGGTTTTCAGGGGACTTCAGACTAGACGTCTGGAGGTGGAAGAAGTAATTTAGAATGAAGTGGATGCGGGCGGAAATTGCGGGTGGGAGGCGACGGGGCGGCGAGAGGCCCGGTTGGATTGGAGGAGCGGAACGGCGCCGAGGCGGCGCAATTTATCAATGGCTTAGCGTCAGGTGAAGACGAGAATGAACCGAAAGTCAGAGGCGCCAACCGGCCGTATCAGGCGGAGCCTGTCGCCCACTTACTCACCCAGCGGGGCGCTGCTCCAAAAGCGCTTCGGCGGCTCCGCCGCCGCCGCTGGCGGCCTCTTCGAGCAGTGGTGTTACAACACGCGCCTCCAGCCCACCGGCATCCGTGTCGGTGCTACTGCCGACGCCGCCGCTTGCCTGGGCGCGGCCGATCAGTTCCGCCTCGCCTACGACTACGGCACCACCGACAACAACGGCAACATCCGCAGCCAGACCATCCAGCAAGGAACCTTCTCCACCGTCCAGAGCTACAATTATGACGGCGTGAATCGCATCACGGACATGATCGAGCAGGGCACGGCGGTCACTGCTCCCGTCTGCACCAGCTCGAGCTCCGTTCCGTGCCAGCATTACACTTACGATCAGTGGGGCAATCGCATCGTCCCGGTCTCCAAGTCCGTCCCGACGTCGGTCTTCGAGCCCACGCTGGCGTCCGACGTCAGCGCCGCCACCAACCGGCTCACTCTGAACGGGAGCACCTATGACAGCGCCGGCAATCTGAAGACAATCGGCGGCTTTTCGTGGGACTACAACGCCGAAAACCTTCTCACCGGCAGCAGTTTCACCGTCAGCGGTTCCACCTCCAGCCAGAGCTTTACATACGACGCCGAGGGCCATCGCGTCAAAAAGGGCAGTACGGTGTTCGTTTACGACGCCTTCGGCCATCTGGCGGCCGAATATGGCGGCGCCACGGTCGCCGCCGGCACGCAGTATTTTGCGGCCGATCACCTCGGCTCTACCCGCGCCGTCATCGACGGCGCCACGCTCACGGTCTCCAAACGCATGGACTATCTCCCGTTTGGGGCCACTCTGCCCACTGGCTACGGTGGCCGCCCAGCCGGAACTTACGAAAGCGCTGAAGACGCCACCAACCCTCGCCAGCGCTTCACCGGCAAAGAACGAGATGCCGAGACGGGGTTGGATTACTTCGGGGCGAGGTACTTCTCGGGAGCGCAGGGACGATTTACGACGCCAGATGAGTTTAAGGGTGGAATCGTAGACGCGTTTACGGGGCAGGATATCGAGACTAACACCGCGCTGCCGTATGCCGATATCACTGATCCGCAGACACTGAACAAGTACGCCTACGTTAG
>CAYZIX010000032.1:0-33598 GCA_964478395.1 uncultured Candidatus Solibacter sp.
ACCTCGGTCTACGGCGTGCCCACCATGTTCATCGCCGAGTTGTCACACCCGGACTTCGCTACCTACGACTGCACGTCGCTGCGCACCGGCGTGATGGCCGGCTCGCCGTGTCCGATTGAAGTGATGCGGCGCGTGGTGAACGAAATGCACATGCCGGAGATCACCATCTGCTATGGGCAGACCGAGTGCGCGCCGGTGAACGTCATGTCGAGCACCGACGACGCGCTAGAACTGCGCTGCTCCACCGTCGGCCGCACGATGCCCGCCACCGAGATCCGCATCGCAAACCCCAACAATAACGAGACGGTGGCCCGCGGCGAGGTGGGCGAGTTACGCTGCAAGGGATTCGGTGTCATGAAAGGCTACGACGCCGACCCTAAATCCACCGCCGAGGTGTTCGACCCTGATGGCTGGCTCTGCTCGGGCGATCTGGCCGTGATGCGCGAGGACGGCTACATCCGCATCACCGGACGGCTGAAGGATATGATCCTGCGCGGCGGCGAGAACATTTACCCGCGTGAGATCGAAGAGTTCCTCTACACGCACCCGAAAGTCGCCGACGTTCAGGTGATCGGTATTCCGGACAAACGGCTGGGAGAAGTGGTTTCGGCTTGGATTGTGCTGAAGCCCGGCCAGACGGCGGATGAGGCTGAAATCAAGGGGTTCTGCCAGGGGCAGATCGCCTACTTTAAGATCCCGGCGTACGTGCGCTTCGTAGACGCTTTTCCGTTGACTGTGACGGGCAAGGTGCAGAAGTTCCGTATGCGCGAAATCGAAATCGAGGAGCGCGGCTTGGCCGACGCGGCCGCCACCGAGACTGCCTGATACTGTTCGCCTCGTGTTAAACTGCCTGTTCAGTGATCGCTGAGATCATTACCGGAGCCGGTTTGGCTGGAGCCGGCGTACTCGCTTACGGAGTGCGCGGGCGCTCTGCACGGCTATTCGGACCAGTCGTCTGGAAAGGGCCGGCGGCGCGGCGCGCCATCGCCCTGACCTTCGATGACGGGCCAAGCGAATCCACTGGCGACCTGCTCACCCTGCTGCACGACTACGGCGTGCATGCCACCTTCTTCCAGTGCGGCCACCATGTCCGGCGCTTGCCGCGCTTCACGCAGCGCGCTGCGGCCGAAGGGCATGAAATCGCCAACCACTCCGATACTCATCCAGCGTTCGTGATGCGCTCCCAGTCGTTCATTTACGATCAATTGGCCCGCGCGCAAGAGGTGATCAGGGACACCACCGGACGCACGCCCAAGCTCTTCCGGCCGCCTTTCGGCGTGCGCTGGTTTGGACTCCGCGTCGCACAACAAAAGCTGGGGCTGACGGCAGTGCTATGGACCACCATCGCACGCGACTGGAAACTGCCCGCCGATGGCATTGTGCAGTACGTTGGACCGCGCGTCGCGCCCGGTTCCATCCTTTGTTTCCATGACGGCCGTGAACTGGTGCACAATCCGGACATCTCCAACACATTGGACGCTCTCAGGACACTCTTGCCGCGCTGGGTGGAAGCCGGTTACGAATTCCTGACGGTGAGCGAACTGGTCAGCCCAGTGGATAAAGCCTCTTGAGCGGTACGCGGCTGTGGGCTCCCACCGCGTCCATGCTGGCCGTGTCGCTGATCAGCTACATCGACCGCAATGCGTTGGCGCTGCTGGCCCCTGCCATCCTGCGTGAAAATCATCTCTCGGCCGAGCAGTACGGTTGGATCATTTCAGCTTTCTCCATCGCCTATATGGTTGCCAATCCGCTCTGGGGGCGTTGGCTCGACCGTTATGGCGTGCGTTGGGGCATGCTGGCGGCCGTTGGCGTCTGGAGCCTAGCCTCGGCCTCGCACGCCCTGGCCGTGGGCTGGCTGTCGTTTGCCGCGGCGCGCGCTCTGCTGGGCTTCGGCGAGGGGGCTACGTTTCCCGGCGGACTGCGGACGGTAGTACAGACGCTACCCCGGCGTCTGCACTCGCGTGGCGTCGCCATCGCCTATAGCGGCGGCTCGCTCGGCGCCGTACTGACGCCGCTGATCATCACGCCGCTCTATCAACTGTGGGGTTGGCGCGCTGCGTTCCTGGCCACCGGTCTGGCGGACCTGATTTGGATTCTGTGGTGGAGCATGTTGGGCCGGCAGGTCCATTTCCAGGCGCCGGCAAAGGCCGCCGGGCCAGCCCCGGTTCGCATCCGGCCCACTGATCCCCGGCTCTGGTCCTTCATCGCCTCTTACGCGCTGGGTTGCTTGCCGCTGGCTGTTGTCATCTACCAGGCTCCGCTGTACTTCGTGCGCGCCTTGGGCAAATCTCAACTGGAGCTGGGCGCGGTATTGTGGATTCCACCGCTCGGCTGGGAGTGCGGCTATTTCCTGTGGGGTTGGGCCATCGACCGGATGCGGCGCACCTCATCCGATCCGCTGACCGTCTACCGCCGCTTAACGCTGGCGGCGGCCGTGCTGATGACTCCGTTGGCGGCGGCGGGCCATGTGCACAGCTTCGCGGGAGTGGTGGCGCTGCTCTTCTTCGCCATGTTCGTCGCCGGCGGCAACATCATTCTGACCGTAAGCTATGCCACCCATGTCTTTACCACGGGCAACGCCGGACTGATCGCCGGCATTGGTGCCGGAGCCTGGTCGGCGTTCGTCGCCATCTCAATGCCCTGGTTCGGCAGGCTGGCCGACGCACAGGCCTGGCAAACCGCGTTCCTGGCGGCAACGCTCATCCCCTGGATGGGATTTGCAGTCTGGCTTTGGATCAATCGCCCGCAACGCGCTTAGCGCGCCGCCAGCAAAGCACGCAGGTGCCGTGCACGCTCCGGCGAGCGGAGTTGGCGCAAGGCCTTGGCCTCAATCTGACGGATCCGCTCGCGCGTCACGTCGAATTGCTGGCCGATCTCCTCCAGCGTGTGTTCGCGTTCGCAGCCGATGCCGAAACGCAGCCGGATCACCTTCTCCTCCTTCGGAGACAGGGTCTTCAGGATGTTGGCCGTCTCGTCACGAACGTTGGAGTCAATTACGGCATCCACGGGCGAGCCCACCCAGCGGTCTTCAATCAGATCGCCGAGCGCCGATTCGCCATCGCGGCCGACCGGGGTCTCCAGTGAGACAGGGTCGCGGGAGATGGTCTTCAACTTTTGGACCTTCTCCACCGGGATATCCATCCGGCGTCCGATTTCTTCATTTGTCGGAACCCGGCCGAGTTCTTTCTCCAGTTCGCGCGTGGCTCGCAGGAACTTGTTCATGGACTCGTTCATGTGCACCGGAATGCGAATGGTGCGCGACTGATCGGCAATGGCGCGCGTGATGGCCTGACGGATCCACCATGTGGCGTACGTGGAGAACTTGTAGCCGCGGCGGTATTCGAACTTGTCGGCCGCACGCATCAGGCCGATGTTGCCTTCCTGGATAAGATCCAGCAGGTGCAGGCCACGGTTGACATACTTCTTGGCAACCGAAACCACCAGGCGAAGGTTGGCCTCCACCAAGTCCTTTTTGGCCCGCTCCGCCTCATGCTCACCCTGCCGGATAATGGTGAGCGAGTGGCGCAATTCAGACAGCGACGCTCCCGCCTGCGTCTCGCGGCGCTTAATCTCGCGCTTCAGCTCCCGGATGCGAGCCTGGTTCTCGGCCTTGTGAGCTTCCAGACGGCGCACTTCAGCATCGAGATGCCCGGTCTCCTCTACCGCCTTTTCAATCGCGGTGGAGAAGTGGCGCCACTTGTAAGTGAGCCACGGCATACGGCGGATGGCCTGTGAGGTATCCACCATGGCGCGATAGAACTTTACCTGCGCTTTGCGGCGCGCCTTTTTGTTGGCAGCCGCAACCACATCAAACTTCTCGCGCAACTGTTCCTGCTTCTTAAAGAAGGCGGCGAGCTTTTCCAGCTCCAGCCGGAGTTCTTCATTACGCTTGTCGTAATTTGAACTACCTTCTTCCATCTCGCCGAATTCGACCACGTCGTCGAGCTCGACGGCGCCCTTACGGACCAATTCCACCAGCTCCACAATCTGGTTCTGAACCAACATGGAGCGGCTGATCGCCTTCTGCATGCGCAGCTTGCCGCGCTCCATCTTGCGGGCCAAATCCACCTCACCTTCACGTGTGAGCAGTGGAACGGCGCCCATCTCACGGAGGTAGACCCTAACTGGGTCGTCCGTGTAGATAGACTCCTCTATCGGCTGCGTGGACTGGAACTCTTCTTCCTGAACGTCCTCGGGATGGAAAAAATTAGCTTCTTCTTCAAACGGCAGACTTAGCGCATCGGTGGAATCGGCAAGAAACTGGTCTTCAAAATGATCCACTGAGGGAAATCCTCCACATCGAGGCCATTGAATTAATTTGCATCCGAATCACCGCACAGCCCGGTTGGCACCATCGAGCCCGTAGAAGAGACCGGCCCGCTACATCGGCCTAACACTCTTCGACTAAGGACTAGCGACACGCCTCCCTTTCTTTCTTGCCGCCACGGGAAGAATCGCCGCGCAGCGTCAGGCTTGGAGCTAGTGTTGAGGACGGACAGACGCTCCGAATCAGCATAGCACGGATTGCTTGCCGTGTTAAGGTCCTATTCGATTGGATGCTTCAGAGGCAAATCCGTTTCATGCCAACCGCAAATGACGTCCGCCCGGACGGCATCAACCCCGCTTCAGCCGCATTAAGTCCTTCAATTCGCTCAAGAAAGCATCAAGATCCTGGAAGTCCTGGTAAACGGACGCAAACCGCACATAGGCCACCTTGTCAAGCGCCGCCAGACGCCGCATCAGGAGACTACCTATTTCTGTAGTACTTATCTCGCGATCCAACTTGTCTGTCAGCAGGCTCTCTACCTCATCGACCAGTTCCGCGAGTTTCGTCATACTGACCGGCCGTTTTTCGCAGGCCTTCAGCAAGCCGGACAAGACCTTCTGCCGATCGAACTTCTCCCTGCGGCCATCCTTTTTGACGACCATATAGGGAACTTCGTCTATTCTTTCATATGTAGTAAAACGACGTTCGCACTGTAGACACTCGCGGCGGCGGCGAATCACTTCACCTTCCTTGCTTTCGCGACTATCGATGACGCGATCTTCCTTAAAGCCACAAAAGGGACAGTTCACGTCTCAGTCTCCTGATTTATTTCCAACAACTTACGCCAAGACAATCCTTCTGACAAAGCGAGGATGACGCCAATGGGCGCGACGCCGAGCAATGCCACGGCCCAGCAAACAAGAGCGAAGCCGGTGGCCGGCTCCAGGTCAATGTGGAACAACTCCGTCATCACGGCTACCGAAACAAGTTGAAAGCCTCCGCCGATGCCAGGCAACTGGACAACGCTGCCAAATGCGACAAAGCCGATGTAGGCAAGCACGTCGGGCGTTCCGAGGGCGGCTGTCTCCGGGAATGCCCGGAAGACCGCCAGGTAACAGAGATAGATCACGAACCATTCGAGCGCGGTATAAGCGACCAGCAGTACGGTGGCGCGCGGTGAGCGAGCCGCGCTCAGTCCTTCCACGGCGGAACGAATGAGCTTCGTCAGCCTCTCCTGGTGATGCGCCTGAAGGAAGCCCAGCGCATCCGTCAACCGGCGCTCCAGGCGGTCGGCGTAGCTCTGCAGGACGATGAGCACGGCCAGGCACAGCGTGGCGGTGACGCCGGCAATCCAGCCGCCGCGTTGTAGCACCCAGCCGAGGGTCGGTCCGACAGAGCGCGAGCTGTAGCTGACGACGGCCAGGGAGTAGCCGAAAAGCGCAAAGATGGTGAGTGTGTCGTAGATCCGCTCAATCAACCAAACGGCCATCTGCGTGGGGAATGGCACCTTGTTGGCGCGGGCGATCAGCCATGGGCGGACCAGTTCACCGGGACGGCCCACCAGCAGCACAGCGCTGAAGCCGATGGCCGTGGCGCGGAAGACCTGCCAACGCGTGGCCGATGGAGCCAGCGGCCGGAGCATGACCATCCAGCGCAACGCCCGGCCGTAATAGCTGGCCAGACCGAGCAGCCAGGCGCATAGCAGCCAACGCCAGTCCGCGCCCGACACGGAGCGCAGAAAGCTCTGGATTTCGAATCCCTCGTTCGACCAGCGGCGGGCCAGCAGCAGCGTTCCGGCAACGACGAGCGCCGCCATCAGCCAAAGGCTGAAGTGGCAACGCCGTGCGAGCTGGGCGATTCTGGCGATTATAAACCTCACCGTCCCGCCACGAGGGCGAAGAAACTGGCACGCAAGGGCGCTTTCCGGCCCGGATTCGCTTAGAATGGGGTGACCGGCCGCCCGCTCCGTCAATTCGAGCGAACTTCTAATGATAAATCCTCGTTCTACAGACTGGAAGGCAGATCTGGAGGTCATCGGAAGCGGAACAGTACTACCCGTAACCGCTCCGGGACCCCGAAACGGTCTTTCAGAGAGAGGGCAAGGCGGCTGTGACTGCGATGACTCAGTCTGTGGCTGGCGGGTGGCGGAGCGCAACGGTTGCGCTAGCGTCCCCGTGCACAGGCCTTCCGCAGGTGGTATGGGGCCGCGCTACCGTGAGTGACCTTGATCTGGACGCACAACTAGTTGAGCGCTGCCTCCAGGGTGACGAGGGCGCCTGGGAGGACTTAGTCCGCGCGCATACGCGGCGTGTTTACGCCATTTGCTACCGGTTTACAGGGCGCGACAGCGAAGCACAGGATTTGACGCAGGAAGTTTTTCTGCGCGTGTTCAAATCCGTGAAGAGCTTCCGCGCAGGCGAGGGCTCCTTCACAGTGTGGCTGAGCCGCCTGACACGCAACCTGCTGATCGATAACTATCGCCGCGGCAAAATGGACCGCGCAACGGATTCGATTGAGACGCAACTGGCCGTGCTGGACGGCCGGACCGGGCCGGACGGGCGCGCCGACGCGATGCTGGCCGGACGTGAAGCGAGCGAGATGTTACAGGCTGCACTGGCGCGCCTGTCACCGGAACTGCGCGAGACCGTGATTCTGCGCGATCTGGAAGAGTTGGAATACCGCGAGGTGGCCGACGTGCTGGGCGTGCCGGAAGGCACGGTGAAGTCCCGGCTGAATCGCGGACGGGCCGAACTGGCGCGGATCCTCCGCCAGAGAAAGGCGGCGCCATGAAATGCGCTGACCTGGAAGTCCTGTTGTGCGATTACGTGGACGGAACGCTGTCGGCGCCGGAGCGCGCGACGGTGGAACTGCACCTGGCGAGCTGCGCGGCCTGCCGGGCAATGGTGGACGACGCACGCGAGGCGCTGGACTTCATCGGCATGACGGCCGAGGTGGAAGCGCCGCCGGCCCTGGTAAACAAGATCCTTTACGAAGCCCGCCAGGGGCAGCAGGCGCCGGTGCGGCGCAACGCGGCGCACAACTGGCTGGGCCGTCTGCTGGAGCCGGTGCTGCAACCGAAATTCGCCATGGGTATGGCGATGACGATTTTGAGTTTCTCGATGCTGGCGCGCTTTGCGGGCATTCCGGTGCGCCAGTTGCGGCCGGCCGACCTGGAGCCGGCACGGGTGTGGGCGACGCTGGAAGACAAGGCCTACCGCACCTGCGAACGAGCCCGCAAGTATTACGAGAGTCTGCGCCTGGTTTACGAGATGCAGCAGACGCTCAGAGATTGGAGCGGGACCGACGAGTCCCGCCCCGCGCCCGGCGCGCAGGCGCCGCAGCGCGTACAGCCGGATGTTCCGGCGTTGGATGGCCCGATCGATTTGAAAGCCCCGAGTGATGGCGCGAGGAAGAAGAGCGATGGGAGGGTAAGACAATGACGGCTGAAGAATCCACCAAACCCGTGACGGCCTATTGCCGCACCTGTGGCAAGCCGTTGACCGAGGACACTGCTCGCGTGGCGCACGGTACTGTGTTCTGCGAGGAACACGCACCCAAGGCGGATACGTTCGCCGCGCCGGCCGCGAGCGCTGCTCCGAATTTGCCCCAGCCCGGCGTTTCGCCCGGCTTAGCCTTTTTGCTGGGCATGATTCCGGGCGTGGGCGCAATCTACAACGGGCAATACGCCAAGGGCTTGGTTCATGTCCTGGTCCTTGGACTGATGATCAGCATTTTGAGCTCAAACGCCGCCGGGGGGCTGGAGCCGCTGATCGGGTTGATGTTGTCGGTGTTCTGGTTCTATATGGCGTTCGAGGCCTATCACACGGCCAAGCGCCGCATGCTGGGCCAGCCGGTGGACGAATTCTCGTCGCTGGTCAACGTCAAGAGCTCAACCGGTGGAGTGCCGGTAACGCCGGTGGTGCTGATCGGCCTGGGCGTGTTGTTCCTGCTGAACAATCTGAATCTGCTCGATCTGCGAGAGGTGTTGCGCTTCTGGCCGGTGCTGCTGATTGCCGGCGGCGCCTGGATGCTGTACGAACGGATTACAGCGAAGGCTGATACCGGCGCCACCGCTGCGAAGAACAACGATGACCAGACGCCTCCGCCAGCCGATGGAGGTGCGTTATGAACCGCGCCTACATGCTGGCAAGGGCCGTCCGCGGCCCGTTGATGCTGATCGCATTGGGCGTCCTGCTGACATTGCACCGCTTCCAGGACATCCGGTTTTCGAAAACCTGGCCGGCGCTGCTGATCCTGCTGGGCGTGATGAAGCTGGTTGAACGGGCTGCGCTACGGGCCGGACAGAATTCCAGCCCGACGGCCGGCAATCCGCTGTAAGAGGGCACCGCCATGAGACGAATCTCCTTTGTCGGACCACTGATTCTGATCGCCATCGGCGTGCTGTTTCTGATGAAGAATCTGCGCCCCGATCTGCCGCTGTTCGACCTGTTCATGACGTACTGGCCGGTGCTGCTGATCGTCTGGGGCGTGTTGCGGCTGGTGGAAATTCTCTTTGTGCACTTCCGCGGCCAAGAGGCCCCCACGGCCGGCGTATCGGGCGGCGAGTGGGCGCTGATTATCCTGCTGACGATTATCGGCTCGACAGTGTGGGGCGTGCAGCGCTTCACGCACGACAACCTGGGCCGCTTCCGGATTGACGGCGTGGACATGTTCGGCGAGAGCTTTGATTACGCCGAGCCGCCGTCGAACGTGGCGCTGGCCGCCAACGGCCGCGTGGTGGTGGACTTGCCGCGAGGCGGCGTACGCATCACCGGCGCCGATATCAACGAAGCGCGCCTGACGGCCCGCAAAACCGTCCGCGCGATGTCGCGTGACGAGGCCGACCGCGCCAATGCGCAGAGCAAGGTCCAACTGAACAAGAGCGGCGAGGTGCTGACCATCACCGCTTCCCCCGACACCGGCAGCGGGCCACGCGTCACCACCGACATGGAGTTGAGCGTGCCACGCGGCATTTCAGTGGAGTTCCGCGGACGCTACGGCGATATCGAAGTAGCCGATGTCAACGGTGAGATTTCAATCAACAGCGATAACGCCGGCGTGCGCGTCCAGAACGCCGGTGGACGCGTCAAGGTAGACACGCGCAAGAGCGACATCATTCGCGCCGTAGACGTCAAAGGCGACGTCGAGCTGAAGGGCCGCGGACGCGACATCGAACTGGAAAACATTGCCGGGCAGGTGGTGATCAACGGCTCCTACTCGGGCGAGACCACGATGAAAAACCTGGCCAAGCCGGTGCGTTTCGAAAGTTCGATGACCGAGTTTCACGCCGCGCGGCTGCCCGGCGAACTGCGGTTGAGCCTGTCGACACTGGACGCGGAAAACGTGGTGGGCCCGGTGCGCATCCAGGCCAAGAGCAAGGACGTGCACCTGACCGACGTCACCGATTCGATGGAGTTGGATATTGACCGCGGCGACATCGAGATCAGCCAGTCGCATCCACCGGCGGGCCGGATCGACGTCAAGACCCGCTCCGGCGATATCGAACTGGCGCTGCCGGCACAGGCGCGCTTCACAGTGGCCGCCTCCACCGACCGCGGCGAAGTGTCCAACGACTATGATTCACGTCTGAGGACCACCACCGAGAACCGCGGCGCCCGCCTGGACGGATCAACGGGCACAGGTCCGGAGATCAAGCTATCGACACGGCGCGGCACGCTGACGCTTCGCAAGACGGTCCCGGCCGAGATGTCCGTGCCGAAGCCGCCGAAGCCCCCGGTGGCGCCGCAACGGGCCAACAATCAGTAGCGCTCAACGGCCCAACGGGTCGCGCGCAATGACGTACTCCTCCACAGGGCGCCCGCCGATGAGGTGCTCCTCGACAATCCGTTCGAGCACCTCCGGCGTGGCGCCCTTGTACCAAATCCCCTCCGGGTAGACCACGGCGATGGGCCCCTGCTGGCAAACGCGCAAGCACTTGGCGCGGGTCCGGTAGACGCCGGGCACGCCGTGCAGGCGGCGCTTGAGGAACTCCCAGGATTGCTGGCCGGTCTCGTGCGTACAGCAGGAGTCGCCCACACACAGGAAAATATGCCGCCGCAGTGAGCCGACGCCCAGACCTTCCAGAAGCACGTGCAGCTTTTCGTCACCCATAACATTGATTCTCGCTGAATCCGGATACACTCGAAGCGAGGTGCCCGCCTTACCGCCCGCCGATTTCGACCGGTTGGTTGAGCAGTCGCTCGACATCATCCCGCCACGCTTCCGCGCGCGCCTGCACAACGTCGTGTTTACGGTCGAGCCGGAGCCGCGCGAACCCGGCCTGCTGGGGCTGTACGAAGGCCGGCCGCTGACCGAGCGTTCGGCTTCAGATCCGTGCCCGGCGCCAGACCGGATCACCATCTACCAGGGCCCGCACGAACGCGCCACGCGCACGGCGGCCGAACTGCGCCGCCTGGTGGAGGAGACCATCTGGCACGAGGTGGCGCACTACTTCGGCCTGGACGAGCGCGAGGTGCTGCGGGCCGAAGCGCGCCGCCGAGCCCGCCTGCGCCGTCTGCGCGAACTCTAGTCCGGCGCGACCCGCTATACTCATTGATTCCAGGACCCTTCAGCCATGAGTTTGTTTCACAGTGCAGGCGTGGCCGCCGTCGCCGCGGTGGGCCTCTACGGAGCGCTTCAGCTTTACGGCTTCGCCCGCGACAACGACCAGCAATACCACGACGCGTTTCACGTCATGGAGATCCAGACCAACTTTGCCGGGCTGGCCAAGCGGCTACCCGTGGGAACGCAGGTGGGCTACTTCTCGGATATGCCGCAGTCGGAGACGCCGGGCCGGGCCGCCTTTTTCGCCACGCGTTATGGCGCGGCGCCGCGGTTGCTGGTGAATAGCGAGTCGCCACGCTACCTGGTGGGTGTTTTCTCGCGGTCGCAGTACGCCCCGGCCGTAGCGGCCCAGCGCGGGCTGGTTATTGTCCAAGGGCTTGGCTCCGGATTCGTGCTGTTCGAAAAGAAGGCCTCTGAATGATGGGCGTGGTGATGCTTTTGTTCGGTGGCGCGCTGGGCTGGCCCTGGGTGCGCGCGTCGAGAGTCTGCGCCGGCACAGCGCCGCGCTGGGCCGCGTGGACGATGGAAGCCACGCTGGCGCTGGCGACAGGCTGGGGGCTGACAGGGGCGCTCTTCTTCGCGTTGCTGTGGGCAGGCGTAAAACCGGCGCTGGCCGCATTCGCGGCTGACAACATCGTGCTGCTGGCCGGGCTGTGGATGGTTTGGAAGCAGCGCCTGACGCCGGCACCGGGTGAAGCGCTGCGCACGCCGCCCGCCACGCCGTTCCGCCAGACGTGGCTGACCCCGGCCGCGGGCGGCGCAATGGCGCTGTTCCTGCTGGTGTCGTTCTATAACGCCAGCGACGCCAATCCGCAGGGTAACTGGGACGCAGCCGCCACCTGGAACCTGCGCGCCAAGTATCTGGCCGGCGAGGGATCGTGGCGCAATGCGGTGGATTCGAGGCTGGGCGAGAGCCATCCGGAATACCCGCTACTGTGGTCTGCCACGGTGGCGCGGCCCTGGGCCGAGACCGGCACATCCGGCCAAGCGGCGACGCCCATTGCGGCGGCGGCGCTGGTCACTTTCGGATTAATTGGATTGCTGGCCGCAAGCGTAACGGTACTGCGCGGCACGGCGCTGGGCGGCGCGGCGGCGGTGCTGCTGCTGTCGACGCTGGCCTTCTGGCGTCACGCGCCGGGCCAGTACGCTGACCTTCCGCTGGCGTTGCTCATGCTGGCATCCACCGCCACCGCCTTCGTGGCCGGGCGGCGGGACTGGCACCGGCCCACGCTGATGCTGGCCGGGTTGCTGGCGTCGCTGGCCGCCTTCACTAAAACCGAAGGCCTCGTGTTCGCCGGTTGCGCCGCGCTGGCCGTCACATGGATGGCTCGCGGGCGCATCTGGGCATGGCTGGCCGGAGCGGCGCCGGTGCTGGCGCTCACCATTCTGTTCCACTCGATTCTGGCCCCGCCTGGCGCGCCGCTTTCAGGCGCATTGCTGGCGGATACGGACCGGCTGAGCGCGCTGCTGACCGGCCTGGGCACCAATCTCGCAGTGCTGGGCATCCTGCCGGCGCACCCGCTGCTGATGGCCGCATTGCTGTTCGCCGCACTGCGCTGGGCAAAGTCCGCACGGAGCGCCTGGCCGCTGCTGGTGCTGCCGCTGATGTACCTGCTGGCCGAGATGGTGCGGCTATGGGGCTCTCCCGGCCAGATTGAATGGGACTTGGCCGCAGCCGTCGACCGCCCGGTGCTACAAGTGGCGCCGGTGCTCTATTTCTCGCTGATGGTGATGCTCAACGAGCCGCAATCCGAGCCAGAGCCCGCTGCACAACCGGATCGGCCGCCAGCTCAAGCTCGTCGCCCGCGGCTACACTAACGGCCTGATTCAGAATCTCCTGCTTCAGGCGGCGCACGATGTAGCTGCGCTCGGCAGACCATTCGGCGACGCCCGGCTGGATGCTGCGCCGCGACAGCCAGAGGTGAAAATCGTCTAGCATCTCGCCCGTAATCTCCATTGAGGCGCTGGCGTCGGCGCGGTGTCCGGCCAGCCATTCGGTGGCATAGCCAGCAAAGCTGGCGGAGACTTCCAGCACGCTTTCAAAGCGCGAATAGGCGCGCGGCTGCACTGTCTCGTCGGGCTCAATGCCACCGCCGCCGCGCACGGTGCGTCCGGCGCGCGTCTTGAACTCCGGCCGCGACGTGGTGGTGGCTTTGTCGAGCTCACCGCCCGCCAGATGCTTCTGAATGGAACGCCCGCTGGGCGTGTAGTAGTAGGCCGTGGTCAGCGCCAGACCGGTGGAGTCGCTGAGCGGGTAAACACGCTGCACCAGGCCCTTGCCGAAAGTGGTGGAGCCGAGGATGGCGCCGCGGTCGCTGTCCTGAATGGCGCCGGCAACGATTTCGGCCGCGCTGGCGGTCTTTTCATTGACGAGCACGGCCAGCGGGAACTTGTACGGCTGGTTGGCCTTTGGCACATCAATGTCGTCGGTGGCCGTGTTGCGGCCGCGCGCGCTCAGAATGCGCAGGCCTGGATCGAGAAACAACGCCGCCGTCGTCAGCCCCGATTGCAGCACGCCGCCCGGATTGTCGCGCAGGTCCAGCACCAGCCCGGGCAACTTCGCGCCGCCCAGCTTCTCAATGGCGTCGTGGACCAGCGTGGCTGTGTCGTTATCGAAGCTGGTGGCCCGCACGTAGCCGGCGCCGTCCGCGAGCAAGAATGCGCGATCGACGCTGGGCTGCTGCAACTCCTCGGGCGTCAACGTCAGCACCAGCGGCTTGGCTGTGCCCTGCCGCCGCACCAACAGATCCGCCTTGTGCTGGCGCGTGTAGCTGAGCAATTGCACAAGCTGCTCCAGGTCCAGCCCGGCCAGGCCGATGCGATTGATGGCGACAATCTCATCGCCCGGCGCAAGGCCCGATTTCTGCGACGGCGAACCGTTGAGCGTTTGCAGCACAATCACGCGTCCCGGCAGCACGCTGACCACTGAGCCGAAGCCCTTCGAGACGCTGCGCTCCATCTGCTGGAGCTGCTCATATTGATCGGGATCAAAGAAGACCGAGTGCGGATCCAGACGCCGCAACATGCCAGGAATGGCGCCGCCGTAGAGCGCCGCGGCAGGGTCCGGCGCGTCGGCCGCGTTTTCCAAAGCAATCGTGTAGACGTTCAGGAAACGGCCCAGCTCGCGTTCCAGCTCGGCCGTATCCGGCAGCGGACGTTTCGTCTGCGCCAGCGCCGCGCCGGCCATCAAGAGGGCCGCCAGCAGGATCCTCATCGTTCGAAGCGCAAAGCCTGGCGCTGCGCGTGCCGTTCGAGCGCCAGCTCAACGAGGCGCGTAATCAGGCTCTTGAATGTCATCCCTTCGTGGATCCACATCTTCGGGAACATGCTGATGGAAGTGAAGCCGGGGATGGTGTTGATCTCGTTGATGAACACCTTGCCGGCGGGCTGCTCCACCAGAAAATCCACGCGCGCCATGCCACTGCATTCCACGGCTTTGAAGCACTCCACGGCCATGCGGCGCACCTCCGCGACAGTGGCCTCCGGCAGACGCGGCGGGATGACGGTGTCGGCGCGGTCCAGCAGATACTTGTCGTCGTAGTCGTAGAACTCGCGCGACGGCAGAATCTCACACGGCGTCGCGGCCTGCGGATCGTCGTTGCCCAGCACGGCGCATTCGAGTTCCTGGCCCGTGATGGCGCGCTCGACAATGATCTTCGTGTCGTAACGGGCCGCGTCGTTGAGCGCCGCGTCAAGCTCGGCCAAATCGTGCGCCTTGTGTACGCCGACCGACGAGCCCAAATTGGCCGGTTTCACAAACACCGGCAACCCGAGCGCATCAATCGCCGCCTGCGCATTCAGAGCGTCCCGGCGCTGAGTGACATATTCAACCACGTTCAGACCGCGCTCCAGGCACAGCCGCTTGGTCACTTCCTTGTCCATCGCGGCCGACGACGCCAGCACGCCTCCGCCGACGTAGGCCAGGCCCGCCATTTCAAACAGCCCCTGAATGGTGCCGTCCTCACCGAATGTGCCGTGCAGCACGGGGAAGACCACGTCGATGCCCGGGTTGGCGCCGGGCTCGGGCAGGATGGCGTGCGGCGACCAGCGGCCGTCGTGGCCGATCTCGAACGGCACGGGCTCGAAGCGCTCGCGGTCGATATTGTCGAGCACGGAGCGCGCCGAGCGTTGGCTGATTTCGTGTTCGCCGCTACGGCCGCCATAAACAACGGCCACCTTCAGTTTGCTCATAAGATCCGTTTCCCTAACGCAGACATGATCAGCTCGACCGCCAGATGGGCGGTACGGTTAGCCTCGTCGAGCACGGGGTTCACTTCCACCACTTCCATCGAGCCGAGCAGGCGCGAATCGCACAGCATCTCCATGGCCAGGTGCGCCTCACGGTAAGTGATGCCACCGCGCACGGGCGTGCCGACGCCGGGCGCCTCGTCCGGGTCGATGCCATCCATATCCAGCGACAGATGAATGGCGGCCGTGCCCTGGCTGGCGAACGCGATGGCGTCCGTCATCACGGCGCGCATGCCGCGCTCGTCGATGTCGCGCATGGTGAAGGCGCGCACGCCGGAGCTGTGAACCAGCGCCTTTTCCGTACCGTCCACGTCGCGTATACCTACCAGCACCACGTTGCGCGGCTCAACGGCCGGCGAGCGCCCACCCAGGTGGGTCAACTCGCGCGGACCGCGCCCGATAATCGCCGCCAGCGGCATACCGTGAACATTTCCAGACGGCGATGTTTCGGGCGTATTCATGTCCGAATGCGCATCCATCCAAATGACGCCCAGCTTTTGCTTGCGCCGTTCAAGCCGCGCCGCCATGCCGTTCACCGTGCCCACGGCCACCGAATGGTCGCCGCCCAGCACCAGCGGGAAACGGCCCTGCGCGGCGGCCTTCTCCACACGCGTGGCCAATTCCTTGCACGTCGCCGCAATGCTCTTCAGATAACGAGCCGTGGGCGCGCCCAGCTTCACACTTTCCGCCTGCGCGGCCGCCACGTTGCCCAGATCTTCCACCGTGTAGCCGAGGCTTGCGAGCCGCGCGTTCAGCCCGGCCACGCGCAGCGCGGACGGACCCATATCGACGCCGCGCCGTCCGGCGCCCAGGTCGAGTGGCACGCCCAGGATGGCCAGCGTCCGCTTCATGGACGTGTCCGGTAGAGCATGCGCGGAAACGCGATGGTTTCACGGATATGCTCCAGCCCGCACAGCCACGCCACGCAGCGCTCAATGCCCATGCCGAAACCGCCGTGCGGCACGCTGCCGTAGCGGCGCAGGTCGAGATACCACTCAAACGCGCCCGGCGGCAGATTATGTTCCTGAATGCGCTTCAGCAGCAGGTCCAGGTCGTGGATACGCTGGCCGCCGCCAATCACTTCGCCGTAGCCCTCGCTGGCCAGCACATCCACGCCGAGCGCCACCTCGGGGCGATTCTCGTCGGGCTGGAAGTAGAAGGCCTTCACTTCGGTGGGGTAACGGTCCACCATCACCGGCCGGTCGAACTCTTCGCTCAGCAGCGTTTCGTCGGTGCCGCCGAAATCGCCGCCCCAGACGATCTCGCTGCCCTTGCGCTTCAGGATTTCAACGGCGTCGTCGTAGCTGATGCGCGGGAACGGCGGCTTGATCGCCTCCAGCTTCGTGATGTCGCGCTCCAGGTCGGCCAGTTCCAGCTTGCGGTTTTCGAGCACCCGGCCGACGATGAAGCAGATCATCTCCTCGGCCACGCGCTTGACGTCCTCAAGCGTCGCATAGGCCATCTCCGGCTCCACCATCCAGAACTCGGTCAGGTGGCGGCGCGTCTTCGACTTCTCGGCGCGGAACGTCGGCCCGAAGCAATAGGTCTTGCCGAACGCCATCGCCGTGGCTTCGTTGTACAACTGGCCGGACTGCGTCAGGTAGACCTTCTCGTCGTCGAAGTAGTTCACTTCGAACAGCGTCGTCGTGCCCTCGCAGGCCGACGGCGTGAAGATCGGGCAATCCACCAGCGTGAAGCCGTTCGAATCGAAGTAATCGCGCACGGCCTTGATGATCTCGTGCCGCACCTTGAGAATGGCGTGCTGGCGGCGCGAGCGCAGGTGCAGGTGGCGATGATCGAACAGAAACTCGATGCCGTGATCCTTCGGCGTAATCGGATAGGGGGTCTCTTCCGGTACGCGCTGCACAATCTCGGCGCTTTCGATATCGAGTTCAACGCCGCCCGGCGCGCGCGCTTCCAGACGCGGCTTACCGCGCACGATGAAGGACGATTCCTGGGTCAGATTCTTCAGCCCTTCAAAGCACTCTTCACTGAGCTGCGCTTTGACGCCGACGCACTGCATGATGCCGCTGCCATCGCGGATCAGCGGGAAAATGATCTTGCCGGACTTGCGCAGGTTGTACAGCCAGCCCGCAATTTCAATCGGCTCGCCCGCGTGCCGGGCAGCCTCTGCAATCGTGATTCGACGGTAGTCGGACATCAGTAAGACTCCAGGTGGGAGAAAATCTCGCCAGCGGACTCGATCGGATGCGGATGTGCCTCCGAGTCCTTCAACTCAAGCAGCAACGGTGTTTGCTGCTCAATGCTCTTCAGCACGCGCATCGCCGCAGCCCAATCGATAGTGCCATCGGCATCCAGGGTTGGAAACAAGTGACGGTCGTCGTGCCCGTTGTTATCGTGGATGTGCGTCGAGCGGATTCGCCCGCGCATCAGTGCAAAGGCCGGTTCGACGCCTTCCATCAGGTGCGCATGGCCGACGTCGAAACAGTAGTTCAAATTCAGGTGTGTCAGCTCGTTGAACAAATTCAGCCGCTCACCGCTGGCCAGGTGATTGGGGATGTTTTCGAGCAGGATTTCAACGCCGCGCTGGCCGGCGAACAGGCAGAGATCTTCGAGCGCCGAAAAGGCCGCTTCCACTTTAAACTCGTCGTACTCTTCGCCCGCCACGCCCAGGTGCTGGATCAGGTAGCGGAACGGAATGCGCTCGGCCACTTCAATGGCGCGCTTCAGCTCATCCACCGCGGCCAGCCGCTTCGGCTTATCCCGCTCCGTGATGCTGATCACAGAGGACGGGCCGGTGCGGCCCCAGCAATCGTCATTGAACATGGGCGCGTGCAGCGAGTGGCACTTCAGTTCGGAATCGGCGAACCAGTAGCCCAGCTCGTTCACTTGGGAACGGTCGCGGTAGTCGAAATGCTGCCGCGCGCAAAAGATCTCCACCAGCGGCACACCGCTCATGTAGATCCGTTCCAGCCACACCGTATTCAGGCGGTGCGGCGTCAGCACATGCGTCGATAGCGCTCTTATCATCGTTGTTTAATACCCGGCCGCCTTGTCCGAGGCCCGCCCCTCCTGCGCGCCGGCCAGCCAACTGGTGCGTGAGGTGACGTTGCCGCCCGCCGTGGTGGTATCGCCCACCCGGCGGGTCCGCGGCTCCTCAACTTCAATCGCTTCCACCGACGCTACATTACCGATACTCTTCAGCTTATGCCCGCGCTGCTCCAACAGCGCGCGTGTGTCCGGCGAGAAGCCCGGCTCCAACGCCAGCACGTCCGGCATCCATTGATGATGCAGGCGCGGCTGATCGACGGCGCGCTGGATGTCCATGCCGAAATCGAGCACGTTGATCAGCACTTGAAAGACGCCCGAGATGATGCGCGGCCCGCCCGGCGCGCCCAGCGTCATGAACAGCTTGCCATCCTTCAGCACGATGGTGGGCGTCATGGCCGACAGCGGCCGCTTGCCCGGCGCAATGGCGTTGGCCTCGCCCTGGATCAGCCCAAACATGTTGGGCGAGCCCGGCTGCGAGGCGAAGTCGTCCATCTCATCGTTCAGCAGGAAGCCCAGCCGTGGCGCCGTGACGCCGGAGCCATAGCTGTTGTTGATGGTGTAGGTCATCGCCACGGCATTGCCCGCGGCGTCAATCACGTTGAAGTGCGTGGTCTCCACCGGCTCGCCCTTCGGCTGGCCCGCGCCCAGCGTCGAGCTCGGCGTGGCATGGTCCAGATCGATAGACGCGCGCCGTGCCGCTACGTAAGCTGCATCCAGCAGCCCGGCGGTGGGCACTTTCACAAAATCACTGTCGCCCAGATACTGCGCACGGTCGGCAAAGTAGCGCCGCTCCACCTCGGCAATGTAGTGCTCCGTCGCGGCCGCGCCGCGGCCCGCTTTCTCATAGCCCGAGCCTTCCAGCATCTTGAGCATCTGCAGAATACCGATGCCGCCCGACGACGGCGGTGGCGCGGTGAGGATGGTGTAGTTGCGATATTCGCCCTTGAGCGGCTGGCGCTCCACTACGCGATAACCTTTGAGATCGGCGGCCGTGATCAGCCCGCCGTTCTTCTTCATTTCCTCGACCAGGATGCGCGCCGTCTCGCCTTCATAGAAGTCGCGCGCGCCCTCGGCCGCAATGCGCCGCAGCACGCCCGCCAACTCGGGCTGGCGCAACGTCTCACCCGGCTCGAAGCAGGCGCCGTCTTTCAGGAAAATGCGCTTGGACTCGGCATAAGGCGCCATGGTCTTGCGCGAGCCGCACATTGAACGGGCTTCAGCGTAGCTGAGCTCGACGCCGCGCTCAGCCAACTCGGCCGCGGGCTTCACCAGCGTCGACCAGGGCTTCGAGCCGAACTTCTTGTGCGCCGCCTCCAGGCCGCGCACCGTGCCCGGCACACCCGAGGCGCGCCAACCGGCCACGGAATCCTCGGTCGGCTTGCCGTCCGGCCCGATGTACATGTTGCGCGACGACGAGCCGGGCGCCATTTCACGGAAATCGAAAAACACGCTGCGGCCGTCGGCCATCCGCACCAGCATGAACCCGCCGCCACCGATGTTGCCCGCTGAAGGATGCGTGACGGCCAGCGCAAAGGCGACCGAGACCGCCGCGTCTACAGCGTTGCCGCCCGCCTTCAACGCCGCCACGCCGACATCGGCCGCGATAGGCTCCTGTGCGGTGACCATCGCATGGCGAGCGCGTACCGGTTCGCGCGCTGTAAGCGCTTGAATGAGCCCTAAAAGCAGCGCTACGAGGGTAAAAACGGTGCTTTTACGCATGAAACTAGATTGTACTATGCGCGCCGTCGCGCCCAATCGAACAGCACCACCCCCGCCGCCACGCTCACGTTCAACGACGCAATCTGGCCCGCCATCGGAATGCGCAACAGGAAGTCGCAGTGGCGGCGCGTATGCTCGTGCAGCCCGTGGCCTTCGGCGCCGAACACCAGCGCGGCCGGCTCCGTGATCTCCACGTTGTAGTAGGGCTCCGTGCCGCGCTCGTCTACGCCGTAGATCCAGAAGCCCTTCTCCTTGAGCGTCTCCAGCGTCCGGTTGACGTTGGTTACCTTGACCACCGGCAGCACGGCCAACGCTCCGGCGGCCGACTTGGCCACGCTTTCAGTGAGGCCCACGGCGCGGCGCTCCGGGATGACCACGGCCGACGCGCCCGCTGCATGTGCGGTACGGATGACGGCGCCGAGGTTGTGCGGATCTTCAACACCGTCAAGCACTACCAGTAGCTTGGCCTGCGGCAGCACAGCGTCGAGCGTCCACGCCGTCTGCGCCGAAGGCACAGCCGCAACGCCTTGGTGCGGAACACCTTTCACCATGCGATCCAGCGCGTCGCGCGACTCAAAGCGCACCGGGATGCGCGCCTTACGGCAAAGCTCGACAATCTCCTGCAGACGCGGCCCAGTGGCGGGCTGAATAATGTGTACGCGGTCCAGTGGTTGGCCGGCGCGGAGGGCTTCGCGCACAGGGTGTATACCCGCAATCAGAGCCATAATTTCATCCTATCGCCGCCTGCGGTGACAGCACTCAAAGAAAAATCCGCGCGGCGCAATTCACTGATTTTGGACCGGTTCCTGAGGCGGGCTGCGCGGGTGGACGTCCGGCGGCCACCGGAGCCGGGGGATCATCTCGGGCAATGGAGAAAGAAACGCTCGTGCAACTGATGAATCACGACGCGGCCCGCCAGCCTGAGATTGCTGACCAGCTCGACCGCGCAGTGGAGAACATATTGAAGCGGCTGAAGAAAGGAGAAACCGTGAGCCTGCCGGGCCTGGGACGGCTTGTGCCAGGACCGAAGACGTCGTTCCACTTCGAAAAGAAGACGAGGGCCAGCGGGCGTGGCGCGCGCTGATGTGATGCCGGCGGGCGAGATGTCCCGCGTGATCCGGCGCAGCCTGCGCGAAGGCCGTCGCGTGGAAATTGAACGGCTGGGCGTGTTCCAGCCGGCGCCCGGCGGCGATGTGGAGTTCCGGCCCAGCTCCAAGCCGAAGGTGTTTCTGGCCTACGCGGCCGAGGATGGCACGACGGTAGGCGCGCTCTACACGCGCCTGGCGCGCGGAGGCTGCGACCCGTGGATGGACCGGCGCAAACTGTTGCCCGGACAGAACTGGCCGCGTGCGATTGAGGGCGCCATCGAGACGGCGGACTTTTTCGTGGCGTGCCTTTCGACGCGCGCCATCCGCAAGCGCGGCACGTTTCAAAGCGAGATGCGTTATGCGCTGGATTGCGCTCGCGCGGCGCCGATCGACGACATCTTCTTTATTCCCGTGCGGCTGGATGAGTGCCGGGTGCCGCGCCAGATCCAGCGCGAGACGCAGTACGTGGATCTGTTTCCCGAGTTCGAGGCCGGCGCGCGGCGCCTGCTGCAGATGATCCGTAAGGAGTGGCGTCGGCGCGACCAGCGATAATCGGAGCATGGTTGACAAGGCATTGAGCCGCGTATCGCACGTCGCGCTGTGGGTGGACGATCTGGAACGCGCGCGGGCGTTTTACGAACGCTGGTTCGCGGCGCGCGCGGGCGAGCACTACGAGAGCAAGCGGCGGCCGATGCAGAGCTACTTCCTCAGCCTGGGCGGCGAAGCGCAGATCGAGATCATGCAATGCCCCGCAGAACAACCCCGGATGGCGCACACGGCCATCTCGATGGGATCGGAAGAAGCCGTCGATCAGCTCTACCGGGAGATGGCAGAAGCCGGCGTGACGATACTCAGCGCGCCACGGCGCACGGGCGACGGAATGTATGAAATGACCGTGGCCGACACCGCGGGCAACCCGCTGGAGATTACGGTGTAGCGGCTTGCCAACACAACACATCTGTTCTATGCTCAAGGCGTGACGAGCGCCGAGTTCAAGCGCTGGCTGGAACAGATGGGTTGTTCATTCGTTCCGGGCAAGGGTGGCCATCTGCACGTCCAATTGGGCAAGCGGACATCGGTATTGCCGATGCATGGCGCGGGCAAAGAGCTCGGCAAGGGCTTGGTGCAGCGAATCAAGAAAGACCTCGGGCTGAGGCAAGAGAATGCCAATGTTGCGCTATAGGGTCAGACTCTCAAAAGACACGAACGACACAATCCTGGTGGATGTGCCGGCTGTTCCGGAAGCACACACGTTTGGCGACGATCGCGCCGAGGCCCTGCTTCGGGCCGTGGACGCTATCGAGACGGCATTGATGGGCTATATCGAAGACCGACGGGCTATTCCAGCTCCGGACGCTGGGCCGGGTCGTGGCACAGCCGTAACGCTGCCGCCGCTGACCGAGGCCAAACTGGCGCTGTATGAAGCCATGCGCACGGCACGCATCGGGAAGGCCGAAATGGCGCGCCGTTTGAACTGCCATCTCCCGCAGGTGGACAGGCTGCTTGACCTGGGCCACGCGTCGCGGCTGGATCAACTGGAGTCGGCTTTTCGTGTGCTGGGCAAGCGATTAACGATCTCGATTGAAGAGGCGGCCTGAGGGCTATTTTTTCGGCAACTTGGACAGGCGTTTGCTGACGTCTTTGTCCGGGCCAAGCTTGAGGCACGCTTCATAGGCTTCGCGCGCGCCTTTGAAGTCGCGCAGCTTTTCACGCGCATCGCCTAAAGCCTGCCACGCCTCGACCAGTTGTGGATTCCACTTCGTGGCCTCTTCGAAACGCCCGGCGGCGGCCTTGGGCTTACCGCGGTGCATGTAGAAGCGGCCCACCTTCATCTCGTTGGCGGCCTGGATGGGATTGAAGGTGTATTCCTTCGGCTTTTCGGTGACGTCTTCTTCTTCGGGCTCGGCATGCTGCTGCTCCGGCGGCGGAGGCGCCGGCTTCTGCTCCTGCTGGGCAAAGCCCAACGCGGCCAGCAGAACAAGCAGCGGAACGACGCGTGTCACAATTCAATTATAGGCCGCACCACGATGAATCCCCGTCTGGAAGAGCTGCGTGAGAAGGCCGCGCAATTGCCCCTGGAGCCGGGCGTATACCTATACCGCGACGGCGCCGGAACGGTGATCTACGTCGGCAAGGCCAAGAGCCTGCGCCACAGGGTGCGCAGCTACTTTTCGTCGCAACGGCTGGCCGAAGCGAAGACCGGCCGGCTGATTGAGGCCGCGCGCGAGCTGGACTACATCCTGGTAGGCAACGAGAAAGAAGCGCTGGCGCTGGAGAACAACCTGATCAAGCAGCACCAGCCGCGCTTCAACGTGCTGCTGCGCGACGACAAGACCTACCCCTACATCAAGCTGACCAACGAGCGCTGGCCGCGCGTTTACGTGACGCGGCGCGTGCGCAAGGACGGGCAGTACTTTGGCCCGTACTTTCCGGGCAATCTGGCGCACCGGCTGGTGAAGTTCATCCACCGCCATTTTCAGATTCCGTCGTGCACCATCGACCTGACGCGTACGCATACGCACACGTGCCTGGAGTATCACATCGGGCGCTGCCCGGGGATGTGCGTGGCGGGGCTCGTCACTGAAGAAGCCTATGCCGAGAAGGTGCGCGACGCGCGCCTGTTCCTGGAAGGGCGCACGCGGGACCTGGCTGATGAACTGCGTGCGCGCATGGACCGCGCGGCAGAGGCGCTGGAGTTTGAACGCGCGGCGGCGCTGCGCGACCTGGCCGCAACCGTGGAAGAGATGGACGACAAGCAGCGTCTGGCCGCGGCATCCGGCGACGACACCGACATCTACGCCGTACACGCTGAGCCGCCGCTGGTGGCGGTGAACATCTTCCACCTGCGCAACGGCCGCATTGTCGACCGGCGCGAGCTGTTCTGGGAAGAGGTGGACGACTACGACGCGCAGGAGTTTCTCACCAGCTTGATGATGCAACTCTACGGCGGCGTGCAACCGGTGCCGGCGCACATACACGTGGCGGTGGAGCTGGACGATGCCGAGCCGCTGGAAGAACTGCTGACGGAGAAGCGCGGCCGCAAGGTGGAGATCCACACGCCGCAGCGCGGCACGAAACGGTCTCTGCTGGAGCTGGTGGAGACCAACGCTCAGCAGAGCTTCGAGCAGCGCTTCAGGGTGCGCAAGCCGGATGCAGCGTCGATTGTCACGGATCTACAAAAGGCGCTGGACCTGCCCGAAGCGCCGCGCCGGATTGAGTGCTTCGACATCTCGCACATACAGGGCACGGACAAGGTGGCGTCGATGGTGGTGTGCGTGGATGGGCGGATGAAGCGTAGCGACTACCGCAAGTTCATCATCCGCACGGTGGAGGGCAACGACGATTTCGCGTCGATGGCCGAGGTGATTACGCGGCGCTACGGACGGCTGAAGAACGAGGGCAAGCCGCGCCCGGAGGTAGTGCTGGTGGATGGCGGCCTGGGGCAACTGCATGCCGCGGCCGAGGTGCTGCACGGCCTTGGCATCACGGATCAGACACTGGTGGCGCTGGCGAAACGCGAGGAGATGCTCTACGTGTACGGGCGTGAAGACGAACCGGTGGTGCTGGACCACCATTCGCCGGCGCTACACCTGGTGCAACAGATCCGCGACGAGGCGCACCGCTTCGCCGTGACGTTCCACCGCACGCGGCGCGCGGCGCGCACGCTGACCAGCGAGTTGACGGCCATTCGCGGCGTGGGTCCAAAGACGGTGACGAAGCTGCTGACGCATTTCGGCAGTCTGGCGGCGGTGCGCTCGGCCAGCGATGACGAGTTGACGGCGGCGGTGGGGCAGGCGATTGCCGCCAAGGTGCGGGCGGGGTTGACGCAGTAGGCGCTAGAAGACGAGGACGCGTTCAGAGCGTTGAGTCCAGCGCGCCAGTTCGTCCAGCGTTGAGCGGCGCACACCCTCAATCAACTGCGCGTCCGCGATAGCGCGCGCATCCATGCAGGTGCCGCACGCCGCCACATCGGCGTCCACCGCCAGCAAACGCTGCAACATCCACTCGACGTTGAAAGCGATATTCTCCGGCGGAACTGCGCCGCTCACGGCGCAATTGACGCCGTCACCCATCAGGAAAACGCGCACCGTGGTCCCGGAACCGCTGAGAGCCGTGGCAAGCCGCAAGGCCTGGTAGGAACGCTCGCCGTCGTATGGAGCCGAATTCAAAATGAAGAGAGTGAACACGTCCGCCCTTATCGCCCGATTTTCTTTATTCTATCGCGCCCGGCGTGAAAACAAGATATGATGCGCGCATGCTGCGCGGACTGATATGCCTGTTATTGACGGCCGCTCTGCAGGCCGCCGTCTTTGATGTCAAAACATTCGGCGCCAAAGGTGACGGCACGACGTCCGACACCAGCGCCATCAACAAAGCCATTGAGGCCGCAGCCGCGGCCGGCGGCGGCACCGTCGAGTTTCCGGCGGGCACTTATTTGAGCGGGTCCATCCGGCTAAAGAGCCACATCACGCTGAAACTCCATGCCGGCGCGACGATTGAGGCGACCGCTAAGGCCAATGAATATGACGCGGCGGAGCCGAACGAGCACAACAAATACCAGGACTTCGGCCACAGCCACTGGCACAACTCGCTGATCTGGGGCGACGGGCTGGAAGACGTGGCAATTATCGGCCCGGGCCGCATCTACGGCAAGGGACTGGTGAGAGAATCGCGCGGCGCAGCCAACAAGGCCATCGCGCTGAAGCTGTGCCGCAACGTGACCATCCGCGACCTCACCATTTACCTGGGTGGGCACTTCGCGATTATCGGCACGGGAACGAACAATTTCACGATCGACAACGTGATGGTTGACACGAACCGTGACGCCATTGATATCGACGCCTGCTCGAACGTCCGGATTTCGAATTCGTCGCTGAATTCGCCGAACGACGACGCCATTGTGCTGAAGGCCAGCTATGCACTGGGCGCGGCGCGGCCGACCGAGAACGTCACTATCACGAATTGTCTGGTGAGCGGCTACGACATCGGCTCACTGATCGACGGCACCTATAAACGTACGGTGACGCGAGCGCCGGACCGCGACGGCCCGACGGGGCGGATTAAGCTGGGCACCGAGTCGAACGGTGACTTCAAGAACATCACAATTTCGAATATTGTTTTCGACCGTTCGCGCGGCCTGGCGCTGGAGAGCGTGGACGGAGCGCACATCGAAGACGTCACGGTGTCGAACATCGTAATGCGGGAAACGTCGAACGCGCCCATCTTTCTGCGGCTGGGCGCGCGGATGCGAGCGCCGAAGGAGATGCAGATCGGCTCCATCAAGCGCGTCAGCATAGCGAACGTCGTCGTGTCCGATGCCGATCCGCGCTACGCATCCATCATTGCCGGCCTGCCGGGACACCCGGTAGAGGACGTGAAACTGGCGAACATACGCATCCAATACCGCGGCGGGCTGACGCTGGACGACGTCGCCAAGCAGCCGGCCACACTGGTGAACACGTTCTTTTTCCGCGGCCAGGGTGGCGTGCCGCCGCGCGAGCCGTTTGCCACGCCGGAACGCGAGAAAGAGTACCCGGAGCCGTCGATGTTCGGCCTGCTGCCGGCCTATGGACTGTTTGTGCGCCACGCGAAGGGGATCGAACTGAGCAATGTCGAAGTGGGCTACATGAAAGAAGACCGGCGTCCGGCGTTCGTGCTGGAGGACGTGGAGGGCGCGGCGTTCGAACATGTCAAGGCGGAGGTGGCGAAAGACGCGCTGATGTTCTGGCTGAAGGATGTGAGCGGATTCCGCCTACATGGCGTACCGGGGCAAAAGGATGTGGAGCTGAAGCACGTGACGAGCCGCAAATTTTAGCGCAGCTCAGACCAGGAAGTACCAGTCCCAGAACGCATACACCATGCCGATCTGAAGGACGGCCAGCGCCAGCCACAGCAGCGCCCGCACGGCGGGATGGCGCGCCAGCAGCGTGGCCGAGGCGAAGGCCGGGAATACGGGCAGAAGATAGCGCACTACGCTGTGCAGCGGCGGCCGGGCATTGGCTGTGAGGAGAAACAGCAGCATGGACCCGCCGTAAAGCAGATACTCCAGCCGGACAGGCCGCAGCGCCAGCACCAGCGCAAATAGCGCCAGGGCGATGCCATTGAATGCGATTACGCCGGGGCCCGCGCCGTTATAGCGAAAGGCATCCGCAATGGTGGTCCAAGGCGCTGAGACTGTGGTGTTCCAGTAGATTGGGTAAGCTTCGCCGGGCAGCATCAGCCCGTTCAACTTGAGATAGAGCGGGTGCGCCAGTGGAGCACCCACGGCCAGCAGCACTGGCCAGGACCGCCAGCCGGCACGCCGCTTCCAGGCCAGCCAGAGTAAAGGCACCAGCGTAAACGCGCCAGCCGCGCGCGACAGTGCCGCCAAAGCGGCGCAGGCCGCCGCGGCCGCCCACTGTTCACGGCGCGCCAGGAGGATAGCCCACACCGTCGCGGCCATCAGAGTGGACTCCGCGTAACCAGCCATCAGTACGAAGGCCATTGGCCAAGCCAGCAACAGCGCCACGGCGAAATTGGCGTCGCTGATGGCGAAATCCAGCCGCAGCAGGCCGATCAGCCCCCAGAGGAAGAAGAACATGGCAATGCGTGCGACCAGCAATGCACCAATGTCAGAGGGCACACCCACAGCGCAGGTGGCGCGGATCAGAGCAGGATACAGCGGGTAGAAACCAACCTCTTTGGGATGCGTGTAGCCTGACTCAGCAATCTGGCGGTACCACAGCGTATCGAACCTTTGCCACACACCCCAAACCAAATAGGACGGCTCCAGAGATGGCTTCACGACATTGACGGCCGGGCCGGCATTCCGCCGGATGCGCTCAGCATTCTGGTTGAGCAAAGGCACCAGCAGCAACGCCAGAACTACCATGGCCACGTTCAACCCGATGGCGATCTGCGCTGCAAGTCTTATTGGGCTGGCCGGTTCTTTTTTCGGCATCGTGAAAGGCTCACACCACCAGCCACCACCACCAGAACAGGCTGAGCGACACGGCGTGCAGGAGCACGGACACCGTCAACGCGCCAGCCAGCACATAGCGGTTACGCAGCCAACCAGCCATGGCGGCAAAGGCCGGGAAGACGACCACTAGATAGCGCGAAGTGCTCTGTAACAGCGGATTGGTCCGCTTCATCAGGAACAGGAGCAGCAGCGCGGCAGCGTAGGCGGTGTATTCCCAATTGATGCGGTGGCGTAGCGCGGCCCAGGCAATGAGGCAGAACAAGGCGAACTCGGCTGGGAGGACGGGATCGGTAAAAGTGACAGTCTGCAGGACAACCTGTAACAGCGTGTCCCAGGGCAGCGCCGTGGTGGTTCGCCAGAAGTGCTCGTACACCCATGTAGTTGGGGGCAGGTTGTTGAACCACAGCCACGCCGGAAAGGCGATTGCGCCCGCGCCGGCCAGCACGAGCGAGCCCCAGTGCCATTGGCGTTTGCGCCAGGCCATCACCACCAGCGCCACCAGCACGGCGGCACCGGCGGCCTTGGCCGTGGCCGCCAGCGCCGCAACCAGACCGGCCAGCCAGTATTGCTCGCGCCGCGCAAAGTAAAATGCCCAAACGCTCAAGGCCAGCACCAGCGAATCCGGATAGGCCGCGAACAGCATAAAGCCGCTGGGCCACAGTAACAGGAGAAGCGCCGCCAGACGCGCCTGTTTCTCTGGCAGGTCCAGCTCAAGCAGCGCCAAAAGCCCCCACAACAGAAAGAATGTTGCCAGACGCGAAATGATCAACGCGGCGGTGAGCGGATTCAAGCCCACCGTGGACAGCCCGCGCATCAATAGCGGGTAAAGCGGATAGAAGACAATGCTCTGTGGATCGCGATAACCATCGGCCGCGATTTCGGCATACCACACGGTGTCAAAGCGCAGCCAGATGTCGCGCAGCAGGTAGGACGGCGCGAACGACGGCGCCGCCATTTCGCGCGGCAGCCGGTTGGAGCGCGCCATGTCGTCGTACTTGCTCACGCCGGGCACGGCCAGCGCCGCCGCACCCACATAGAGCACGCTCAGCGCCACTACTAGCAGTAGTGCGAAACGGGCGCGGCGATCCATCAACGATGCTCCTCGTACAACTTCACAATCCAGGACGGCGGATCGGGCTCGTCCCGCAAGCGGCTAGGCTGGCCGGCCGTGATGGCCCAACGGTGCAGCCATGATGGGCCGCTCTTTCCAACGTAGCCGTCACGACGGGCATAGGCTGCATCACTCATGGATTCTTCCAGTGTGACAAAGCTGTAGCCGCGCCCGCGCAACCGCGCCAGAAGTTCGGGCAGCGCGTCGGCATTCAGCGGGCTGGCGTGGATCAACAGAATCTGCGGCAATTCGTAGCCGAGTGTCTCGCGCGAAATCTGCTCGAACCAGGCCGTCATGCGGTCGTTGTAATCGAGGTACTCGCGCCGGATCTTCTCACGCTGCGCGCTGTCGTGGGCACGCAAATAGACGGCGTTGAACATCCAATCAGAATTCTCGATGGTGAACGGAGCCATGCGGTAGTGGCGGTGTTCGAGAAAGGCGTCCAACCCATCCCGGGACTTCTGATCTGCGCCTGTGTGCGTAAACGGGTGGCGGAACCAGGCGAGCTTTTTATCGTGGACGCGCATCAGCGCGGCGGTGACTCCCTCACCTTTCATCACGTCTTCCTGGTAGACCAGCAGTGGCGTCGTGTTGATATCCGGATGCGAATAGGTGTGGTTGCCGAGCGGCACGCCCGCCTCCAGCCAGCGCTCCAGCACACCGATGCGGCGCTCGTACTCGCCCTTCACTTCGAGCTTCGATTCGTTCACGAAGCCGATGGCGGGCACGTGTGCATCGCCCAGCGACTTGAGAATCCGGTCGGTCATCGATTCGAGCTCAGCCAGTTCCAGACGGGCGCCCCCGTTGGGCAGATCATCGAAAGTGATGGCGATGGTCCGGCCCTGCGGCGCGGCGCCCGCCGAGATCAGCGCCAGCAATAGAATTGAAGTCATGCGCGTTTTCGCCCTGATCCTTTCCCTGGCCTCGTTTGCCGTGGCACAGTCCATTCCGCGGCCCGAGCATCCGCAGCCTCAATTCATGCGCCTCGCCTGGCAGAGCCTGAACGGGCCCTGGCAATTTGATTTCGATGATGCCAACCAAGGGCAGGCCGCCAATTGGGCAGCCCCGGCCAAGCGCTTATCTAAAACCATTAGCGTTCCTTTCTCTTTTGAAAGCAAGTTGAGCGGCATTGCCGATACAAGCTTCCATCCGGTGGTTTGGTACAAGCGCGAATTTACCGTTCCGGCCGCTTGGAAGGGCCGCCACGTACTGGTGCGTTTCGGCGCCGTCGACTATCACGCCACCGTGTGGGTGAACGGCCGTCAGGCGGGCGAACACACGGGCGGCAACACGCCATTTCAGTTCGACATCACCACGCTGCTGGCGCCGGGAGCGAACACGCTCACCGTGCGCGCGTTTGATCCACCCACGGACCGTTCGATCCCGCGCGGCAAACAGTACTGGAAGCCGCAGAGCGCGGGCATCTTCTACACGCGCACGTCGGGCATCTGGCAGAGCGTGTGGCTGGAGGCGACCGGCGCAAGTTCGCTGGAATACGCGCGCATCGATTCGACGCTTGAGGGGCAGGTGAATGTTCAGGCGCGCATCAGCCATCCACAGGACGGACTGACGCTGGCCTATACGATTCGTGACGGCAAGACGGTAGTGGCCGCCGGCGCCGGCTCAGCGACAGCCGACAAATTTGTCTCGGCCGGAGCCTTGGTCCAGGAGCCGAAGCTATGGACGCCTGACCATCCCGCGCTCTACGACATCACGCTGGAGCTGAAGAAGGGCGCCGAGGTGCTCGACACGGTGGAGAGCTACTTCGGCTTCCGCACGGTGGGCATCGAAAACGGCCGTTTCGCGTTGAACCACCGGCCGGTGTACTTGAAGTTTGTGCTCGATCAGGGCTACTGGCCGGAGTCGATTCTGACACCGCCTTCGGACGAGGCGATTCAATATGACATCCGCCTGACCAAGGAAATGGGCTTCAATGGCGCGCGTAAACACCAGAAGCTGGAAGATCCGCGCTTCCTCTATTGGGCCGACAAGATGGGCTTCCTGGTTTCGGACGAGATGGCCAACGCATATCTCTACGACGAGCAGTACGTGCGGCGCTTCCAAAATGAGTGGATGGAGGCGATGGAGCGCGACATCAACCATCCGTCAGTGGTGATCTGGGCGCCGCTGAATGAGAGCTGGGGCGTGCCGAATCTGCGCGACCCGCATCAGCAGGCGCACCTGCGGGCGTTGTATCACATGACGCGCTCAATCGATCAGACGCGGCTGGTGATCGACAACGAGGGCTGGGAACACACCGAGGCGACCGACCTCTACGCCGTGCACGACTACACCGCCAACTACGAGGGTCTGAGAGCACGCTGGGGCAAGGTGGAGGTGCGGCCCGGCGCCACGCTGCCGGCCGGCCACCGGGACTACACGGCGGCAGGCAACGTCTACAACGGGACGCCGCTCTACCTGAGTGAGTTTGGTGGCATTGCCTATATCCTGCCGGGCTCGCTGGTGCCGGAGAAGGCATGGGGCTACTCGGGCGTGGAGAAGTCGCCCGAAGCGGCGTTGGAGCGGCTGGCCGGCCAGTACAAGGCGATTGCGGAAAGTCCCTTCATTGGTATCTGTTACACGCAGATCACCGACGTCGAGCAGGAGATCAACGGGTTGCTCAGCTACGACCGCAAACCGAAGTTCGATGTGAAACGGATCAAAGCAATCAACGACATGCTGAAGTAAGACGAAAATAGTAGCAACCGCGTCCAGGCCGGATCGTATTGGCTGACAGATGGCTCAAATGCCCGAATTCGCCGAGATCGTACGGGAGCATCAGGGCCTGGTGTTCAGCATGGCTCTGAACGCGCTTGGGGATCGCCAGGCAGCCGAGGATCTGGCGCAGGATGTTTTTCTCACCCTGCACCTGAACCTGGACCGTCTGGAGACCCCCGAGCATGTCCGGCATTGGCTGGCGCGGGTCACCTCAAACCGTTGTATCGACGAGATCCGGCGGCGGAAGTACCGCCGCGGGCCCTCGCTTGAAGAGGTACCCGAACCACGCGCGCGCTCGACCGAGCGTGATCCGCTGCTGATGCGCCAATTGCGGCGCACGGTGGCGGCGCTGCCCGCCGCGGCGCGCATGATGATCATCCTCCGGTTCCAGGAAGAGATGGAACTGGGCGAGATCGCCACAACGTTGGGCATTCCCGTGCAGACGGTGAAGAGCCGTTTGCACCGGTCGGTGAATCTGTTACGTGAGAAGATGACGCGCCGCCAGAGGGCGCTAGAGGAGACAACCAGCCTATGAACAACCCTGAAGCATTTGAACGACAGTTGCGTGATGCGCTGCGGCGCGTTGACGCGCCGCCGGGCTTTGCCGAGCGGGTGGTGGCTAAGGCGGCGGCGCGTGAGCGGGCAAAGCATGTACCCGTGCGGCGTTGGCTGGCGGTAGCGGCCTCGGTGCTCCTTGTCGTCAGCGGTGGAGTTTACGGCGAGCACTATCGCCGCGAACAAATCCGGCGTCAGCAAGCGGAAGCGGCGCGGGCCCAGCTCGTGGTCGCCTTGCGCATCACCTCGCGGCAGATCGAAAAGGTGGAAGAACGGTTGAGGGCCATCGGAGTGAAAGAGATCGAGATCAAGGAGGTGGCCGAATGAGATCCGGACTTCTGGCCGCAATTGTACTGAGCCTGCCGCTAGCCGCGCAGGATGTCGACTTCAAGTTTTTGGACAAGCTCGCCGACAAGGCGAAAGAGTCCTCCGTGGTGGACCTTGGTCCAGACCAGTTGGGTCTGGTGAAGGGCATGTTCGGCGGTGGCCACAAGAAGGGCGACCTCACCGAACTGGCCAAGAACCTGCGTTCGATGCAGGTGCGCTCCTACGAATTTGAAAAAGAGGGCGACTACTCGATGGACGAGGTGCGCGCCTTCCGGGACAAGGTCAAGTCTGGAGGCCAGTGGGTGACGCTGATCTCGACGCGTGAAAAGCGCGAGTTCACCGACATCCTGATTCAGAAGGGACCGGACGGCAAGCCCAGTGGCTTCCTGATCATCGCAGCCGAGCCACGCGAGCTGAGCATCGTGCACATTGTCGGTTCGTTGGACCTTTCGCAACTCGGCCAGATCGGCGGTCAATACGGCGTGCCACGCATGGAGAGCAACCATGGGTCGTCCGGCGCCAAGTCCACAGGCAAGGCCAAGGAAAAGGACGAAGACGAGATGTAGAGCCCTCCTCGAACGCGAAAAGGGCGGCTCCCCGGTGGGGGAGCCGCCCTTTCTGTTTGCCTGAAAGGCGTCTACTTGGTTTCAATCCGCATGCCGTAGAAGCTGCGGTAGACGAAAACGGCCGAAACCAGGAAGAACACCACGGCCAGGATGTGCGTCAGCGTCTCGTTGCCGCTGTTGCGCATCGAGACCGCCAGCTCCACGGCCAGCAGGCCGAACAGCGTGGTGAACTTGATGATCGGGTTGAGCGCGACCGAGGAGGTGTCCTTGAATGGATCGCCCACGGTGTCGCCCACGACGCAGGCCGCGTGCAGGTCCGTGCCCTTGGCCTTCAGCTCGGTTTCGACGATCTTCTTGGCATTATCCCAGGCGCCGCCGGCGTTAGCCATGAAGATGGCCTGGAACAAGCCGAACAGCGCGATGGAGATCAGGTAGCCGATGAAGAAGTACGATTCGAGACAG
>CAYZIX010000033.1:0-33105 GCA_964478395.1 uncultured Candidatus Solibacter sp.
TGGCGTTCGGCATCGGCGCCAGCCAGGTAGAACACGTGCTCGCCACGCAGTGCCTGTTGCAGCGGCGCTCACGCACCTATGAAGTGCGCGTGGACGGCACGCTGCGGCCGGGTGTTTCGGCCAAGGACATCATCCTGGCGCTGATTGCCAAGATCGGCGTGGGCGGCGGCACCGAATGCGTCTTCGAATATCGCGGCACGGCCATCACGGCGCTGTCGATGGAAGAGCGCATGACAGTGTGCAACATGTCGATCGAGGCCGGCGCGCGCGCGGGCCTGATTGCGCCGGACGACAAGACATTCGAATTCCTGAAGGGCCGCACGTTCGCGCCCAAGGGTAAGGCATGGGACGAGGCCGTGGCGCGCTGGCGCACGCTGGCCACCGACGAAGGCGCGACGTACGACCACAGCGTGACGATCGACGCCAACACGCTGGAACCGATGATCACGTTCGGCACCAATCCGGGCATGGGCATCGCCATTTCGGGCGTGGTGCCGGATCCGGCGGCGGTGACTGATGCGTTGGAGCGCGAGTCGCTGCGCAAGGCTCTGGCCTACATGGCGATTGAGCCGGGCAAGCCGCTCACTGGGCGGCCGATTGACGTGGTGTTCATCGGCTCCTGCACGAATTCACGGATGAGCGACCTGCGGGCCGCAGCGAGCGTCCTCAAGGGCCGCAAGGTGAGCCCCAAGGTCCGCACGATGGTGGTGCCGGGCTCGCAGCAGATCAAGCGCGAAGCCGAAGCCGAGGGGCTGGACCGCATCTTCACGGCAGCCGGCGCCGAGTGGCGCGAAGCCGGTTGTTCAATGTGCATCGCCATGAACGGCGACCAGTTAAAGCCGGGCCAATACGCCGTGTCAACGTCGAACCGCAACTTCGAAGGCCGGCAGGGCAAGGGCGGGCGCACGTTCCTGGCCAGCCCGGTGACGGCCGCCGCATCGGCCGTGGCGGGCGTGGTGACCGATCCGCGCACGCTGCTTGGATAAGGGGAGCACGCACATGGAAAAGTTCACGACATTTGAATCGACGCTGGCCGTGCTGGCGGTGGACAACATCGACACGGACCAGATCATACCGGCGCGCTTCCTGAAGACCATCTCGAAGGTGGGCCTGGGCGATCAGCTCTTTTGCGATTGGCGCTACAACGCCGACGGCACGCCGAAGGCCGACTTTGTTTTGAACCAGCCGGCCGCGCGCGAAGCTCGCGTGCTGCTGGCCGGCGACAACTTCGGCTGCGGCAGCTCGCGCGAGCACGCTCCGTGGGCGCTGACGCAATACGGCTTCCGGGCTGTCATTTCGACGTCGTTCGCCGACATCTTCAAGGGTAACTCGCTGAAAAACTCGTTGCTGCCGATTATTGTGCCGGCCGACGTGCACGCCAAGCTGCTGGCGCTGGCCAAGGCCGATCCGCAGACCAAGGTGAAAGTGGATTTGGCCGCGCAGACGCTGACGCTGGCCGATGGCACATCAGCCCAGTTCCCGGTAGACAGCTTCTCGAAGACCTGTTTGCTGGAAGGCGTCGATGAGCTAGGCTTCCTGCTGCAGCACGAAGCGGCGATTGCGGCCTACGAGGCCAAGACGCCGGCCACGCTTGACACGTTATCGACGAAGCTTTAACGTCCGAGCACAAAATCTGTTTCAAACATTTGGTACGCGGTGCGTTTCATGCCACAGCGTTCATAGGTGGTCTGTGCGCGCGTGTTCTCGTGCTCAACGTAGAGCCGCAGACCGCAAACGCCCGGCGTTGAGCGGGCCAGTGTCTCGATGTGCGCATACAGCGCCTTGAAGACGCCACGGCCACGTGCATCCGGCTCTACCCAGACGCTTTGAATCCACCAGAAGACGCCGTTGCGCCAGTCCGACCACTCGTAGGTGATCATCATCTGCCCGACGGTACGGCCGTCGAGCTCAGCCATCCAGTAGAGGCCGCGCGAAGGGTCCGCAAAAAGCGCTTCAACGCCCGCGCGCAAGCGGGCTTCATCCAGCGTCAGGTGCTCGGTCTCAAAGGCCATGGACGCGTTGCCGCGCACCAGGAACGGAGCATCGGCCAGCGTGGCGGGACGTATATGAATGGGTGGTGTGGGCATCAGTCGAAGTTGGGGATGCGTAGACGTTCGCCGCCACGCCGTGACGAGGTGTGCGCGACAATGCCGGGCGCGGTGTAGGCCAGCGCCTCGTGCACATCAATGGCGGGTTTGCGCCGCTCAATCAGCGATTGAATGAATTCGTGCGCCAGAAAAGTGTGCGAGCCGTCATGGCTGGAGTTGTGGCGCATGGCCTCGGGCAACGCATCGCCCTTCCACCATAGAGGCTGCTCGTATTTCACGATCTGATTCTTGTAGCGGACAAAGCCGCCGTCGTCTTTTTCAGCCGTGGCTACGGCCTCGCTCAAAATCGCCGGCAAGCCGTTGGGGTGCGGGCAGAACAGGCTCGCCTTAGTGCCGTACCACTGTCCACGTTCAGAGCCCATCATCGAGCCGCGCCAGGCAACCGCCACACGGAACGCTGTGCCCTTGTTCGTATCGAACAGCGCCGTCTCGCCCCAAAACGGATTGCCGTACGGGTTGTCCTTGCAAATCGGGCTGTCGTCGCCCCAGCCGATGGAACTGACCGCGGTGAGCCGCTCGCCCGTCACGGAGACGAGCATCGACGTGCAATGCGTCGGATAGTGCATCGGCGCCAGGCCGTAACGCCACGTGCGCTGGCCTTTCTCGAAGTAGAGCGCCTCCAGGCCCGGATGATGATATTCGGCCTCGGCCGAAACAATGCGGCCCAGGCGGCCTTCCTGATAGAAACGCCGAGCGCTGATGACGGGCTGGCGGTAATAGCTCGTCTCCGCCATCATGTACGTCAGGCCGGACTTCTTCACCACCTCGACCAAACGCGCACAATCGTCCAGCGTGCCGACGACGGCCGGCACGGCCGAGAGCACGTGCTTACCCGCATCCAGAGTCTGACTCACGTGGCTGAGATGATCGGGCGCGGGCGTGGCGATGAAGACAGCGTCGATGTTCTTGTCGCGCAGCAGCTCGGCCAGCGAGTTGTAGCTCTTGGCGCACTGGTAGGTCTTCATCAGATGCGCACGGCGCTCGGGGCGCAGGTCGCTGACGGCTTCGACAACGCAGTTGGGATGTTCGTTGAAGAAGAAGCCCGCGCCAAAGCTGCCGCCGACCACGCCGAGGCGGATCTTGCGTTCAGCGGGCGAGGCAAAGGCGAAGCGCGCCGAGACGGCGGCGGCGAGGGCGGTCCTGCGAGTAGTGATCATGATGCGACGCTCACCATGGTTTCAGATTGTGAGGTGGAGATTCAACGGCGGGTATAATCGCGGTGTGGTGTTTCGATTGATGATTCCGTTACTGCTGGCCACCACCGCAGCCTGGCCGGCAGCCAGACCGACGAACGTATCGATGGATCAGGTGGGGGTGTTTCTGCGTTCGACCAGCGCGAAAGATCCGGTGGATGTGAGCGCCGGTCTCGATCTGGTGCAATCGCTGGGCTTGCACATGGTCCAGCTCAGCCGGCTCCCCGAGCGCTACTACACCAAGCAAGGCATCTACGACTTGCTGCGCATGATGCGGATGCGCGATATCCACGCCAGCAGCGTGGTGGTGGTGTTCGACGGCGAAAGCTACAAGGATCAGCAGGCGGTGCTTGAAACCGTGGGCTTGCGGCCGAAGGCGCTGATGGAAGAGCGTCTGGAATACGCGCGTAAGTGCGTCGAGTTTGCCGCCACCATTGGCGCACCGTACATCACGTTCCATGTCGGCGTGCTGCCGGCGGATCCGGCCAACGCCGACTATCAGCGCATGCTGGAAGCAATGGTCAACCTGACGGGCTACGCCAAGCGGCGCGGCGTGGGCATCGCATTGGAAACGGGTCAGGAGACCGCCGAGGAACTGCTGCGTTTCGTCACGCAGATCGATACCGGCCGCGTGGGCATCAACTTTGATACGGCCAATCTGGTGCTGTACGGCCGCGATGATCCACCGGCGGCATTGCGCGCGCTGCTAGGACGTATCACCAGCGTGCACATCAAGGATGGGTTGCCGCCAGCCGAGCCCGGCAAACTGGGCGTGGAGACGCGGCTGGGCGAAGGCAAGGCCGGCGTGACGGAGTGTCTCCGCACGTTGCGCGATGCCAACTTCCCGGGCCCGATTGTGATTGAAACCTACCTGGGAAGGCGCCCCGGCACCAACCCGACCGTGGAGTTGCAGCACGCCGTGGATTTCGTCTTCAAAATACTGACCGAATAGCGCTCAGTGCGCATTGCCGCTGAGATAGAGTCCCGCAACGCCGATCACCACCAATAGCGTTGAAATCACACGCAGCACGCTCACCGGCTCCTTTAGCCAGATGACACCGCCGATGGCCACCATCAGCGTGCCAATGCCAGACCACACGGCATAGGCGATGCCAACGGGAATGCGCTCCACGGCTTTCGAAAGTCCGAACAGACTGGCCAGATAAAACGCGAACATCGCCACAGTCGGCCAGAGACGCGTCATGCCTTCGGTGAATTTCAGCGTCAGCGTGCCGGCAATTTCACAGATGATCGCGATGAATAGAATGAACCAGCTCACACACGGCCCTGTCTCAAGCTACCACCGGCGTGGGCTCCATATCGATCCGCATCTGCTCGAAGATGGACGCCGGCGACGACTCCAAGCAGACTTCCATGTAGTCGGTAAAACGCGGCGGCGGCGCAACGCCCTCGTCGAGCAACCGCTGGTTGTCGAAGACCAGATCGAGCGAGCAGAAACGGCAATACAGGCCAAGCGCATGCAGCAGATAGCGTGGATGGCCGTCGCCGATGGCCTCGCGCACGCGGCGCGCGGTGAGGCTTTCAAACGGGCCCACTTCGTAGCGGTCGCGAGCCGGGCCGCCCGTCAGACGAGCCTGCTCAGCAGCCAGCTCTTCCCAGCGGATGGCGCTGCCGAGGCCCGCCGAAATGTGATAGCGGTTGTATTTCAATTCCGGAGTCAGCAGCAGATGGGCCAGCGCTGAAGCCGCCCAATCCACCGGCACAACGTCCACGCGGTTGGTCGGATTCCAGGTGATGAAGCGCAACGCCTCAATCGCGCGCAACACCCAAAAAATACTTCCAGACGGCTTGCAGCCGTATTGCGTATGCCCGACTACAATGGACGGCCGCGCAACGGTGATCGGCAGATCGGCATAACGCTCGGCCAGAAGCGTTTCAGCCTCCGCCTTGGAACGCGTGTACGGAACCAGATGCTCTGCGCTGCGGCTAGGATACTCGTCCTCGTGCACCACGCTCGGCGGATACGCGCCGCAGATGGTGGCTGTGCCGGTATGGATGTAACGCTCAATCGGGCGGCCGCGCATGGCCTCCGCGACTGACAGCGCACCTTCCACATTGGCCTTTCGGATACCGCGCGAATTGCCAAAACTCGTATTCGCGGCCAGATGCATAACGTGCGTGACGTCGTCGAGTTCCCGCGCATTGTGCCAGTCGCGCTGCAACAAATCGCCGCGCAGTACCGTAACATTCGATGGCAAGCGGCGCAAAGTACGCGCCGAGAAACGGCCCAGGGAACGCCGCACGCGATCTTCCGCCGTTTCCTGATCCTCGCCCCGAACCAGGCACAGCACCCCGCCTTCGAAATCCGATGCAATCAGGTGCGACAGTAACGCACCACCCAGAAAGCCGGTCGCCCCGGTCAGAAAAATGACAGGAGCGCCTCGGACGAGTCTACTTCCAAACGCCATGCAGACTAAGCCTCTTCATTGATTTGGAGTCCTCTCGCGATCCCCGGGTGACAGTATCTTTTGACATTCTGACGAGAGCCGTTCTTAATTGAACATCATCCCACCTAGTCCAACTATCCTGAGATAGTTCCCTTTACGGAAACCGTATTTCTGTGTTTTGATAGGGACGTGGGCGGGCATAGTTGGTTAAACCCGGTTGCGGCCCTGGTGTTGTCATTAACACTGGTGGGCGCGCCGTGCAAGAATTGTCAGCCCAACCCCCAATCAGCCGAGCGTCATTGCGGCCACCCGTGCTGTCCGAAGCCGAAAACTGAACAGCGCTGCGCGTGGCTGCCGGCCGATTACGACGCCTTGGCGAAGGCCTCCACCACAACAGTGGAGGCGCCGCCGGCGGTTGTAGAGTACAGGCTGGTCGCGGACGCCGTGCTTGAGCCCGTCTGGCACGCGGAAGCGCCGGCGCTGGATCCATCGCCACCGCCCGTCGATCTTTCCCTCCTCAATCTGCGGCTCTAATCTCCTCACGCCCGAATTGCGCGTGAGGATACGTGTTTTTCGAGACAAGGAGAGTCGCATATGTTCGAAGCGATTTGTCTCGCCCTGCTGCTTGCGCCGGAAGCGCCGGCGCCGCTGCGGGCGTTGATCGATGATGCATTGAACCGGAACCCGGAAATAGCGGCGGCACGTGAACGCGTGGAGTCCGCGCGGCAACGGCCCGCAGTGGAGCGCAGCCTACCGGATCCGATGATTTCGCTCGGCTACGCGAGCGTGGGCGGACCGCTGCCCGGCCAGGGCCTGGGCACAGCGCCAACGGCACGGATCGGGCTGATGGCTTCGCAGACGCTGCCGGGTGCAGGCAAGCGCGCGCTGCGCGACGGCGTGGCGCGTAAAGAAGCCAGCGCCGTGGAAGAAGAGTACCGGCAGACGCAGCTCAACGTGATTGCACGCGTGAAGACGGCCTGGCACCGTCTGCATCACGCCTACGAGATGGAAGACCTGACACGGCGCGACCGTGAGTTATTGGAACGGGCCCTCCGGGCGGGTGAGGCGCGCTACGCCGTTGGCAAGACCACACAGCAGGAGTTACTGCGCGCACAGACGCAGCTGATTTTGATTGAAACAAAACTGACGCGTTATGAGCGGGAGCGCCGCGCGCGTGAGGCCGAGCTGAACACGCTGGCCGCGCGACCGCTGGCGGCGCCCATCGCGCGGCCGCGGCCGCACGGTCCACACAGCCTCGTACTGTCGCTTGAGCAACTGCGGGAGCAGGCCCGCGAGCGGGCGCCCTCCATCGTCAAGGAGCAGCGCAACATCGAGCGCAACGAACTGGCGCTGCGCCTGGCCCGCAAGGACGGCGCGCCCGACTACACAGTGTCAGCCGGCTATTACCAGATGGGCGCGATGGGCTCGATGGTCGAGGCCAAGGTGGACTTCAGCGTGCCATGGTTTACGCGTTCGCGCCAACGCGCCGCCGCCGCAGCGCAGACGCACGCACTGGCTGCGGCGCGGCGCACGTATCAATCAACGGCCAACAACCAGATGTACCGCGTTGAGGACGACTACCTGGCCACGCGCGAGGCGTGGCGGCTGATTGAACTGGCCACGTCGGCGCTGCTACCGCAGGCGCATCTGGCGCTGGACTCGGCGATGGCGGCGTATGAGACCGGTCAGGGCGATTTCGCCTCGCTGTGGATGAACGTGCTGGCGTTGGTGGAGGCCGAGGAGAGCTATCACGAGGCGTGGCTCGACTACGACCTGGCGCTGATCCGGCTGGAAGAAACAACCGGGATCGAACTGCTGAAAGAGGAATAGGGATGCGGAAAACAATCACGTGGATTCTTGTTTTGGCGGCGATAACCGCTGCCGGTTATGGCGTCTGGCATTGGCAGGCACACAAGCACGGCGTGACGCAGCCGCAAGAAAAGGCGGCGGGCTATCACTGCCCGATGCATCCGAACGTAAAATCGGACCATCCGGGCGACTGCCCTATCTGCGGCATGCATCTGGTGCCCGACGAGAAGCCAGCCGGGCAGAAGACGCCCGGCGTTGTAGAGCTGTCGCCGGAAAAGCAACAGTGGATCGGCCTCAAGACCGAAACGGTGGAGCCCGGCGCAAGCAGCGAGATGCTGCGCGCGCCGGGCCGTGTACTGGTAGACGAGAAGCGCCTGCTGCGAGTGCAGACGCGCATTGAAGGCTGGATCCGCAAGGTCCACGCCGACGTGACCGGCCAACGCGTACGGCAGGGCGACGCGCTGGTGGACATCTACAGTCCTGAACTGGTGGCCAGCGAGCGCGAATATCTGCTGGCCTGCCGCTCCGCCGTACCGGGGCTTGAAACGCATCAGGCTGCCATGAAGGAGGCGGCGCGTGCGCGGTTGATCCGCCATTACGGTATGACCGACGCCGAGGTGGCGGCAATGGAGCGAGCCGGCCAAGCGCGAGAAACATTCACCGTCCGCGCGCCGGCCGACGGTGTACTGCTCACACGCAACGCCTACACAAGCCAGATGGTGAAGCCGGAGATGGAGCTCTACACGTTGGCCGATCTGAGCCGCGTGTGGATTGCCGCAGACGTACAAGAGGCAGACTTGGCCGGTCTACGCGTGGGCCAGACTGCGCTGGTGGAGCCGGCCAATTTGCCCGGCCGGCGCATCAGCGCACGTGTGGTGAGCACGGCTCCGCAACTCGACCCACAAACACGCACGCTGCAGGTGCGCCTGGAAGCCGCCAATCCGGGCCTCCTGCTACGGCCAGAGCTGTACGTGAACGTGGAAATCCCCATGGCGCGCACGGCCCAACTCACCGTGCCGGATGATGCGGTTGTCGACACGGGCACATCGCAGGTGGTCTATCTTGCGCTGGGCGGCGGGCGCTTTGAACCGCGCCGCGTAACAGTGGGCGCACACCTGGACGGCCGCGCTGAAATTCTCGCGGGCCTCGCGCGCGGCGAACAAGTGGTCAGCGGCGGTGCATTCCTGCTCGACAGTGAAAGCCGACTACGGAGCCCCGCGCGATGATCAACTGGCTGATTGAATTCTCGGCCCGCAACCGCGCGCTGGTGCTGGTAGCGGTGACCGTGGCGTGCGCCGCCGGATGGTGGTCGATGCACCACCTGAAGCTGGACGCGTTGCCGGATCTTGGCGACACGCAAGTGATTATCACCGCGCGCTGGGACCGCTCACCGGACATCGTCGAAGACCAGGTGACGTACCCGCTGGTGACCGCGCTGTTGGGCGCGCCGCAGGTGAAAGACGTGCGCGGATTCTCCGATTTCGGCGCCAGCTACGTCTACGTGATTTTCGAAGACGGCACCGACATCTACTGGGCGCGCTCACGCACGCTGGAGTATCTCGCCGGCGTCACATCGAAACTGCCGCGCGGCGTCACGCCGGAACTGGGGCCGGATGCTTCGGGGCTCGGCTGGGTATTTCAGTATGCGCTGGTGGACGACTCCGGCCAGCATTCACTGGCTGAACTACGGTCGCTGCAGGACTGGTCGCTACGCCTCTCGCTGAAGGCCGTGCCGGGCGTGGCGGAGGTGGCATCGGTGGGCGGCTTCGTACGCCAGTATCAGGTGCAGGTGGACCCGCTGAAGCTGCGCGGTTACGGCTTGACGATGCGCCAGGTGGTGGAGGCCGTGCGCGCCGGCAACGACGACGTGGGTGGGCGTCTGCTGGAACTATCGGGCGCCGAATACATGGTGCGCGGGCGCGGCTATGCACGTTCGACTAACGACATTGGGCAGATTGTGCTGCGCGCGGGCGAGAGCGGCGCTTCAGTGCGCGTCCGCGACATCGGCGCCGTGACACTGGGGCCTGAAATCCGGCGTGGCGTGGCCGACCTCAACGGTAAGGGCGACGTGGCGGCAGCAATTGTCGTTATGCGTCAGGGCGAGAATGCACTGGATGTGATTGAGCGTGTCAAGAAGCGGTTGGATGAGCTAAAAACCGGTCTGCCGCCGGGCGTGCGGATTGTCACCACGTACGATCGCGGTGAACTGATTGAGCGGTCCATCAAGAGCTTGAAATCCACGCTGGTGGAAGAGCTGTTGATTGTGTCACTGGTGATCCTCGTCTTCCTGTGGCACATTCCGAGCGCGATTATTCCGATGATCACCATCCCGGTGGCCATCCTGATCAGCTTCGTTCCACTTCACGCGCTGGGCCAGACCGCCAACATCATGTCGCTGGGCGGCATCGCCATCGCCATCGGCGCAATGGTGGACGCGTCCATCGTCGTGGTCGAGCAGACGCACAAACGCCTGGAAGAGTGGCATCGCAACGGCGAGCCGGGCAGTGCGGCGCGCGTGATTGTCGACGCGGTGAAGGAGATCGGCGGCCCAAGCTTCTTCGCTCTGCTCGTCATTGCTGTCTCTTTCCTGCCGGTGCTGGCGCTGGAGGCGCAGGAAGGACGGCTGTTCAAGCCGCTGGCCTACACGAAAAACCTGACGATGATTATCGCCGCCGTGCTGGCCATAACACTGGATCCGGCGCTGCGGTTGCTGTTCATGCACGTGCGCGCGTTCAACTTCCGTCCACAGTGGCTGGCGCGCACTTGCTCGGCGGTGCTTGTTGGCAAAATCCACTCAGAAGAGAACCACCCGCTGAGCCGCTTGCTGATCCGGCTGTACCACCCGGCATGCGCGTTGGCGCTGCGCTGGAAATACGCCGTCATCGGAGGCGCGCTGGCGCTGGTTCTGATCACGATTCCCGTCTACAAGAAGCTGGGCGGCGAGTTCATGCCGCCGCTGGACGAGGGCTCGCTACTCTACATGCCCACCACCGCGCCGGGCCTTTCCATCGGCGAGGCGGAGCGGTTGATGCGTGTGCAGGACCAGTTGATCCTCTCGTTCCCCGAGGTGGAGCGCGTGTTCGGTAAGGCGGGCCGCGCCGAGACGAGCACCGATCCGGCGCCGCTCTCGATGTTTGAAACCGTAATTCTGTTGAAGCCGAAATCCGCGTGGCGTGCCGGGATGACGACGGAAAAGCTGGTGGAGGAGTTAAACAGCAGGTTGTCGATTCCCGGCGTGTCGAACGCCTGGACCATGCCCATCCAAGCGCGAATCGACATGATCACCACCGGCATACGCACGCCTGTCGGCGTGAAGGTCTATGGCGCCGACCCGGCGCGGATCGAAAAGCTCTCGCTGGAAATCGAAGCGCTGCTGAAACCGATTGAGGGCACGCGCAGCGTCTACGCCGAACGTGCCGGCGGCGGCTACTACGTTGACGTGCAGTGGCGGCGCGACGAACTGGCGCGCTACGGGCTGTCGATGGATGACGCACAACAAGTGGTGATGTCGTCCATCGGTGGCGAGAACGTGACCACCACAGTGGAAGGCCGCGAGCGCTACCCCGTGAACGTGCGCCTGATGCGCGGTTACCGCTCCGACGTGGCGGCACTTAACCGTGTGCCTGTCACGGCGATGGACGGGCGTCGGCAGATTCCGCTTTCGCAGTTGGCCGATGTGAAGCTGACAGCGGGACCGGCGATGCTGCGTGATGAGAACGGCATGTTGAACGGCTATGTCTACGTCGACGTGGCCGGACGCGACATCGAAAGCTACGTTGAGCAGGGCAAACGGCTGGTGGATGCGCACGTCACGCTGCCGCCGGGCTACCGGATTGAGTGGAGCGGGCAGTATGAGTCCATGCAGCGCGTGGCAGAGCGGCTGAAATTGGTGGTGCCGCTAACGCTGGCGCTGGTGGTGATGCTGCTGTGGATGAACACGCGGTCGATGGCAAAGACCAGCCTGATTCTGCTGGCTGTTCCCTTCTCCGCGGTGGGCGCCATCTGGCTGCTCTACGCGCTGGGTTATCACATGAGCATCGGCGTATGGGTGGGGCTGATTGCGCTGATGGGCGTCGACGCCGAAACGGGCGTCTTCATGTTGCTCTACCTGGACCTGTCGTACGAGAAAGCGCGTGCGGAGGGCCGGCTGCGCAATCTAAAAGATTTGCAGACGTGCATTCTCGAAGGGGCCGTAAAACGCATACGCCCCAAGTTCATGACCGTGGCGACGATGCTGGCGGGCTTGGCGCCGGTGCTGTGGTCGACAGGCGCCGGCGCAGACGTGATGAAGCGCATCGCCGCACCGATGGTGGGTGGCATCGGCACATCGTTTCTGCTGGAACTGCTGGTTTATCCGGCGCTATACGAGGTTTGGAAATGGCACTTCGAATTGAAAAAACAACTCTCTCACTGATTGTTCTATTGACGCCGGCGGCCTGGGGAGCGGACTACGCGGCGCGGCACCGCCACACGGCGGGCTCCTGCGGTGGAACACTGCGGGTGGAGCCGGCCGGGATCGTGTATCTGGAACAGACCGCGCATCAGCATCACCGTTGGAGCTGGGCCTGGGACGACGTGCAGCGGCTCGAAGTGGGTGATGACGGGCGAGTGCAACTCGTTACGTATCGCGACCGCGCCCTGCTGGCCGGCCGCGACCAGCGTTACGAATTCGAGGTCAAGGGAGAGCTGGATCTCAAAGCGCTGCGCCAGGCGCTGGGTGCACGGCTGGAAGAACACGTGGCCGATGCGCAGGGCGCGCCGCTTTGGGCGCTACCGGCCAAGCGGCTGGGCGCGGTGCGCGGCAGCCAAGGCGAGTTGCGCGTTTACGCGGATCGCATCGTGTACTATTCGGCAGCGCCCGGCGAATCGCGCACGTGGCGTGACAGCGAGATTGAATTTGTCACAAGCGACGGGCCGTACTCGTTGAGCCTGACCGCCGGCAAAACGCACACGTTCCAGTTGAAGCAGCCGCTCAGCGAGGCCGATTATCTGGCCCTGTGGCGGCGGCTGACGCCAGGCGTGCGCTAGCGAGAATCGGTCTCGTCGTTCTCCAGGCGTTCGGTACGGCGCAGGCTGCCGGCGCCGCGATCCTGGCGCGTTGGCAACAGAATGGCGCGATAGTCCGACCAATTGCGGGTCACCAGGTAGACAGTAAAAGCGATGCTGCAAACGGCCAGCGCCGTAGTAGCGATGACGGCCACATAGTGCAACAGTCCGGCGTCGGGCGGATTGAAGAAGGTCCGTTCAAACTGCCGGCCGAAGTTCATGCCAAAGTATCCGGTGACCAGCGCGCCGCCGCCCAGGATCATGCTCAACATGGCCAAGCGGTTGATGGACTCGGTGTGCCGCAACTGGTAGATGCGTTGCAGCGTATCGTTCATCTTGCCGATCTCCTCTTCCACTTCGCCCTTCATCGAAGTCAGCCGGAAGGCGTCGCACTGCATGCGGAAATGCTCAATTTCCTCATCCTTGTTGGCCAGTTCGCTGAACGACCAGTAGTTGGAAAACATCTGCACTTCGCCGAGCAGGCGCGCCACCATGCGCGTGTCGTTTTCAGTCACCTTGGCCGCGTCCAGACGCTTCACCAGCAAGCGCGAGACCAGCGCCGTGCGCTCACTGAAGTCCAGCAGGGTAGCGCGATAGAACAGCGCCACGATGGTCGTCAGGTAGTAGCGCGACATGAACATGCGGTGCACCAGGAACCCCTCGCGCAGCTCGTGTTCATCGCAATCGAAACGGCCCATCACCATGCTGACGTTCGAATAACTGGTAAACCCGTAGAGCGTGCCCTGGTGGGCCCAGCGGCGGTGGACGTGAGCACGCATGTCTTCCCGGATGAATTCGGGATCGTAGCGATAGTCGTCGCCGGCCCGGTCCACATAGAGCAACCGCGAGAACAGCACCTGGTAATCTTCAGTGTGCTCAAACCCCACGGGCACGCTGGAGGGATCGACAGACAAGTAGCTGTAAGTCAACATGCGTTCGTCGAGCAGGGGTTCGAACTCCTGCGTCGAGTAGTTCATGAAATAGAGCAACTCGGTGACCAGGCGGCTCAACGGCGGCAGGAAGCCGCGCATTGAACAGTTCTCAAACTTCTCTTCAACAATCGACTGCGTCTCGCCGCCACCCTCCAACCGGAGTTCCATCCGGCAGGGCGTGCGGCCCTCGCGCAACTGGCGCCCGCTCGACGGATACACCTTGCGCATCATCTCGTTAATCCAGAGCGCCTGCTCGGTGCTGATATGCGTCGCTTCAACACCAATGGTGAGGATGCCTATGCCGTTGGCAAAGAGGAACAGACGCAGATCGGAAACGCGTACCGTGGCCGACCGGCCACGCGCGTCCTCAGCCTCGAAGATCAGTTTGCGGCCGGTTTCGCCCAGGTGCAGCAGCGGAATGGTGTAGACGCGCAACATGTTCTCGTTGCCGCCCATCTCGCTGCCGAATGCGCCGCCTGTATCGAAAAAGACGCGCCGCACAAACGGATGGAAGAACACCATGTCCTGGTAGGCATAGGAGTCCATGTCGAAGCGCCGGAAGGAGTCCCGCTGCCAGCGGCCCAGCCGCCCGGCCACGGGCGAGCCGGCCGAGGTGCCATGATCGGCAATCCATTCGTCCAGTCCGTCCGACCAGTATTCATGCTTGGACCACACCCTTTGGTGATCCTCGATGACCACTTCCTTGTCCACCGAAAACGGGAACATGAAGTAGGTGTGGAGATGCAGCGCACGGGCGTCCATCGCGCCTGATTATAGCGCGTGCGATCATGGCAAGCGTATACCATGCCTACCGCAATCGTCACCGGCGCCTCCGCCGGACTGGGCGCCACCTTCGCCCGCAAGCTGGCCGCGCGCGGCTACGGCCTCACTCTGGTGGCCCGCCGGCGCGACCGTCTGGAAGCGCTGCGCGACGAACTGGAGAGGACGCAGAAGGTTTCCGTCAACATCGTGACCTGCAATCTGGCCGGCGCGGCGGAGACTGAAGCGCTGGCCAGGCAGATTGAGGCCGCCGGACCGCCCGACCTGCTGGTGAACAACGCCGGCTTCGGCGTTGCCGGGCGTTTTCACGAGGTGGATTACCAGAGCCAGCTCGACATGATTCAGGTGCACGTGCTGGCGACGATGCGGCTGACGCGCGCCGTGCTGGGCCCGATGATTGCACGCGACCACGGCGCCATCATCAACACCGCCTCCGTCGCCGGCTTCTGGCGCAGTACCGGCGCGGCGCTCTACTGTTCCACCAAGGGTTGGATCAACGATTTCACGGAAGCCATCGCGCTGGAACTGCGCACCTCCGGCTCACATGTGAAGGTGCAGGCGCTGTGCCCCGGCTACACCTATACGGAGTTCCACGACGTGATGCAGGTGGACCGTGCGGCGGTGCCGAAGTTTCTCTGGCTGAAGGCGGATTACGTCGTCGAGGCTTCACTGCGCGGCCTGGACCGCGGCAAAGTGTTTGTCATTCCAAACTGGAAGTACCGCCTGGGCGCGGCACTGGGTGAACTGCTGCCGGTGGGCTGGCGGCTCGCACTGGAAGCCGCCAGTCCCCAGAAGCGGCGGCGCTAGAGTTTCGCGACCACGGCGTCGGTGCCGTACGGCGCGCGCTGCTTGCGCGAGAGCATTGAGTTGGCCTCGGCGTCGTTCTCGAATCGCTCGGTGGCCGGATCCCATTTCAGTGTGCGGCCCAACTTCATGGCGATGTGCGCCACCAGGCAGGCTGAACACGAACGGTGGCCGATCTCAACCGACGTGGCCGGCGCCTGGCGCGTACGCATGGCTTCCAGCCAGTCCAGGTGATGGTCGTCCTGCGGGCTCAGGTGGACACGCTTTGCACCCACGTTGAAGCCGGCCTTAACCAGACGCGCGTCGCTGGCTTCGATAGAGCCGCGCGTGACAAAGAGCCAGCCGGACTCGCCCATGAAGGTCAAGCCAGTGCGGTACTTCTCGCTCAAATAGGCAATTGCGCCGTTGGCGTATTTCATGCGCACGTGGTAGGGCCCGTGCACATCCCAGACGCCACTCTTCGGGTAGCGTGCGTCGCCCACCACTTCCAACGGACCGCTCAAATCGAGCTCCATCGCCCACTGCGCGAAGTCGATGTGATGCGCGCCCCAACCCGTAATCATGCCGGCGCCAAACTGCTCGCAGCGCAGCCAGCCCGGACGGTCGTAACGCACCTTCATATCCGGTGACTGCGGATGCACCCGTTTTTCGGTATAGGGCGCCAGCGGCGTCGAGCCGAGCCAGGCGTCATAGTTCAGGCTGGACGGCACCGGCATGACAGGATCGGACGGGCCGGCCGGATCCTCGGGCATACCGATGAGGATCTCCCGGATCTTGCCCAGGTGGCCATTGCGGATCAACTCGCAGGCCTTGCGGAAGAAGGGCTCTGAGCGCTGTTGCGAACCCTGCTGGAAGATGCGGCCGCTGCGTTTCACCACATCGGCCATCTGGCGGCCTTCCTTGATGGTCAACGACGCCGGCTTTTGCAGGTAGATATCCTTTCCGGCCAATGCGGCCTCGATAGCAGGCTGGGCGTGCCAGTGATCCGGCGTCGAGATGATGACAGCGTCGATGCTCTTATCGGCCAGCAGATCTTTGTAGTTGGAGTAGGTCTTGACGCTGCCGGACGTACCGAGCTTGGTCTTGTAGTACTCCTCCACCATCTGCTTGCCGTCGGCCAGCCGTACGGAATCGAGATCGCAGACGGCGACGAAGCGCGCGCGGTCTGTATGCCGTATGGTCTCTTTGATGTCATGCGTACGTGCGATGCGGCCGCAGCCGATCTGGCCAATCTGAATGCGATTGGACGGGGCACTTTTGCCGAGCACATGGGCGGGAACGATGACCGGGAAGCCCGCGATGGCGGCGGCCATAAAGCCCCGGCGGCTGGAAGCGGTCTTGGATTGTTGCATGAGATGATACCTTTGGCGGGATGATATCACGCCAGTGACAGAGACTTGAATCGACGAATCGAGGTTGTACCTTCCATGATCCATTCCATACGGCGCCGTGAACTGTTTGCCGCTGCCTGTCTCGCCGCCCGTCCGGGTTTTGGTGCGGCGGACAAGCCTGCCCTGCTGGGTGGCACAAAGGTAAGGGAACAGCCGTTCACCCGCTGGCCGATTTTCGATGCCCACGAAGAACAGGCTCTGCTCGGCGCCCTGCACTCTGGAAAGTGGAACTGCACGTCTGGCGAACGGGTGAAGGGGTTTGAACGGGCCTATGCCCAGCTCACCGGCGCCAAACATGCGCTGGCCACCTCCAGCGGCACGTCGGCGCTGATTGCATCGCTTACCGCGCTTGGCGTCGAGCCCGGTGACGAAGTGATTGTTCCGCCTTACACATTCATCGCCACCATCAACGTCGTGCTACGGCAGTACGCGCTGCCAATCTTTGTCGACACCGATCCGGCCAGCTTCCAGATTGACGCGCGCAAAATCGAGGCGGCCATCTCGGACCGCACGACGACCATCATGCCCGTCCATATGGGTGGCTACCCAGCCGACATGGACACAATTCTGGCGGTCGCGGCCAAGCATCGGATTCCGGTGGTCGAAGACGCCTGCCAGGCCCACCTGGCCGAATGGAAGGGACGCAAAGTTGGCACGCTCGGCGCGACCGGCTGCTTCAGCTTTCAGGCGTCGAAAAACCTCAATTCCGGAGAGGGTGGCGCCATGCTCACTGCCGACACGGCGCTCTACGAACGGGCCTGGGCGTATCACAATTCCGGCACCGGCTTGCAGGGCAACGGCGGCAACTTCACCTACACGTCGCGCGGCTCGAATCTGCGCATGACGGAGTTCCAGGGCTCGCTGCTGATGGCCCAGATGGCGCGCTTGGAAGCGCAAAGCCGGCGCCGCATGGAAAATGGCGATTATCTGAACTCGATCCTGCCGGCGATCGGTGGCATTGAGCCATCCAAGCTGTACCCGGGCTCCCGTCCCGGCTATCACGTTTACATGATGCGCTACCGTAAGGAGCAATTCTCGGGCCTCAGCCGCACCGCATTCATCCGGGCGCTGGCCGCCGAGGGCATTCCGGCCACCGGCGGGTACTCACCGCTGAACAGGCAGGCATTTATCAAGGCAGCCTTGGCAAGCCGCGGCTACAAGCGCCTGTTCCCGGCCAAGGTGCTGAACGAGTGGGCCGAGCGCACAGCCTGCCCGGTGAACGATAAGCTCTGCGAAGAGGCCGTCTGGCTGACGCAGGAGAAGCTGCTCGGGCCGAAGTCCGACATGGATCAGGTGGCTGAGGCGATTTCCAAAATCAAGGCTCACGCGGCTGAACTGGCTAAAGCCTGACCGCACCGGCCGTCGCCTGGCGGTGCATGCGCACGCACTCTTCCAGAAGCGTGTGCAGGCGCTGCGAATCGTAGGGGGGCGCCAGAACGGCGTAGGCGCCCGCCTCCATCAGATCGATGCAACCGGCATCGGTCTCCGGTAGGCAGACCACGACGGGCACAGGCCGGTCGCCTTCGCGCCAGCCGGCCTCCAGCAGGCGCTGGAAACAGTTGCCGTCCAGCATGTTGTCGCACAGCACAACGTCGATACCGGTATGCGAGGCCAGCACTTGGCCCGCCTCCTCGGCGCTATTCACGGCAACAATCTCGGCGCCGCAGTGGGCCAGGTGCGGACGCAACTGCGTCTGCGCCTCCGGCGCCAGCGCCAGCAGCACGCGCGGCTGCATCTCGCCGTGGTGGATATGCACCAGTGGCGGCGTGCCCGTGCGGCGATGGGCTTCACCCACTACGCGATCGGCAATGTCCTTGATCTGCGTCCAGTGCAGGCTGGAGCCAAGCTGGCTGTCCGAGCCCGCGGCCAACGACGAGCCACCCCAGATCTTCTCGTTGGGCTTGTCCTCGGCAGCCTGAAACGCTTCAATCAGGCGCGGAATATCGAAAATGTCCTCGTCGTACGGTGAGCCCCGGATAATCGAGTAGGTGTGGCGCCCGTTCGCCCGCGTGCAGATGCGGCTGATCAGGTTGGTATAGCCGGAACTGGCCAGCACCAGGCGCGCCAGCGGATCACCCTTCTCATCGGCAATCGCGTAATTGTACGGCGAGTGATACAGAATGTCCGGCCGCGCCTCAATCGGCGCGATGCCAGCCTGGCCATTCAGCAGCGCCAGCAGACGGTCACAAACCAGACGGATGGTGGTGGCCACCAGCTTAGCGTCGCCCTGCACCTTGCCATGCACACGCTGCTGGCGGTAGGGCTCGAAGACCCAGGTAAAGTGGTTTTGCACCAAGTCATCGAGCGTCACCGGATAGAGCCCGCCGCAGACATCGATCTTGTTGTTGTACTGGACAATCCAGCGCAGCAGTGGCTTGCCCTCGGCACGCTCCAGCATCTGGTGGTATTCGAGCACGAAGGCGGCCAGGCAGACGTCCTGGTCGGCGTTCCAGACATGCACCGGCACCCGCTTCACCTTCTGCAGCCAGCGCTCCATCAGACGGCCCTGGCGGACTGCGATGTAGGCCTGCATGGCGGCGCTCATGGTGGCTTCGCGGACTACGCCGGCGTGGTGATCGAAGTTCACGTAGCGGCCGCGGTGGCCGGGCGCGTCGTCGAGCGTTTCGAGCGCGATTGAATATTCAGGGGCCCCGGCGATGAACTGCGCCCAGTCCTCAAACCGCTGCTCCCGGACAAGAAGCTCAATGTTTTCGAACAGAGGTTCCATCGTCGGCGCCGTGGCCGCTCCCTTCACTTCAGAGTAGCGCGATCAATCCGCAAGAGATGCTAAAGTTGACCTGAGGCCCCATGATGGCAGAAGCCGCCAAGGAGACATTACGCCAGCGCGGGATCCGGCTGACTCGCCAGCGTCAGTTGCTGCTTGATCTGTTGGATCGTACCGGCCGCCACCTGGATGCTGAAAACCTCTACCAGTTGGCGCACACCCAGGATCCGAAGCTGAACCGGGTGACCGTTTACCGCACGCTGAAGATGCTGAAGGAAGGCGGTCTCGTGGATGAGCTGGACCTGATGCACCACACCGGTGACCAGCACTTCTATGAGACGCGCACCAAGCAGGAACACGCCCATGTGATTTGCCTGCGCTGCGGCAAGGTAGAGGAATTCTACGGTGAACCGTTACAGCGGCTGCGCCGGCAGGTGGAGGCGCACTTCGGCTTTCAGATCCTGATTGCGCGTACCGAAATCGGCGGTTTCTGTGACCACTGCCAGGTGCTGCGGGCACAGGAAGTGCAGCAGGCTAAGCACAGCGCAGACTGAGCGCTCACGATGTTACAATGAAGGTGGACTGATGAAGCGCCTGATCTTTTGGGACTTCCCGCGTGGTTCGTGGCAGTACGACGTAGTGGTGTCGTTGATTCTGGCTTTTATCTTCCTCACCCCCCGATATCTTTTCAAGGATCAGCCGCGGCCCGCAAACATTGTCCAGATGCCGTCGATTCACGGCGCGGACGTATATCTGATTGAAGCGGATCTGCTGAACCAGACTCCAGAATCCGGCCGTCGTGACCGCGCGGCCGAGCTCTTGCGCGGACGCGCCGCCGGCAAAGCCGTGCAGGTGGTTCGTGTGGAGCCTTACTTCGACTCCGAAAAGGAGTTGAAGGGCTACATGGCAATCGTGAAACCGTGACCACTTCTTCACTCCCCGGCAAACGTGCCGTAACTCTGCTGGCTGCCTGCTTTCTGGCGGTGGCCCCCCTTGCCGCCGGCTCGCTGGACGACGCTCTGGCCCGGCTGGACCGCAGTGCCGCCAGCTTTCGCGGTTTGACGGCAAGCATCAAGAAGGTCTCCTACACGGCGCTGATCAAAGAGTCGAGTGAGGAATCGGGCCGCATTACGCTTTATCGCGCTAAACCACGCGATCTGCGCATGTTAGTGGAGTTCACTGAACCGGCCCAACGCGCCGTAGCCTTCCAGAATCACAAGGCGCAGGTCTACTCGCCGCGCCTTCAACTGGTCCAGGACTACGACTTTGGCAAGCAGGCAGCGCTGGTGGACCAGTTCCTCCTGCTTGGCTTCGGCACCTCCAGCACCGAATTGAGGCGCAACTACGATATCCGTTACGGCGCCGAAGAGACGTTGCGCGGCGTCCGCGCAGACCGGCTGGAATTCACACCGAAATCCGGTGAAGCCCAGAAGCAGGTCAAACTGGTCGAAATCTGGGTATCCCATGAAGATGGCATTGTCGTGCAGCAGAAGATCCACCAGCCTTCTCGCGACTATGTGTTGATCTCTTACTCCGACATCAAACTGAACCCCAAGATGACGGCGAGCTCAGTAGTCTTGAAGCTCCCGAAGGGCGTAAAACGGGAGAGCCCGCAGCGGTAGTTTGCAATGGCACAAGTTGCCCCAAGAAAGAAACATCGTTTAGCCTTCCTGGACTGGACCCGCGGTTTTGCCGCGTTGATCATGCTCCAGGGCCATGTTTTTCACTCCTTTACGCGTACCGACCTGCGCAACGACGGCCCGTACACGTTTTCGCAGTTTTGTGGCGGGTTAACGCCGGCCGTATTCCTGTTCCTGACCGGTGTGACGCTCGGCTTCCTGATGGATTCGAGCATGAAGAAGGGCCTCAACGCGTGGCAGCGCACCTGGGCGGCCATGCGGCGGTCCGGTTACCTGCTGATGATCGCGTTCCTGTTCCGCCTGCAGATGTGGAGCTTTTCGCTCGGTAAGAGCCCCTGGACCGACATCTTCAAGGTGGACATTCTGAACTGCATGGGGTTGGGGATCATCGTGCTGGCTCCGCTGGCCATCTTCGCGCCACGCGACCGCGTGCGCTTCGCCGCCGTCAGCGGATTGGCTATCGCTTCAGCTTCACCGCTCATCAGTGGGCTGAATCTCACCTGGATTCACCCATTCCTGCGCCACTGGTTTGAGCCCAGCCCAATGTTTTTCGCCTTCTTCCCGTGGGCGGCGTTCATCGCCTTCGGTCTGAGCTTTGGCACCATCATCCGGCTGACTGAAGAGGCTGACTTGCAGCGTGTCATGCAGTGGGCCACGTTGGGCGGGCTGACGCTGGTCTTCAGCGCGCGCTATGTCGCTAATCTGCCGTACTCCATCTACAGCAACTCCGACTTCTGGTTGAACAGCCCGGCGATTGTACTGATCAAGCTGGGCGTGATTCTGGTCCTGACCTCGTTCGCGTTCCTCTGGACACGCTACATGAATCCGAATGGCTGGAGTTTTGTCCGCCAACTCGGTGTGACATCGCTGCTTGTCTACTGGGTACACACCGAGATTGTTTACGGCGCATGGCTAGGTCCATGGAAAGAACAGCTCAACGTGCCGCAGACGGTTGCCATAGCGTCCGCCATCATCCTGTTGATGATCGGGCTGAGCGTGGCGCGGACGGGCTGGAAGGGCGGACCAAATCTGGTGACACTGGTCCAGCGCCAATGGACCACGTGGCGTGAGCCGGTCAATCAGCCGGCGGCGGGCGACTAAACCCGCGTCACCGGCCCATTCATGCCGTTGGGAAGAATGGTCGTTTGATTAGTGCGCGCTAGCATCAAGTTCCTCACCGCTAACTCCCGCGCCTGACGCAGATCCGCTGCCCTGAAGTCGGCCCCCGACAGCTTAGCGTCCTGAAAGCGCGCGCCGGCCAGCCGCGAACCCGTAAAACGGCAGTTGGCCAGCTCCGCCGCGCGGAAATCACAGTCCCTCAAATTGCACTCCACAAACGAGCTGCCCGACAGGTCTGCGCCGCTGAAGCGCGTACCATCCAGAGCGCATCGGAAGAACTCGCAATTGCGCAACCGTGCACCGGAGAAGTTAACTCCCCCTAAGCGGCTGTCACGAAAGCGGCAAAACCTCAGTTGAGCGTGGTAGTAAAGCGCACCATCCAACTCCGAGTTGGAAAAGGTACACTCCACCAGCGCAGCATGATGGAACGAGGTTTGCGGCAGCACGGCATGCGAGAAATCACAGCGTGTCAGCCGCGACTCCAGCCAGCGCGCCCCCGGCGCTTTGGCCTCGTTGAGCATGCACTCGTCCATTCCGGCGTCGCACAGGTCCGCCGCCGTCAGCCGTGCATCGCGCAGATTCACCTTCGTCCAGACGCTGTGGCCTAAATCAGCCGATGAAAGATTGGCCAGCGACAGGTCGCACTCCTCCCACTGGGAAGCCTCCATCTGTGCGCCCCGAAAATCCGAGCCCGCCAGCCGCACTCCATGCAGGACGGCGCGCGACAACCGGACGCGTGGCGCGCTGACTTGGCCGACGTCCAGAGCATCAATCCGCGCCGGCTCACCGCCGCCGCGCTGCTCCAGCCAACGTTCATGCGCCAAGATGGCCGCGCGCCAAAGCTCGGCATGCTTTGGCGCCTCGGCCTCCTTCGTGATTTCGCCGGTGATCCGCACAGTCATCCACCGTGCTTATCGGCACTCGCGCACGAAGCTTGAAGCACGGATAATTGGGAGGAGCTTCCATGTCCGACTGGCAAACCACCTACCGCGCCGCCCTGCGCCCGGCCGCAGAGGCCCTCGCCATCGTTCAGAGCGGCCAGCGTGTCTATACGCACATGGGCGCGGCGGCGCCACTAGCGCTGCTGGACGCGCTGTGCGTTCATGCTGACCGGCTGCGTGATGTCGAGATTCTGCACTGCATCACCATCGGCCGCGCTCCCTACACCGAGCCGCGGTACCAACAGAGCTTCCGCCACAACGCACTATTCATCGCAGGCAACACGCGCGAGGCTGTGCAGCAGGGCCGAGGCGACTATATCCCGATATTTCTCCACGAGATAGAGGATCTCTTTTCCTCCGGAGCCGTGCCTCTGGACGTGGCGTTGATGCAGGCCACGCCGCCCGACCGCAACGGCTGGATGAGCCTGGGCACTGACGTGGACATCTCGCTCACCGCGGCGCTGGCGGCTCGCGCGCTGATCATCGAGGTCAATCCACGGCTGCCACGCACCTATGGCGACACGCTGCTGCACGTTTCGCAGGCCACATCACTGGTGGAGGTCGAGCACGAGTTGCCCGAATTCGAGCAAGGTGAGGTGACCGGCGTCCATCGCGCCATTGGAGCGCGTGTCGCCGCGCTCATCCCGGACCGCGCCACTCTACAAATCGGCGTCGGCGGCATCCCTGAGGCGGTACTGGCGGCGCTCAAGGACCATCGCGGCCTGGGCGTGCACACGGAGATGTTCAGCGACGGGCTGATTCCGCTGATTGAGGCGGGCGTCATCGACAACGCCCACAAAACAATGCATCCGCGCAAAACCATCACCAGTTTCGTGATGGGCACACGGCGGCTTTACGATTTTCTGGACGGCAACCCGGCCGTCGAGTTCTACACCAACCGCCACGTCAATTCGCCAGTAGTAATTGCACAAAACACGCGCATGGCAGCCGTCAATTCCGCGTTGGAAGTGGATTTTAGCGGCCAAGTGTGTTCGGATTCCATCGGTAGCGTGCCCTATTCAGGTGTCGGTGGGCAGGTGGATTTCATGCGCGGCGCAGCCCATTCGCCCGGTGGCGTACCCATTATTGCGCTGCAATCCACGGCCAAACACGGCACGTTGTCACGCATAGTGCCGCGCCTGAAGCCGGGCGCGGGCGTGGTGACGTCGCGTGCCGATGTGCATTGGGTGGTGACCGAGCACGGCGCAGTGAACCTGCACGGTAAGAACCTGCGCCAGCGGGCCGAGGCACTAATTTCGATTGCCGATCCGCAATTTCAGGCGGAACTGGAACGGGAGGCCACGCGTCTTTTCATCCGGTAATCCGAGCCATGAAACGGGCCATTGCCTTTCTTTTGTTCCTGGCGTTCGAGGCGGCAGCGCAGCGGCGCCCATTTTTCGCACAGCAATATGTGACATTGAAGGGCCAGGTGGTGGAGGCCGGCTCCGGTACGCCGATTGCCGGCGCCGAGGTCACGGTGGCCGTGCAATTCAACTATGGATCCGCGGCATTCACCCCCAGGCCAATCCGGTTTCAATTGCGAACCGACTTCAATGGCCGTTTTAACACGTCGATTCCCACACCTAGCGAATGTGATGTGGAGGTCCGGCACGCGAATTTTGGCCCGGCCGGACCGCAGATGGATGGCTATTCAACTGCCGAACACCTCTCGCTTCAGCGTGGCCAGCAACCGGATGAAATCCGCATTGAAATGGCTCAGGCCTGCGCGCTCAGCGGCCGTGTGGTCGATCGCGAAACACGCCAACCCCTGGCCGGTTTTGCCGTCCTGGCCGCGGCCCGCTCACGCCGCACAAGATTCGACTTAGAGATTCCCGTAGACCGCGCCACGGCCAACGCCAACGGCCGTTTCCGCATTACCGGACTGCCGCCCGCACCCTACCGCATTCGCTTCGACGCGCCGGCCGGTGAGCGGTCGGTGATTCAGCCTGGCACGGTGGACCTGGATGAGGAGAAGCCCGCCAGCGGCTACTGCGAACTGTGGTGGCCGGGCGCCGACCGCCGTGATCAGTCCGCCATCCAGATGCTCGCCTCCGGCCAGGAGATTGAACTCGGCGACGTGTCAGCCGATCGCTGTCCAACCTTCACGGTGGCGGTGCACACGCTGGCGGTGGGCTGCGCGCCCGGTGCGCAGATGGATGTATTGTTCGAGCGCGTCAACGGCGAGCGCCGCGCCGGAGCCACTATGGAGTGCGGCTCCGACTTTTTCATACGTGGCGCCGGACCGGGCGACTACAACATCTACGCGGAGGTTCGTAGCAGCCGCGTCAACCCGCACCTGCTGGGCCAGACGAGACTAACCGTGGTTGGACCGGCGCGAACCGAACTGGCCGTCAGCCCAGGGGTCCGCGTCTGCGGGCGCGTCACCGCATCCGGCGGCGTGGACCTGAAAGACGTTCAAGTGGACATCCGGGCGCTACCGGACCGTCAGAAGGAAAAGTCGCCCGTTCAGTTGGACGCCGAGGGCAAATTCTGTGACGACACGGTGCCGCTGGCGCCGCTGCGTCTGCGTCTGCTCGGCCTGCCTGCCGGAGCTTACCTGCGCGATATCGACTACAACGGCGGGCGAATCAGTTCCTACTGGACAGTCAATCCAGCGGCGCCACATCACACGCTACTGCTGGACGTGGCTCCGGGCCTGGCGCGCCTGGAAGGCAAGGTCAGCGACGGCGAGAAGCCGCAACCACAGATGCGTGTCTTTCTGGTTCCGTGGCCGGCAACGCCGGACGAGATCCAACACGAATTGCGCTGGACCATCAGTTCAGCAACCGGCGGCTATAGCTTCTCTGATGTCGAACCGGGCGGCTACCGGGTGCTGGCAGCGCCTCCCGATGCAGCCGCCTATTGGCTGATGGTTGAGTTGCCGTCGCGATTTCAGAGCGCCCACGCAGTGCAAATCGCGAGTGGCGAAACGAGAACATTCAATCTCACCGTGTCCGAACCGTAGACTGGTGTTTCCCTTCCCGTTCTATCGATAATAGACTCGATAACAACTTTTGAAGGAGCTCCACATGCACACGGACGTCAGCGCGCTGTTTGACCTGCGGGGACAGGTGGCGCTGGTCACCGGAGGCGCCCGGGACCTGGGCCTGGACGCGGCCTCAATTCTGGCCGCTGCGGGCTGTAATGTGGCCGTCACGTCACGCTCGCCGGAGTCGGCCAAGGCAGCGGCAGACCGGCTTGCCGGGCAATACGGCGTCGAAGCGCGCGGATTTGCGCTGGACCAGAGGCGGTTTGAAGACGTCGAGCGGGTAATGGCCGAAGTGCTGGCTTGGCAAGGGCGTGTCGACGTTCTGGTGAACAACGCCGGTGGCAGCTCCGGCAAGAGTAAGGCTTGGCTGTTCGATCGCGATCCGGGCGACATCGCGTCACTGATTGAAACCAATCTGACGGGCGCCATTTATTGCTGCCGCGAGATTGGCCGCGCCATGGCGCAGCGCCACAGCGGACGCATTATCAACATCGCCTCCATCGCCGCACTCGTTGGGCGTGACCGCCGCATCTACGACCGTTCCGGCATGAACGGCCAACCGGTGGACTACGCCGCGGCGAAGGCTGGCGTGCTGGGCCTGACGCGCGATCTGGCGGCAATGCTCGGGCCGCACGGTGTCAATGTGAACGCCGTGTCGCCCGGCGGCTTCGCGCGCAATCAGCCGGGAACGTTCATTCCCGACTACAGCGAATTGACGGCGCTCGGCCGGATGGGCCGCGACGGCATCGACCTGAAGGGCGCGATTCTGTTCCTGGCATCGCCAGCGTCAGATTACGTCACGGGACAGAATTTGGTGGTGGATGGAGGGTTCTCAATATGGCGCTAAGCCGCCGGCGGATTGTGGTTGCAGGGCTCGGCTCGATTGGGCGGCGGCACGCGCGCCTGCTGAACGAGCGCGCCGACGTCGCCGTCGAAGTAGTGGAGCCCAACGAGCCGGCGCGCGCAGCCCTGGCCTCCGAGCTTGGCGTGGAGCCGCGTGCGCACTCAAGTTTTGAAGCCGCGCTGGCCACACACCCCGACGTCGCCTGGATCTGCACACCGACGCGCTTTCATGCCGAACAGACCATCGCCGCGTTGCAGGCAGGGCTACCGGTCTTCTGCGAAAAGCCGATGGCCGACAGCGTCGCGGCGGCCCGCCGCATGAAGAGTGCCGCGGACGAGACCGGCGGCGTGCTGGGCATTGGCTTCACGCTTCATTTTTGGGAGGCGATGCGCGATCTGAAGCGCCGTCTGGCCGAAGGTGAGCTTGGCCAACTGTTGCACGCCCACGCGCATGTTGGCACCTACATTACACTGGTCAACTCGATCTCACGCTATCAGGCCGCCAATCCGGGATCGCTGTTTTTCGACTACTCGCACCAGCCGGATTTGCTGTACTGGCTGACCGGCCAGATGCCAGTCATGGTTACCACAAAGGCGTTCCAGGCGGGCCGCCTGGAGTTTTCGTCAGAACCAAACGTTGCGGACATATTCTGCGAGTACGACTCGCCGCTGATCACCACCATCCACTTGAACTACGTTCAGATGCCGCAGCGCCACTACTACGAACTGGTGGGCGACGAAGGCTGGGCGGTAGTCGATTTCGACGAGCAGCGCATGACGTTGGGCAATCGCTCCCGCCAAACGCACGAAACCATTGCCTTTCCCCAGCAGCGCGACGACATGTTCCGCGCCGAGCAGGCCGCGTTTCTCGCCGCCATCGACGGCCGGCGCGAAGTGGAGACGGGCGCCGGCGACGGACTGGTGTCCACGTCCATCTGCGAGGCAATCCTCGAGTCGTGGCGCAGTGGGCATCCGGTGGATGTCCAGCACGTGTACAGAGACTAAACGCTCACCACCGGGCAATGGCTCAGCCGGATGATCGAGTAGGCATTGGCGCGCAACCGCCCGAAAACGCCCGCCGCCGAGCCGCGCCCGATCACCAGCACGTCAGCCTCGGCCTCATGCGCCAGGTCGCAAACAGTCTCGGCCGCATCGCCGCTATCGATGGCGAGCGGAGCCGTAAAGTCCAGCCGCGCCAGCAGGTTCGAAACATCCTCGCGCACAGCCGCCTCGATGTGCCGGCGCCAGTCCGGATCGTAATACTCGCCGGCATTGCGCTCCAGATTAGGCGTCGCATGCACCAGCGACAGCGTTCCGCCCGTCATCTCGGCAAAGCGGCGCGCCCACATCAGCGTGCGCTCGCTTTGCGGTCCCAGATCAATGGCGGCCACCACGCGCCGGAAGGGCTCCGGATGCTTGTACACGCCTTCCATATGAACGCCGGTCCAGACCGGGCAGTCGGCGTCGTGCAGCACCTTGGCCGTTACCGAGCCGAGGATAAAACGCCGGAACGTGCCGTAGCCGTGCGTCGGCATCAGGATCAGTCCGGCGCCGCGCTCCCGGGCTGCGGCGACAATCTTCACCGCTGGATCGCCTTCCATCACGACACGGTCAACGCCGGACCCGTTCAGCTCATCGGCGACAAACGCGTCCAGGTCTTCGTGCGCCTGCTCGGCGCGGTTGCGATAGAGGTCCTCGATGACGCCACCGCCCACCTCCATGGCGCCGAATTCGTAGTGTGGCGGCGGTAATACGTGCAACAGCGTGACGGGACTTCCAAAGCGCTGGTGCAACCGCGCGGCGCAATGCGCAGCCCCCGCGCTCTTCTCGGAGAAGTCCACCGGAACGACGATGTGACCGATCGGCATGGCAGAACCTCCAAACTCATTGAGGCCCGCTCAGCGCCGCTTGTCAAGGCCCAACTCGGTGAGGATTTTCGGCGACTCCTCTTCCTGCGCCAGTGTCTTGTGGCACGTCTCGCAATCCTGCGGAATGGTGCGGCCGGCGGGAGCGCTGGCGCGCTCGTCGTGGCAACGGAAGCAGCCGTCAAAATCGGTGTGGCCCAGGTTGTTCGGATATGCGCCCCAGCGCACGTTCATCTCCGGGAAGATGTTGCGTGCGTACACGGCCAGCGCGCCGCGCCCCTGGCGCGCAATGAGGTCGCGCTTCTCTTTGGCCAGTTGCGGGTAGTTCTGTTCGTAGTAAGCGGCCAGGCGCCGCGGGATTTCGCGCTCACTATCGGCGGTGGTCGGATAATTCTGCTTGATCACGTCGAGCACGGCCTTGCGCGCGTAGGGCAGTGACGTGTCAAGATCGCCCGCAGCCATAGCGAGATTCACCGCCCTCTCCGGCACTTGATATGTGTGCGACGGGCGGTTGTGGCAGTCCATGCAGTCCATCACGCGCACCGGTAGCGAGCCGGGCCCATCGGCAGTGTAGCCGTCCGACTTGAAGACGAACGTCTTGCCGTCCTTGCCACGGTATTCCACCCACGGAATCTTCTGCCGCTGCTTATCCGAGTGGGCATAGCGCACCTGCACGCCCGGCCCCATATGCGCACCATGGATGCCCTCATAGCCGTTGCCACCACCGATATGCATCAGCAGCACGGACTGTGTGTGCGCCACCTTCTCGTCATCCGAGTAGTTGTTGAAGATACGGACGCGATCGCCGCCGTACTTCTGCGGCCAGTGGCAGACCTCGCACGTTTCGCGCGCCGGGCGCAGGTTCGAGATCGGTGTGGGGATGGGCCGCGGATACAGGTTGAAGGTCACTGAGATGACCTGCCAACTGCCGCTGATCTTGCTCTTGACGAACCAGTTCGCGCCCGGGCCGATATGGCAGTTGACACATTCCACGCGCGAGTGCGGGGAGTTCTGATACGCCGTGAACTCGGGCTTCATCACCGTATGGCAGGTCTGGCCACAGAAGTTGACCGACTCCATGTAGGAAACGGCCTTGTACGTCAGATGGCCACCGATGGCCAGATTGGCGACCGTGGTTGCAGCCAGGAACGCCAGCATTCGCCGGAAGCGCGGGTTACCAAACTCCAGCGGCGGAAAGACCTCTGGCAAGCGTCCCCGATTGCGGCGTTTGAACCACCAGACGCCCAGCGGAATCAATGCCAGGCCGAGGAAGAACACGGCCGGCAGCAGCATGAACTGCAGGATGCCCAGATAGGGATCCGTTGAGTGCGTGGTGAAACTGCTCGGCAACAGAAACGCCCACAAAATCGCGGCCGTCGTCACCAGCACAACGCCGATCAGGCTGATCCAGTTGCTGCTGAGATAGACATACGGCGCCAGCCAGGTCTTCAGCGACATCGCTCCCCCTTATGGTCAGTGCGTCTCGTCGTTCTCCGGACGCGGGCTGCGGCCGGTAATCCAGCTCGGATCCATCGGATAGACTTCGGGATCAAAGATCACCGAATAGAAGTGCCAGATGAGAATGGAGAAAGCCGCCAGCACGGCTTCATAGAAATGCACCGTGCGAGCAAAGTCCATCCATTCCTTGGGCATGAAGGTGAGCGTCCAGTTGTTGGCCCATAGCAGCGCTCCGGTGGCGGCCATCACAGCCGTGCCCCACACCAGCGCCCAGTACTCGATTTTCTCGATGTAGCAGTGCGGACTTTGGCGCGGCTTGTCGCGCAGCAGGCCCAGGCGCCACAACGTGCCCTCCACCATCTCGCGGATATCCGAGACGCGCGGCAACAGTTCGTACCAATGCCGCCGCAACGTGCGGCTCACAATCAGCGACACCAGGTGCGCCATGGCGGTAAGCACCAGCACCACGCCGGCAATGCGGTGCACGGTGCCGCGCACCGGGAACTGCGACTCAAACGCCAGCGTCGGCTTGGCCCACCAGCCATCCGGATAGTGGAGCGCGAAGCCGGTGTAGGCCAGAGCGATAAAACTGGCCGCGAGCAGCACGTGCAGCACACGCTCGCTCACCCACATGTGCGGGTGCGACGGCTGGACCGGCCGCAGAAGGTGCGTCGGATACATCACGCCACGGAAACGCATTCCGATCAGTTTGCGGATGAAGTCGCCGGCATGGTGCAGCAGCATGAAACCAAGCGTGCCGGGGATGATCAACTGATAAAACCAGATGGCCCAACGCACCGGAGCCGGAGCGCCCTGGCCCTCACGTTCATGAATGGTGCCAAGTGTGAAACGCGTTCCGGCGCCCGGATGGCAGGAGCCACACGTCTTGGCCAGGTTCTTCACGTTGGTCCGGGAACGCGGATCGGAAGATGCCAGAATGTCGTGGAAACCATGGCACGAGGCGCAACCGGCGACGCTCTGGTTGCCGGACTTCAGCGCCAGACCATGAAAACTCGCGTTGAAACTCGTGATGCGGTCGGCAGGCAGGCCGAAACGTTTCATCAGCCGGACATCACCGTGGCAGCGGCCGCAGGTGTCTGGTACGGCGCCGGCCGACACGGTGGAACGCGGATCCTTGGCGCGGAGCACGCGGTGGCCGCCATGGCAGTCTGTGCAAACCGGCGCGCCAGGCACACCGGCGGCGACGGCCTTGCCGTGCACGCTGGTGGCAAACTGGGCGGCCTCCTTGTCGTGGCACATGCCGCAGGTCTCAGGAACACTCTTGTGGAACTCAGGCGATAGCGCCCGCACCAGTTCGTGCACGCCTCCATGGCAGGTGTCACAGGCTGGCGCGGCGCCATTGCCACGCTTCATCTGCTGCGCATGTTCGCTCTGGGCGTAGTCCCGCGCCGAACTCTCATGGCAGGTGACGCAGGCGGGCTTGGGCTGTTTCTCAGGGTGCGGATACTCGTCATGCTTGAGGTGGCACGAAGCACATTGGACCGCGGCGTGCGCCGATTTCGCAAGCTTCGCCTGCTGGTCGTGGCAGTCCGCACAAACGGAATTTGGCGTCACCGCCTTCGGCGGATCAGCCCATCCGTACGCAACCGCAACACACACCAGCCCCGCCAACACAGATCCCAGTTTCATTCACACACCCTTTAGCTTCGGCGCCGCATCCAAGCCGCGCGTCGTCAGGCCTGGCCCGCTAAGCCAGCCCGACCTTGGACGTGGCCTCCCAGAGCACAACCCCGTAGCAGATTGCCAGAATAACCCCAGTTATGGCAAGCACTATGGTCAGCAACTTGCCCCATTTATCGAGACTCGCCAGCCTCTTGGCGATCTCAACCTGCCCAGAAACGACTACCTCGCCCTCATTCAGATGAACGCTGTCATCTTCAGCCTCGGTAATCGCACGGCGCCTTAGCGCCAACACCAGCACCACACATCCCAAAACCACCCAGGCAATCGCGAATGGAAGCAGCTTGGACATAACAACTCCTTGCTCATTCACGCTGGGCGCCCCACCCAAGTCAGCAGTTGCCACCCAGCGGCTGCACACCAGCCCGGGACCGGCATGAGCATCCTAATCCGGACCGGCTACCCTCGTCCTGGCCGTACCGGAGCGCAGACAGGTGGCCAGCACCGCCAGCACAACCGTATTCAACGAATCCTGTTCAGAGAGCACCGAGTTGATGCCCGCCTCCCAGGCCTCACGCAAGCTTCCGGGATCGTTGCGAGTAATCAGCACAACACGGTCTGGATGAATAATTTGAGACAGACGCGTTCCAAAATTCAATCCATCCATCACCACCACACAAGCCGACTCAAAGTCCGGAGATTCGACGCACCTGACCGGCACGGGCGTGCTCCGGACCAGCAGTGTGCGCAGCGCGTCCTGCTTCGCCATATCGCTCAAAACTAGCTGGATCGATCCCATGAGCCACAATTTGTTATGCAATTGAGTTGCCAGATCCAAGGAAGATCTTCGGACTACCGTATCTTGAATTCCAGCTTGGAGTTAACCCTCAGGCCCGCCCTGGGGTCAGGCGGCTCCACCCCTCGCAGTGGGTCTTTTGCCCCACTTCCGGACCGGAGTCACTTCCCTCCGCCCGCCCGGGGACCTACAATGGAGTTATTCAGAGTGGCTTATGCCCAAAATTTCGCCCAGTTGGCAGAACTCGCGTGTACTCGGCCGTGTCTTCGATCAGCTTTCCGACGCGCTGGTTCTCTATGATCCGAACCACATCATCACCGGCGTAAATGCCTCTGCCGAGCGGCTGTTTGGGATGAACGCCGAGGAACTGGTGGGCAAGGACTGTCACGAGATGTTCCGTTGCCAGGACTGCGAGCCGGGCTGCGGCATGCACACCGGCCTCGGCCAGAGCAACGGCTCGAACGGGACCGTCCGTTTGCACACCGGCAATGGCACCGAGCGTCTGGTGGTGATCCGGACGAACCATCTCTACGCCGCCGATGGCTCCATTGAGGGCGCCGTCGCCACCATCAAGGATCTGACCGCCGAAGTGGAGCCGCAGAAACGCGAAATCATCG
>CAYZIX010000034.1:0-32722 GCA_964478395.1 uncultured Candidatus Solibacter sp.
CGGCAAGCCGTCGATTGAAGCCTGCCCGGCGACCAACAAAGACGCGCTGGTGTTCACGGTGTGGATGATGCAGCGCGGGGACGCCGAGGTGGTGGCCAAACGCGTGGCCGAGATTTTGCGCGCGGCTGCAGCATAGAACCGGCGAAGTTCGCGCGCGTTGAAGAAGCGCGAAAATAAAACATGCGAACCATCAGGCCTAACGCCGCCGACTGCGCGACGCATTTCGGTACGTATATTCGCGCGGTTCCGGACGGCGATATTGTTGAACATCTTCATTCACGCCCCATTGCGGCGGCACTGGTCGGCTTCGGCGAGGCGCGGGCCAATGTGCCGCCGGCGCCCGGTAAATGGTGTCCGAAACAGATGCTCGGACACGTGATCGACACAGAACGTATTTTCAGCTACCGCATTTTGCGCATTGCACGCGGCGACCAGACGCCGCTGCCCGGCTTCGAGCAAGACCCGTATGTCGACAATGCGGGCTTTGAGCGCCGCACGTTGGCCGATCTGCTGGAGGAGTTCCGCGTGGTGCGCCAGGGTACGTTGTTCCTGGTGGAGCACCTGGATCCGGCGGCGTGGGAGCGGCGTGGCATGGTCTCGAACATGAGCATTGGCGTGCGCGGCCTGGTGTGGGCCACGGCCGGGCACGAACTGCATCACACGCAGCGCCTAGTCTAGCCGCGCGGCAATCAACTGCGCGATACCGGTGAGGCGCGTCTGCGGGGCAACGGCGGCCAGCGCGTCGCCGAGCATGGTCTGGCAGAAGGGGCAGGCCGTGGCGATCGCAGGCGCCACGGCGGCCAACTCGCGTGCGCGGTTATGGCTGACGCGCGTGCCGTGTTCCTCGCCTAGAAAGACCTGCCCGCCGCCGGCGCCGCAGCAGAAGGCGCGTTCACGGGCGCGCGGAGGATCGAGTGTGTTGATCAACGCGCGCGGCTCGTCATAGACATGGCTGTAGCGGCCCAGATAGCAGGGGTCGTGATAGACCACTGGCTCAGCCGGGCGGGGAAGACGCGCGGCGTGGCGCGCAAGAAGAGTGGTGTAGTGCTCAATCTCGAAACCGGCGCCGCATTCGCGCCAATCCTCACCGATGGTGCGCACGCAATGCGGGCAGATGGAGAGCAGCCTGGTGACGCCGGCCTGGCGCATTTGCGCAATGTTGAATTCGGCGAGCTGCTGAAAAATGAGATCGTTGCCCAGACGGCGAGCCGCGTCGCCGGTGCATTTTTCCTTCTTCAACACGCCGAACGTGATGCCCAGGTGCGTGAGGATGCGCGCCAACGCGGTGATGGTTTCACGGCCCTGCGGATCGTAGGCGCCCATGCAGCCCAGCCACAGGCAATAGTCTTGTGTGCCGTCGAACAGAGGCAGAGCGGCGCGCTTGATGAAGCGGTCGCGTTCGAAGGCGGCCATGCCCAGCGGATTGCCCTGGCGCTCCAGCTTGACGAACAGCGTGGCGGTGCGCGGGTCCTCCCAGCGGCCTGTGTTCACGGCGCCACGGCGTAGGCCGGTGATCAGGCCAACATGCTCCACGCCGACCGGGCACTGCTGCTCACAGGCGCCGCAGGTGGTGCACTCGAAGGCCATGTCCACGCCGGGTAGCGGCTCAGCGGCACGGGCGCCGTGGTCATTCAAATAGCCGCGCAAATCGAGCACAATTTGTTTCGGGTTGAGCGTCTTGCCCGTGGCATTGGCGGGGCAATGCTGCTGGCAACGGCCGCATTCGACGCACGCATACGCCTGCAAGGCGTTGCGCCAGGTGAGGTCCTTGCCGGTGTCCAGGCCAAAGTCGTCGTCACCCGCGAGTGGAGGAATCTGACCGAAGACCGGATTGCGGGCGAGCACGGCCACGGGGCTCAACAGCAGGTGGAGGTGCTTGGTGCGGACAATCAGAGGCAGGAAGATGAGCAGCGCCAGCGTGTGTGCCCACCACAGCGTGCGCGGCGCCGGGGCGTTCAGATAGCCGGCGGCGTAGGTGAGCATCAGCGTGATGATCAGCGCCGCGATGACGCCGGATTCGAGCGAGACGTGCTCGCCCAGCCAGCGCGGCCGCACAATGAAACGCCGCACGGCGAGGCCTAGCATCGCGATGGTGACAAGGATTGAAAAGACAAACGCGACGGCGCCATAGATGGAATGCCGCGCATCGAAAAACTCCAGGCCTATGCCCGCGGCAAAGTGGTTCAGCGTGACCAGCGCGAAAGCGCAGAAGCCCCAGAAAACGAGGGCGTGCGCGATGCCGGGCCAGGGGCGGTTGCGAATGACGCGCGCTTGGAAGAGTACCTCCACGGCGAAGCGCCGCAGACGCGGCACGATGGGCCGCCAGGCGAACGAGGCATCGGCACGCGAGCCCGCGATGGCACGAAACACGCGCCGGATACGCCAGACGAAAGTGGCGGCGGAGGCGGCGGCGAGCGCAAGGAACAAGGCGCGTTCAAAGGTCATGCGTGCGTCATCCGGGAGCCAAATTCACTTTGCGGTTCCTGAGAGTCGCGCTCGGGCTCGGGGAGCTTGCCGGCGGCGTTGGCCCAGGCCCAGAAGATGGCCGTCGACGCGCTGAGCAGGCCGGCGACAACGCCAATCTGACGCGGCGAATAGTGCGTGCAGGCCACGGCGGCTCCGGCCATGGAAACCATCATGACGGCCTGCGACATGCTGTCGACGGTGGTGAAGACGCGCCCGCGCAGGCGGTCCGGCACGTGCAACAGCAGCATGGTGCGGTTCATCACCGAGTTCAGGCCCATGAAGACGCGCGACAGCGCGATGAACAGCGTGGCTCCCCACAGCCACGGCATGACGCTGAAGATGGCGTAGCAGACGCCGTGCAGGAAAAACGCGATGGTGACGGTATGTTTGTAGCGTTCGAAACGGCGGTGCGGTGAGAAACGGTTGCCGAGCATTCCGCCCGCAACCAGGCCAATGCCCGCGAAGCCCCAGATGAGGCCTGTGGCGGCGGGGCCACCGTTGAACACCTGTTGTCCGAAGAGGGTGAACAGGATCTGCGCCGCGCCGCCGCCCGTGGACCAGCCCACACCCAGCAGTGCGATACCGAGGATCAACGGCCGCCGTCGCATATAGGCGAGGCCTTCGCGGAATTCGATCCAGCTTGACGTTTCGCGCCGCACGCGCTGGCCGCGGTCCGGGCGGAAGTTGCCGGTGGGTGAGCGCAGACTCCAGATGGCGATGGCGCTGAAGACGAAGCTCAGCGCGTTGACGAAGAACGCCAGTTCGTAGCCGAACGACGTGGTGCTGACGCCGCCGGCGAAGGCGCCGATGGTCAGGGTCAGCCACGACGTGGTTTGAGTGAGCGCGTTCGCGGCGTGCAACTCTTCCTTGGAGGCGATGCGCGGCAGGATGGCGGAGCGGCCGCTGGTGAAGAAGGGTGAAGCGAACATCAACAGGCCGCTCAACGTGTAGAGCAGCCACGTCTGGCGGTAGGTGAGCAGCAAGATGTGCGCCAGCGCCACGACGGCGCGGATGACGTCGGAGGCGATCATCACCTTGCGGCGGTCCAGGCGGTCGAGCACCACGCCGGCCACGGGGCCGGCCAGGAGCGCGGGCACGACGCGCGCAATCATCACCGCGCCAACGGTGAAGCCGCTGCCGGTGAGGTGCAAGGCGAGGCTCAATACGGCGATGGTGTTGAAATGGTCGCCGACTTCACTGACCGTCTGGCCCAGCCAGCAGGCGCGAAAATTGCGGTTGGACCGCAGGATGTCCAGAAACCCGCTTACCGCGGCCATGAGTGACGCCCTGGATGTGAATATACTGTGGCCATGAAGGCGTTATTGCGAATCGCGCTCATGCTTGAACTGGCTCTGGCCGTGATGGCCCAGACCGCTCCGCCAACCGCCGGCCCGGGGCCCGGCGACTGGATCCAGCTTTTCAACGGCAAGAATCTGGACGGCTGGACTCCCAAGATCACTGGTTATCTGCTCGGCGAAAACTTCGGCGATACATTCCGTGTCGAAAACGGTGTTCTCAAGACCGCCTATGACAAGTATGGCAAGTTCGACGGGCGCTTCGGTCACCTCTTCTACAAAGATCGCTTCTCCTACTACCGCATGGTGGTGGAGTACCGCTTTACCGGCGAGCAGTGCCCGGGCGGGCCGGAGTGGGCACGGCGCAATTCCGGGGTGATGATTCACTGCCAGGCGCCCAATTCGATGGGCAAGGATCAGGACTTTCCGATTTCCATCGAGGTGCAACTGCTGGGCGGCCTGGGCGCGGGCGCGCGTCCGACGGCCAACCTCTGCACGCCAGGGACGAACGTCGTAATGAACGACAAGCTGTTCACCCCGCACTGCCTGAATTCAAAATCGAAAACCTACAGTGGCGACCAATGGGTGCGCGTGGAAATTGAAGTGCACGGCGGGGGCGTGGTCAAGCACATCATCGACGGAGAAACGGTGATGAGCTACGAGATGCCGCAGATTGGCGGAGGCAGCGTCACGCATTTCAATCCGGCGGCCAAGCGCGATGGGCGGCTGTTGGAAGGCGGCTGGATCTCGCTGCAATCGGAGAGTCATCCGGTGGAATTCCGCAAGGTGGAGCTGCTCAATCTGGCCGGGTGCATGGATCCGAAGGCAATGAATTACAAGAGCTGGTACATCAGAGCCGACAACGGAAGCTGCACCTACGATCGATAGGCACCGCGCCGTGCTACGGTGGTGCTTTGAGGCATCATTCATGAGCAATTCCAAGACTGAGAGCAATCTGAAAGACGCGTTCGCCGGCGAAAGCCAAGCTTTCCAGAAATACCGCGCATTCGCCAAGAAGGCTGAACTGGACGGTAAGCCGAACGTCGCACGGCTGTTCCGCACGACGGCCGAAGCGGAACGGATTCACGCTGAAGGCCACTTGCGCGCTCTGGCGGGAATCGGTTCGACGACTGAGAATCTGAAAGCGGCGATCGGGGGCGAGACTTACGAATACGAGTCGATGTATCCGCCCATGCTGGCAGAGGCGCAGGCGGAGAACCATCGCGCGAAGGTCATGTTCGGATATGCCGTGAAGGCCGAGGCTGTGCACGCGCAGCTTTACAAACTGGCGTTAGAGGCTGTGGAGCGTGGCGAGGACCTCAGCGAGGCCCGTTTCTACCTGTGTCCGGTGTGCGGCCACATCGAATTCGGCAAGGCGCCTGAGAAGTGCCCGATCTGTGGGACGCTGGGCGCGAAGTACGTTGAAGTGGCCTAGTCGCCACGCCTGACAAGAAAACCGGGGAGGCAAGCCCATGCTGAAGCATGGTGGGATTATTGTGCTCGGCGCGGTGTGTGCCGCGTCGACGCTCTGTGCTCAGCAGAAGCTGTCGCTCGATCAGGCGGTAGGCGAGGCGATTGAGAAGAACGTCGGATTGCTGGCGGAAAAGGCCAATATTGCGGTAGCCGAAGCCCAGATCATCACGGCGCGCCTGCGTCCGAACCCTTCTGTCAGCATGAGTGGCGACCACCTGGACATGCTCGGCACCGGCTTCAACGACACGAATGGCGGTGGTCCACCCGAGTATGCCCTGCGATTCGACATGCCGTTTGAGCGAGGCGGCAAGCGCGGTTTGCGGACAGAGGCGGCACGGCAGGTGCGGAACGTGGTGGAGCTACAGGTGCAGGACGCCACCCGGGCGCTGGCGCTGGAGATTGCGAATCTCTTCGTCGATGCGCAACTGGCGCGTGAGAGCCTGAATCTCGCCAACGAGAATATGGCATATTTCGCCGGCATCGTCGAGGTAAACCAGGCGCGCCTAAAGGCTGGCGACATCGCGGAAGTGGAACTGCTGCGGTCGAAGCTGGCCCTTTCGCAACAACGCAACGTGGTGCGTGACGCCGAGTCGCGATACCGCGCCGCGCTGATCCGGTTGCAGACGCGCATGGGGCGCGCGGCTCCGTCAATGGCGATTGAGCTGGACGGCGACCTGCGCCGCGACCGGCAGACTCCGGATCAGGAAAAGGCCCGCGAGTTGGCGTTGGGACGGCGGCCTGATCTGCTGGCGCTGCGGCAGGATGTGGTGCGTGCCGGAGCCGAATTGAATTCGCAATTGGCCGTCGCCAAGGCCGATCCCACTATCGGCACCGAATATCGCCGCCAGCAGGGCGTCAACGGCACCAGTAATTCTATGGGCTTTTTCGTTGAGTTTCCGCTACAGGTCTACAGCCGCAACCAGGGCGAAATCGAGCGTGCGCGGCAGCAACGGCGGCAGGCGGAGTTGCGCGTCAGGCAACTGGAAATTGAGGTCGCCGGACAGGTGAGCGTCGCCCACGAACAAGTGATGGCCAGCTCGGCGATGCTCAGCAATGTGGAGGGCGAGATGCTTGCGCAGGCGCAGGAGGTGCGGCGTGTGACCGAGTACGCCTACCGCCGCGGCCATACGACTTTGCTTGAGCTATTGGATGCGCAGCGCGCGTATAACGAAACGCTGCAAGGCTACAACGAGGCGCGCGCAGCCTACGCGCGCAGCTTGTACGAATTGGATTCGGTGACCGGAAGGACGGTGACACAGTGAGGGCTATCGCTGCTCTAGGTGTCGTTCTAGTGATATTCTGCGCCGGTTGTGGCCGCGATCCTTCCTCGGCGCGAGCGGCGGACGTCACCACGGCGCAATCGATCCGCACGGCGCCGGTGGAGGCGCGTGATTTTCCAGTGGACGAGATTGTCGCGCCGGGCAAGGTGGAGCTGAATCCGAACCGCGTTTCGAAGGTGCTGATGCCCGTGCCGGGGCGCGTGCGGCGTGTGCTGGTGAAGCTGGGCGACTCAGTGGCGGAGCATCAGCCGCTGGCCGTGGTGGAGAGCGCCGAAGCGGGCCTCGCGCTAGTGGCGCACGCGCAGGCCGAGGCGCAGGTGCGGCAGGCGTCGACCACTCTCGCTCGATCGCAGAAAGAGCTGGCGCGAGCCCGCGATCTGAACGCGGCGAAAGCCGCGCCGTTGAAAGACGTGCAGAACGCCGAGGCGGAGGTTGAACTGGCAAAGTCGACGCTCCAGCAGGCTCAGGCCGAGGTGGAGGGCACGTTGCAGCGCTTGACGTTGCTGGGGCTCAACCCGGAGCGGCACTCGCCAGAGGTGACGGTGTTCGCTCCGTTGGCTGGCAAAGTGATGGACGTTTCCGTGGCTCCCGGCGAATTGCGCAACGATACGAACGATCCGCTGATGACCATCGCCGATCTCAGCACGGTCTGGATCACGTCGCAGGTGCCGGAAAATGTCATCCGTCTGGTACATGCCGAGGAGCCGCTGAGCATTGAGCTTGTAGCATATCCGGGCGAGCGCTTCTATGGCCGTGTCCGCCGCATCGCCGACACGGTGGACCCGGAGACGCGCACCGTGAAGGTGCAAGCCGAGTTGGCTAACCCCGGGGGGCGGCTGCGGCCGGAGATGTTCGGCCGTATCCGTCACGAACACGGTATGAAGCGGCTGCCCGCTGTGCCGAATACGGCCATCCTGCATAACAGCGGCGCGGCCTGGGTGATGGTGGAACGCGCTCCAGGCCGTTATGACCGGCGGCGCGTGCAGACGTCCGACGCCGGCGACGGATACACGCCGGTGACCGACGGATTACGTGAAGGAGAGCGCGTGGTGGTCGATGGCGCCGCGCTGATGCGCGAGCGGTGATCCCACGATGACGACTTCGGAACGTTCCCTCGAATTTTGTTTGAAACACCGCGTGTTGATTGTGTTGACTGCGGTGATAACCGCTGCCCTGGGGCTGTGGGCGCTGTCGCGACTGAGAATCGAAGCCTACCCCGACATCTCCGATCTCCAGGTGACCATTGTTACGCTCTACCCCGGCCACGCGCCCGAAGAGGTGGAGCAGCAGGTGTCGGTGCCGGTTGAGCGCGCGTTGAACTCCGTTCCGGGCGTGATTTCGCGCCGTTCGCGCACCATCTTTGGACTGTCCGTGGTGGACCTGATCTTCGACGCCGACGTGGACGAACACATCGCGCGCCAAGCCGTACTCGAACGTCTCCACGATGCCGAGTTGCCGGATGGAATTGAGGCGACGCTGGCGCCGCCCACCACGCCGGCCGGCGAGCTCTATCGTTACGTGCTGCGTTCCGACCGTCTGGACGACCAGCGTCTGCGCGAGTTGCAGGATTGGGTAATTGCGCCGCGCTTCCAACAGGTGGCGGGCGTCGGTGACATTGTCCCGTTCGGCGGCCTGGTGAAGCAGTTTCAGATCGAGATCGATCCGATGGCGCTGGTCAAATACAAGCTGCGCGTGCAGGACGTGGCCGAGCGGGTGAAAGCCAATAACCAGAATGCCGGCGGCTCTCTGCTGAACAGCGGCGAAGAGGCGCTGATGGTGCGCGGCATCGGCCTGCTGCGCTCGCCCGACGATATCGGCAACGTGGTGCTGACCGCAGTCGGTGGCACGCCGGTGCTGGTGCGCGACGTGGCGCGCGTCAGCCTGGGCCACGCGGTGCCTTCCGGCGTTTTCGGGCTGAACGCGAAAACAGGCGGCGTCGAGGGTATTGTGGTGATGCGGCGCGGCGAGAATCCGAGCGAAGTGCTGAAGGGTATTCGCGCGGCCGTGGACGAACTGAATAGCGAGGGCCTGCCGGAAGGCGTGCGGATTGAGCCGATTTACGACCGCACGGAACTGGTCGACAATACGCTCCACACCGTGTCGCACACGTTGATTGAAGCGCTTTGCATCGTCTTCTTTGTGCTTTTCTTCTTCCTGGGCAGTTTCCGCGCGGCTGTGCTGACGGCGTTCGTCATTCCGCTGTCGCTGGCATTTTCGTTCGCCTGCATGTGGGCGGCGGGCGTACCGGCCAGCCTGTTAAGCCTGGGTGCGCTGGATTTCGGCATTGTGGTCGATGGAACGCTGGTGATGGTGGAAGCCATTTTGAGCGCGTTGCCGGACCGGGTAGCGCCGGCCGAAGCCGCGCTGGTGCCCGCGGCCGTGTGCCGCGCGGCAAGCGGGTTGCGCCGCTCCATTCTCTTCTCGCTGGCTATCCTGATTTCTGCGTACCTGCCGCTGTTTCTGCTGGAGCGTGTCGAGAGCCGGTTGTTTGAGCCGCTGGCATTTACCAATTGCGCGGCGCTGCTGGGCTCGCTGTTGTTCACTCTCACGTTTGTGCCGACGCTGGCGCCGGTGCTGTTCCGTAACGGCGCGCACATCTGGCGCAATCCGATGATGGAGTGGCTCTCCGACCGTTATTCAAGGGATCTGGCGCGCGTTTTCGATCATCCGTGGTGGCTGGCCGCGGCCTCGGCAGTTATCCTCGCCGGCACTGTGGTGCTGGCCACGCGGCTGGGCAGCGAGTTCCTGCCTCCGCTGGATGAAGGTGTGATCTGGATGCGCGCCAACCTGCCGCCGGGCATCTCGCTGGACAAGTCGGCAGAGGTGGCGGCCCGAATGCGCGACGTCATCCGGAAGGCGCCCGAGATCCAACTGGTCACGTCGCAGACCGGCCGCCAGGAGTCGAACACCGAACCGTTCGGCGCGAATCGCAACGAGTTTCTGATTGTGCCGAAGCCTTATTCCAGTTGGGGCACCGGACGCACGAAGACGCAACTCATCGAGGATCTGAACGCGCATTTGAGCCGCGATTTTCCGAATGTTGCACTGAACTTCTCACAGCCGATCATGGACATGGTGATGGAGTCGGTCACCGGATCGAGCGCCGACTTGGCCGTGATCTTCACCGGCCCGGATCTGATTCAATTACGCAAGCTGGCGAACGTGGCGCTAGATGCGGTGCGGCGCGTGCCGGGCGCGGCCGACAGCTCCATTGAGCAGGAGTCCGACCAGCCGCAGCTACGCATCCGCGTGCGCCGCAACGAAACCGCGCGTTATGGCATCAATATCGCCGACGTGCAGGACGTAGTGGAGATGGCCATTGGCGGCCGCGCGATGAGCACCATGTTCGAAGGTGAACGCCGTTTCGATATCAGTGTGCGCTACGTGCCGGAGGCGCGTTCCTCGCTTTCCGGTATCCGCAACATTGTCGTCACCGGCGCCAATGGCGAAAGCACCACGCTCGGCCAGTTGGCCGATATCTCCATTGAGGATGGCTCCAGTTCCATCGCGCGCCGCGAAAACCGGCGCCAGATCAGCGTGCGCACCAACATTCGAGGGCGCGATCAGGGCAGCTTCGTGAAAGACGCGCAGCGCGAGCTGGCCAAGCGCATGACGTTGCCGCCGGGCTATCACATCGAGTGGGGTGGCGCATTTGAGAACCTGACGCGCGCCAAGCGCCGCCTGGCATGGATTATGCCGGTGACCGTGGTCATCATTTTTGCGTTGCTCTACTGGGCCTTCGGCAGCATGAAGAACACGTTGCTGGTGCTGGCCAACCTGCCATTTTCGATTGTCGGCGGCGTGACGGCGCTTTATCTGCGCGGCATCGCCTTCAGCGTTTCGGCGGCGGTTGGCTTCGTCTCGCTGTTCGGTGTGGCCGTGATGAGCGGAGTGCTCTATGTCATGGCTATCGACCAGTTGCGCCTGTCCGGCATGGACCTGCGCGAGGCCGTGCTACAGGGATCGAGGCGGCAATTGCGGCCGCGCCTGATTGTGATTGTGGTGGCGATGCTCGGTATGGTGCCGGCCGCCACGGCCACCGGTATCGGCTCGGACATTCAGCGTCCGCTGGCAACTGTCGTTTTCGGAGGACTGATCTCCACGCTGCTGGTAACGCTGCTGGCGTTGCCGGGCTTCTACTATCTGCTGCACCGCGACGAGGCGCGCTGATATCAATATGGCCGCGATTGCCAAAACGCCGGAGCCGCCTTACTACGCAGTGATCTTCACCTCTGACCGTTCCGATGGCGACAACGGCTACGCGGCGATGGCGGAAGAGATGGTGATGCTGGCCGAACGTCAGCCCGGCTTTCTGGGCGTGGAGAGCGTGCGGGACGCGACCGGCGCCGGCATCACGGTTTCCTACTGGCAGACCCTGGAAGACGTAGCACAATTCAAGGCCGAGACGCGCCACCGTGTAGCGCAGCGCCTCGGCCGGGAATGCTGGTATCGCGCGTTCGGCCTGCGGGTCTGCAGGGTGGAACGCGACTCTTTCTTTTAGCGCGTACTCGCGCTATTTGAGCGCTTCTTCGAAGAAGCGCACCTGTTCGGCCGTCATGTGCTGGCGGGCTTTGCCCATGACACCGTGGCTCTTCTGCGGATAGATCACGGTCTGGTAGCTCTTGCCGGCCTGTTGCAGCGCGTTCGTCATCTGCATGTAGTTGGCGAACAGCACGTTGTCGTCTTCGATGTTGTGCAGCAGCAGCAGCTTGCCTTTCAGGTTGGCCGCCGCATTCACTGGCGAGCTGTCTTTGTAGCCCAGCGGATTCTCTTCCGGCAGGCCCATGTAGCGCTCAGTATAAATGGTGTCGTAGTTGCGCCAGTCGGTCACCGCTGCGCCGGCCGAGCCCGCCTTGAACACGTCCGGTGCGTGCAGCAGCGCGTACATCGTCATGAAGCCGCCGTAGCTCCAGCCGTAGATGCCCACGCGCTGCGGGTCGATGTAGCCTTGCTTGATCAGGTACTGCACGCCTTCCACCTGGTCGGCCAATTCCTGCTTGCCGGTGCGCCGGTAGAGTGGCGTCTCGAATTTGTGACCGCGCCCGCCGGCGCCGCGATTGTCCATCGCCCAAATGACAAAGCCCTTGGCCGCCATCACCTGCTCAAAGCTGAGCGCCGACGCAAACGAGTTACGCACGCTCTGCGCGTGCGGTCCGCCATAAACCGAAACCAGTAGCGGATACTTCTTGGCCGGATCAAAGCCCACCGGCTTGGTCAGGCGGCCATAGAACAGTGTGCCGTCGGCGCCCTTGAAGCTGACAATCTCGCTCTTCTGAATATCGTACTCGTCCAGCGTCTTGCGGTCCGCCTCGCGCAGCGTCTTGATCTTCTTGCCGCTGGCCGCATAGAGCGTTGTGCTGGACGGCGTGTCGATGTTCGAAAACGAATCCTGGTAAAAGGCGCACGTTGGGCTCATGGTCACCGAATGCGAACCGGCGCCCTCAGTCAACTGCCGCTTGTGCTTGCCCTTGAAGTCCACCACCGAGAGCTGCCGTTCCAGCGGGCTGGGCTCACTGTTGTTGAAATAGACCAGTTCGTTTTTCTGATCGACGCACGCGATCGAGGTCACTTCCCAATCACCCTTGGTCAGGCGCTGCTGTTCGCGGCCGTCCTTCGAATACAGGTACAAGTGCCGGAATCCATCCTTCTCGCTCGAACGCAAAATACGGCCATCCGAGAGCACTTCAAAATCGTCGGTGATGTTCACCCACGCCGGATCCTGCTCTTCAATCAGCGTCTTCGCGACGCCGTTTTTCACGTCGGCCTGCATGATCCAGAGATGATCCTGGACGCGGTTCAGGCGGTGCACCAGCACGTGTTCGGAATCAGGTGTCCAGTTCACGCGGGCCAACAAGTGGCCGCGCGTTTCGCCCAGATCCATCCAGCGCGTGGCGCCACCGGCGGCTTCCACCACGCCCACGCGCACGTCGGCGTTCGGCGTGCCGGCTTTCGGGTAGCGCTGCGGCTCACTGACGGCGCGCACCGGAAGATGATCCACGTGCCCGTACATCGTCTCCGCGCCGATGTCGAATTGCAGATACGCAATGTGCTTCGAGTCGGGCGACCACCAATGGGCGGTGCCCAGGTCGAGCTCTTCCGGATACACCCAGTCGAGCTGCGCATTCCAGCGCCTGGCGCTGCCGTCGTATGTCAGCCGCGTCGCCTTCTTGGTTTCGACGTCGAGCACATACAGCTCCACGCCGCGCCGGAAGCTCACCTTCCTGCCATCGGGCGAAAGCTTCGGATCGCGCTCCGCCACGTCGGTGGCGGTCAACTGCTCCACCTTGCCCTTGGCCTCACTCCATAGAAAGATGTCGCCGCCCTGCACAAGCAGCATCTTCTTGCCATCGGCGGACCACTGCATGGGCTGTTCGCGCACGCGCCGGTTTTCCCACTGCATGGCTGCGTCGGGCTCCGGCGTGTGCGCCAGTTCGCGCAGGCCGGCCGTGGAAAACAGCTCCTTCGCTTCGCCTGTGGCGGCGTCCACCAGCATCACCTTGTCGCCGCGGCGCTCGGCGTAGTGCGCGCCATCCGGCGCCCACAACATGGGTCCGCCCATGCCGCCCATCATGCGCGGCGGGGCGGCGTTCAGGCTTTCGAGCGTCACCGGCTTCTTCTGCTGCGCGAGCCCCGGCGTGACGGCCAGAATGAATCCAAGAGTGAAGAATTTGAGGACTTTCATTGTCGGGCGTTCCACTCGAATAGCATGGCACAATCGGGATGTGGACCAAGCCCACCGCATTCTCGCGCTCGACGTCGGTCTGCGCCGCATCGGTCTGGCGCTGGCGGACGAGCGCGGCGCCATCGTGCCACTCGACGCCCTCAACCGCAAGACCATGGCCGAAGATGTGAAGGCATTGACGCGCATCGCGGCCGAACGGCGCATTACGCTTTTCCTGGTCGGGCTGCCGTTGAATATGAATGGGAGCGAGGGCCACATGGCCGAGTTTGTGCGCAAGTTTGCCGAGCGCCTGCGTACCGGCGCCGGCATCGCGCTCGAATACCAGGACGAGCGCCTGTCCAGCGTGGAGGCCGAAAACCGCCTGCGCGACGCCGGCCTGAGCCTGCAACGCATGTTGGCGCTAAAACGCCGTGGTGGCGTCGACCGTTTGGCCGCCGTCATCCTATTGGAAGATTATCTGCGGATCCACCCTGTTACCGAATGAGACGTCTGCTCGTTATCTCGATCCTTTTTCTGGCGCCCGCCGCGGCACTATTCTATGTGACTCACAGCGACAGCTACCGCGGCTTTCGCGAGCCCGTTTTTGTCGACATCCCGCGCGGCACTTCCACGCTCGCCATCGGCGAGATGCTGGCCGAGGCCGGCGTGGTGCGCCATCCATTCGCCTTCGTGCTGGCGCGCGCACTGCGGCCGGTGGCTCGTCCGCAGGCGGGCGAGTATCGCTTTGAAGAAGCTGCCACGCCGGCCGAAGTGCTGGTCCGCATGGCGCGCGGCGACGTTTACAAAATTGAGGTGCGTGTGCCGGAAGGCTCCGACGTCTTCGACATCGCGCGCTTGGTGGAGGCCGCCGGCTTGACGACAGCGCGGCAGTTCCTGCGCGTCGCCGGGCCGCAGGAAGGCTACCTGTTTCCCGCCACCTATTCCTTCCGCCGGCGCACCACGCCGGAGACCATCTGCCGGACGATGCGGGCGCAGTTCGACCGTGTCTGGCGTGAGCTCGACGGGCCTGAGTCCGGCCAGGAGCGTACCGTCATCATCGCCTCGCTGGTGGAGACTGAGGCCGTGCTCGACGAAGAACGTCCGCGCATTGCCGCCGTTTATCTGAACCGTCTCGACCGCAAGATGCCACTTGAGGCCGATCCAACCGTCGCCTACGCATCCAAACTATCGGGGAACTGGACCGGCGTCATCCGCCGTGAGGATCTCGACAACCGCCAGGCCTACAACACATACCGCCACCCGGGCTTGCCGCCCGGCCCGGTAGCCAACCCGGGGCGGGCGTCGCTCAACGCGGCGCTCAATCCGGCCCAAACAAAAGAACTCTATTTTGTCGCCCGCGCCGACCGCTCGGGCGCCCATGTCTTCAGTGAGAATTACGACGCGCACCAGCGCGCCGTGGCCGCTTATCGACATGCCCAGCACAAAGCCCAACCGCCACGCTCAGGCTCTGGCCTGGTTGCACGCTCAGGCGCCCGCACTCGTTGACGAAGCGTTCGACGCGCGCTTCGCCGCCGAGTTCCCGGACTTGAGCCCACGCCTACGCCACAAGGTGTTGATCGAATCCGGCCTCGCGCTGACGCCGCTGGTGGAGGGCGTCCGTCAGGATGCCAATGAGCATCTCGACCGCACACTCACGGCGCTGGCCTCAGAGTATGAGAGCGGCGATGCGGCGCGCCGCGCGGCGGTGCGTGCGTTGGTTCTGGAGTCGCGGCGGCATACGGAGCTGGCCGAGCGTCATAAACCAAAAGACGAAGAAATGTTGTTGCTGCGCACGTGGCTGGAGAATCCGCTCATCTTCAGCGCTTGGCTACGGCTGCGGCGGCGCGCTTGCCAGCGCCCTCCCGATGCGATGTGATAGGGAACATGAGCTTGTCTCGCCGTAGTGTGCTGATGGCCGCCCTGGCCCCGAAATCTTCGTCCATGCGCCTCTACATTGGTTCGTACACCAACGCCGCCACCAAGGGTATCTCGATGGCCCGTTTTGATCCCACCACGGGCGCTTTGAGCGATCTGGAGTTGGCCGTTGAAATGCCCAACCCCACGTTCTTCGCCATTCATCCCAATGGGCGTTACGTGTATGCGATTCACGAGATCGGCAATTTTGAGGGCCAGAAGGTGGGCTCCATCGGCGCCTATACGATTGACCGCGCTAGCGGCCGGCTCACGCTGATTAACCGTCTTGCGACGCAGGGCCCCGGCCCCTGTCACGTGGGTCTGGACAAGCGCGGCCGCGTGGCCATGGTGGCCAACTACGGCGGCGGCAGCGTCGCTTCTTTCGCCATTGAGCCCGACGGCTCGCTGAAAGGACCGGCCTCCTTCATCCAGCACAAGGGCAGCGGCGCTGATCCCAAACGGCAGGACCGTCCGCACGCCCACTCCATCAACGTCACGCCGGACAACCGGTTTGCCGTCTGCTGCGATCTGGGCCTCGATCAGGTGATTGTTTACGAGATTCATGCCGACACCGGTAAGCTGGAGCCTCACGGCATCTGCCATCTGGCGCCCGGTAGTGGGCCGCGCCACTTTGCGTGGCACCCCAAGTTGCCATGCGGCTACGTGGCCAACGAGCTGAACTCCACGGTTACCGTCGTGAGTTACGGTGATGGCTCGCTGGACGAGATCCACTCTGTTTCGACCAAGCCCGACGACTTCAAAGGGGACAACTACCCGGCTGAAGTCTGTGTTCATCCGAGCGGGCGCTGGGTCTATGTCTCCAACCGCGGTGAGAATACGATTGCGGCATTTTCCGTCGACGTGGCAAGCGGCAAGCTGGAGCGTGTCGAAAACGTTTCGACCGAGGGCACCTGGCCGCGCAATTTCTACATCGTGCCCGGCGGACGCTGGCTGCTGGCCGCCAATCAGAACTCGGGTAGCATCCGTGTTTTCTCCATCAACCCGAAGACGGGCGTGCCTAAGTCCACCGGCCAGGGGTTGACGCTCAACGCGCCGGTGTGTCTGCGCACGTTGCCACTTTAGAAGCTGCTGTCGTGTCACGATAGTAGTGTGCGGGGCTCGCTGGGCGTAATCTTCCTGATTGTCTTTCTGGACATGATGGGGGCCGGAATTCTCATTCCGGTGATCCCATTCGTGGTACAGCCGTATCGCGCCGACGCGCTGACGGTCGGACTGCTGGCACTGGCGTTTTCGGCAGCGCAGTTCATCGCCGCGCCGTTGCTCGGGCTGTGGTCGGATCGCATCGGCCGCCGTCCCGTGCTGCTCACCTGCGTGCTCGGTACGGCCGCCGGCTACTTTCTATTCGGCTGGGCCGGCTCGCTCTCCATGTTGTTTGCCGCACGCATGCTGGCTGGCTTTGCGGGCGGCTCCATCTCCACCGCGCAGGCTTACATCGCAGACATCTCACAGCCAGAGGACCGCGCCAAGAACTTCGGCCTGATTGGCGCCGCTTTTGGTCTTGGATTTATTCTTGGACCCGCGCTGGGGGGCATTCTTAGCCACATCTCACTGTCCGCGCCAGCCTTTGGCTCGGCCGCGCTATCGGTCGTTACGTTCGCTGTCGCCTTTGCGCTGCTGAAGGAGTCGCATCATCAGCGCAGTGAGCGGGAGCTTCAGTTGAACCCGTTCGCGCAGATCAACGCTGCTCTTTCGCGTGCCCAGTTCCGCCCTCTTATGTTTGCCGTCTTCGCGCTGAACTTCGCCATGGCTGGCCTGCAAACCAACTTCGCGGTTTTCACGCGCGTCCGCTTCAGCATGAATGCCGCGCAGAATGCCGCCGTTTTTGCCTATCTGGGCGTCATGTCGACGCTCACTCAGGGCGTGCTGCTGCGGCGCCTCACCCACAAGGTCAGCGAAACGCAATTGGCCGTTACCGGCGCGCTCGCCTTCGCCATCGGCTTTGCCTTCATTGCGGCATCGCCGGCCGTTTGGGTGCTCTATGCCGGCGTCACCTTCCAGGCGCTCGGCTACGGGCTGGCCGCGCCGGCGCTTTCCGGCCTGATCAGCCGCCGCAGCAGCGGCGCGGAGCAGGGCGCCATGCTCGGCACATCGCAGGCGGTTTCCAGTCTGACGCGTGTGGTTGGCCCTGTCTGGGCCGGCTTTGCATTCGACCGCATTGGCAGTGGCGCGCCCTACTGGAGCGGGGCCGTCTTTTCAATCCTGGCGCTGCTGCTGGCGTTGCGCGCCGCACCGCAGGATTCAGCGCCGCTCTGAGTCAGCACGCATCCCCGCGGCCAGCCCGACGCTCTTCTCGCCGAACTTGTCACGAATACGGTCCACGGCATTCAATGCGCGTTTGGTCCGTTCGTTGCGCTCGTTGTTCAGCAGATCCAGTTGGCCCTCGGTGGCCTCCATCCCGGAGACGCCCATACCGATCAACCGCACGGCGGCGCCTCGCCGCCAGTTGGCGCGGAACAATTCGCGCGACGCGGCAATCAGATCGTGGTCAAGTGACGTGGGGTGGGCCAGCGTGCGCGCGCGAGTCAACGTTGTGAAGTCCTTGTAGCGCAGCTTCAGCGTTACCGTGCGCGCGTGCAGTTTGTGCTCACGCAGGCGCCAGGCCACTTTTTCGCTCAGCCGTGTGAGCGTGGTCTCAATCACGCCGGCGTCGGCTGTGTCCTCGGTGAACGTGACTTCGTGGCTGATTGATTTCGGATCCTCATCCTCTCCAATCTCGCCGTCGAACCATCCGCCGGCATCCTGGCCGCGCGCCTTGCCCGCCAGCGCCAAGCCCCAGCGGCCAAAGCGGCGGCGGAGCAGGTCTTCATCAATCCGCGCCAGGTCGCCCACCTTGCGGATGCCGAACTGGTGCAAACGCTCCTCAGTGGACCGCCCCACGCCCGGCAGACGGCGTATGTCCAACGGCGCCAGAAATGCGGCCTCCATGCCCGGCTGGATCCACAGAATGCCGTTCGGCTTAGCCTGATCTGAGCAGACCTTCGACACCATCCGCGAGCCGGAAATGCCGACGGAACAATTCAGCCCGGTTACGTTCTTCATTCGCGCGTGCAGCCGGTGCGCGGCTTTGAGCGGCGGACCGAACAGCCGTTCCGTGCCGGTCAGGTCGAGATAGGCTTCATCGATCGACGCCATCTCCACCAGCGGCGAAAACTCCTGCAACACGTCGTGCACCTGGCGCGACGCCTCCGTGTAGCGCTCGCGGTGTCCCTCGACGAAGATCGCCTCCGGGCACAGCTTCGCGGCCGTGCGCAGCGGCATGGCCGAATGCACGCCGAACTTGCGTGCCGCGTAGCTGGCGGCTGAGACCACGCCGCGCGCGTCGCGCGGCCCGCCCACGACAACGGGCTTGCCCTTTAACGACGGGTCGAACAGCTCTTCGACCGAGACGAAGAAGGCGTCCATGTCGACATGGAAGAGGGTCTTCATGGCTCATACCGCGCCCGCACCACGCGCGGCCAGCCCGCTAGGTCGCGTCCGGTGGTGACGTCGCTCCAACGCGCACCGAATGCGGCGCGCACGTCGGCTTCACCCTGGTAGCCGATTTCGAAAATCAGCCAGCCGCCGGGCATCAACAGCGTTTCGGCTTGTTCGATGATGCGCGGATACAGCTCTGTGCCGCGCTCGCCTCCAACCAGCGCCAGATGCGGCTCATAGTCGCGCACTTCGGTCTGCAACGCGGCGATCTCCGCAACCGGGATGTAAGGCGGATTGGAGACGATCAGCTCAAACGGCCCGCGCACGGCCGACGCCAGATCGCAGGCGGCGAACTCGACTGGTGCCTGTAGCGCTACGGCATTGCGGCGCGCGAGCCTCAGCGCATCAATGCTCAAGTCTGTAGCCACCGCGCGCGCTTTCAGCTCCAGCGCCAGCGTGATGGCCAGAATGCCCGTGCCCGTACCGATGTCGAGCACGCTTCGCGCGCCGCGCGCCACTTCCAGCGCGTGTTCGACCACGTGCTCGGTCTCGGGGCGGGGAATCAGCGCGGCCGGCGATACCGCGAACTCGCGGCCATAGAACTCCTGCCGGCCTGTGATGTGTTGCGCCGGCTTGCCTTGCAGCCGTTCGTAAACCGCACGGCCATAGTGCAGCCATTCGAGCGCAGTGAGCTCATATTCGGGATGCGAAAAGAGAAATATCCGCTCGCGCCGCAGCGTGTGGCACAGCAGCAGTTCCGCCGAGTGCCGCGCCTCGGCCACGCCGGCGCGTTCCAGGATCTCAGACGCTTGCTGGAGCGCCGTTTGTAGCTTCATGGGCTTCGGCGGCCTGTTCGCGTAATTTCTGCGTGTTGAAAAACGTGGTGGAGGCCGAGATCAACTCGTCCATCTCGCCTTCCATGATACGGTCCAACTGGTGAATGGTCAGGCCGATGCGATGATCGGTGACGCGATTCTCCTTGAAGTTGTAGGTGCGGATCTTCTCGCTGCGGTCGCCCGTGCCCACTTGGCTGCGGCGGTCCGCACCGATGGTTTCACGCTGCTTCTGCACTTCCAGTTCGTATAGCCGGGAACGCAGCACGCGCTCGGCCTTGGCGCGGTTCTTGATCTGCGATTTTTCGTCCTGGCAACTCACCACCAGCCCCGTGGGCAGGTGTGTGAGGCGCACGGCGGAATACGTCGTGTTCACGCTTTGCCCGCCTGGTCCGGAGGAGCAGAAGGTGTCGATGCGCACGTCCTTCGGATCGATTTTGATGTCGATGTCGTCGGCTTCGGGCAGCACGGCCACGGTAATTGTCGACGTGTGAATCCGCCCCTGCTGCTCAGTCACCGGCACGCGTTGCACCCGGTGCACGCCGCTTTCGTACTTCAGCTTCGAATAGACCTTGTCGCCGTTCACCAGCGCGAGAATTTCTTTGGCGCCGCCCGCGCCGGACTCGCTCATCGACGTCACTTCCACCTTCCAGCGCTGCATCTCGGCGTAGCGGGAGTACATGCGGAAGATTTCGGCCGCGAACAGGCTGGCCTCGTCGCCGCCCGCGCCGGCGCGGATTTCCAGCAGCACGTTGCGGTCGTCGTTCGGATCTTTCGGCAGCAGCAGGATTTCGAGCCGCTGTTCCAGCTCGGCCAGCGCCGGCTCCAGTTGCGCGATCTCTTCTTCGGCCATCGCGCGCAGCTCCGGATCTTTCTCCGCGCCCATCAGCCGCGCGCCTTCCAGATCCGCGGCCACTTTCTTGTAGTCGCGGTAGACGTTGACAATCTCATCCAGGTCGCGATGCGCCTTGGCCGTGCGGCGGTACTGCTCCGGGTCGTTAATAATGGCCGGGTCGGCCATCTGCTCGGTGAGCGCTTCAAAGCGGCGCTCGACCTCTTCCAATTGGCGGGTGAGTTCCATCAGGCGATAACCAGCTCTCCGCCCTGTTCGCGCTCAATCTCCATGGCGCGATTCAGAGCGATGATGGCGACCTCGGTTTGGTCATCCGAGGGCGGTTGCGTCGTGATGCGCTGTAGCCAGAGGCCCGGCGCGGTAATTGTTGCCAGCAGCCCGCCGCGATGGCGCGCCGCCCAGCGGATCATCTCATAGCTGAGGCCGGCAATCAGCGGTAGCGCGGCAATTCGCACGGCCAGCTTCATCAGAAACCCAGTAACGGGGAAGAAGCTGTAAACCACCACCGAGACAATCAGCACGACCAGCAGAAAACTTGTTCCGCAGCGCGGATGATAAGTCACAAAACGCTGCGCATTCTCGACGGTGAGCGGCTGCCCGCTTTCGAAGTTGAAGACCACCTTGTGTTCGGCGCCGTGGTATTCGAACACGCGGCGGATTTCCGACCACTGCGACAGCAGCCACAGATAGCCCACCAGGATAGCCATGCGGACCAGGCCTTCCACCAGGTTGAAGGCGATCAGGTTGTTCAACGCAGGCCACACCGGCTGTATCTGGTTGGTGATCAACAGCGGCAGGAACTTGAAGACGCCCAGGAAGAACAGCAGCGACAGCGTCAGGTTGAGCGTCATCACCCAGCCCGGAATCTCGCCCGGCTTCTTGCCCGGCGTCGGCGCAATGCCTTTGCTCTCGGCCTCGGCCTCCATCGCGATGTCGGTGGAATAGCGCAGCGCCTTCACGCCTAGCGCCATCGAGTGGCCCAGCGTGCCGACGCCCCGCAGGATCGGCCACTTAAACGCCGGATACTGCTCCGAAAATTTCGGCAGCGGACGCGAATCCACCACCACGCGGCCGTCGGGACGGCGCACGGCGACGGCATAGCTGTGCGGGGCGCGCATCATCACGCCCTCCATCACGGCTTGACCGCCCACCAGCGTTTCCTCGCCGCTTTCAAGCGCAGGCAATAGCTGCGTTCGTGCGGCAAGGCGCAAAAATCCACTCAAGTTCAAAGGGTGTTCGCCGCTCCTCATATTCATTATACCGGCTGGTCTGGCCGCTCCGGCAGACTATGATGTTTCTGGATGACCAGGACAACTTCTCTCTTGCTGGCTGCTCTCACATTGGCCTCTTCGGCGCCGGCCGCCACTGTGCAGGGCGCCCGGCTGAATGTCACTCTTTCTGATGCAGGCGCCATCACCGGCGTTGCTTTTCGCGGCTTGACACGTGCCGTCCAGGCCGCTACTGAACTGGAAGGCTGCACGGCTGCTGCTCCGGCGCGCCGTTCCGGCATGGCCTTCACCCAGGACTTCAACTGCGGAGCCCATCACGCACGCGTCGTCAACCGCTTCAAGCCCAGCCCGGACGGCGTCCGCTGGGAGGTGGAAATCACCGGCCAGGGCGCGCCGTTCAGCGTGCCCGTCGTCACCCGGCTTCAGTACCCGGTCACCCCGGGCGTCCGTTTCTGGACCGCCTGGGCCGACCCGGATCCGAAAGACGACAAGGACAAGCAGTGGCGCGACCCGCTGGTCACCATGCCGCCCGCCAATCGCACGCTGTACTACGGCGCCACGCCCGTACGCCGCGCCGAACAGCGCCGCGGCTTCCCGCCGTCGCTGAACAGCCTGGTCACGCTGCCGTTGGCCACGTTCAGCGAAGCAAAGCCCGACGCCGGCTTGACGCTCGCTCTCGCCCTCGACGACGTCATGCTCGACCTGACCATGGCGGCGCGCGCCGATGGCACGGTCACCTTCACGCGCCTGAACCACCGCATTGCCGCCAACGCGCCGCTGCGTTTCGCGATGGACCTGGTTGCGCACGAGTCCGGCTGGCGTGGCGGGCTGCGCTTCATGGAGGCGCGCTATCCGTCCTACTTCAAGCCTTACGACCCGAAGGCGCGCGGCCTGCTGGGCACGTCCGCCTATTCGAGCGGCGACGTCCCGTTCGATGCCGCCAAGATGCGCGCCATGGCCTTCACCACCAACTGGATGGCCAGCTTCGATTTTCCCTACATGGGCCTCTTCGTGCCGCCCGTGGCGGCGAACGAGGAGTGGGAGCGCTTCCCGGGCGACTCGCGCGGTGAATACACCCCCGGTCAGCGTGGCCGCAACGGCCGCACCAGCATCGCCCGCATGGCCAACTATGCCGCGAACATGCGCGCCAAGGGTTTCCACGTTCTGAACTACTTCAACGTCACCGAATTTGGCGATCACATCGCCTGGCCGCTTCCCGCCCCGCAGCCCGGCAGCCCGCGCTGGGACGATCCGGCCCATTTTATTGCGGATCATTTCCCCGCGGCCGTCATGCTACAGCCCAACGGCCAGCCCGTCTACACCTGGGGCCGCTCCGTCGTGATGGACCCGGGCGAGCCCGCCTACCAGGCTTTTCTGCTCGATCAGGTGCGCACCCACATGCGCGACTTCCCCGCGTCCGATGGGCTTTGCATCGACCGGCTCGATTGGCTGCGCCTCTACAACTTGACGGCCGACGATGGCGTCACCTGGTATGAAGGCGCACCGGCACGCTCGCTGCTCCGCTCCTGGCATCAGATCCTGCCGCAACTCGCCAAGGAGGTGCACGCGGCCGGCAAGTTCGTTTTCGTGAACAACCATCTCAAACGTGCCGACCTGCTGCCTGATATCGACGGTATCTTTGACGAGCACACCCCCATGGCGTCCTCGCTGAATACCACCGCGCTGCTTTGCCTCAGCCGTCCCATGCTCAGTTGGACCGACAAGGAAGACAACCTGCGGCCCGATCCGGACGCCTACTTCCAGCGCCACCTCCATATGGGCACCGTGCCGATGGCTCCGTTCCCCGCCAACGACCATTCCATCGCGCCCGGCGAGTGGGTGGACCGCCAGTACCTCGACTACGGCCCTTTGATGACGGCCCTGCGTGGCCGTGAGTGGGTGCTCACGCCCCATGCCGTGGAAGTGGCCGGCAACACGGCCAAGGCGAATTTGTTTAAAACGCCCGACGGCTTTATTGTTCCCGTCACCTTCGGTGGAGCGGAGGCCACCATCACTCTGCGCGGCGTCAATGCGGCGCGCGCCGAAGTGATTCATCCTGGCGAAAAGCAGTGGACGCCGCTCAAAGTAGTGTCCGCCAGGAGCGGCGCCAGCCTCACCGTGCCGCTCACGCGCGGCTGCGCCATGCTCCGCCTGCGGTAACGGGCGCCAATCGCCATCGGATACCGCTGAAGCCTATGTGGCGCGCGCGCCAGCTAGCGCGCGCCGCCACTGCTTTGCGTGTCACGAGCCGCGAGTGTAAACGAGCGGTTGCGTTCGTCTTCAACGGCGTGGCTGCGGTATCCTTCGTCCAACTGCACGCCTTTTCCTCGGCATCTCGCCGGCCCCTCTTTAGGCTGCCGTCTCTCCGTCGCTAGCGGCCGGTTCCGCAACCTGCATCGGCACAATTCCGGCCTGGACGTCCCCGTCCAGGTCGAGAATCTCGCGGAAGGCGCCTTCAATGGTCCGCACGGCGGCGCTCAACTGGTGCAGCCAGGCGCCCCAAAACTGCGGGATCGACGGCACCAGCTTCGTCTGGCGGATCTCGCGCTGCACGTCTTTCTTGTGCGTGGAAAGGTCAAAGCCGCGCAGTTGCGCGGCGCCCACGTCGCCGAGATTAATCTGGTCGTTCAGGTTGATCCGCACCAGATCGCGCCGGATGCGGCGCTCCGCGCCGTCCTTGGTCTCAACCGTCACCACCTCCTGGAAGGTGAGCGCGCCGGTCATAATCGCGGCCTCATTTGTCATTTGGAGCAGCGTCGTGGCGCTGGTTGGCGCCCGCACGCCGATCACCGGAGATGTGTCCTGCAAGCGGATGCGCGCCGGGCCGGAGATGCCCACCCAGATGCCGGCGCCGAGTTCGGTCATCGAAAAGAATTTTGAAACGATGGCTTCCAGTTCGCGGTCTTCCAGCTTCTCAATTTCGCTTTCCTTGAAGCGTTTGGCCTCTTCGGCGCGCTTCAGAAACTCGTCCTGGTACTGCGTCTTTTCGTACAGCCGGTTCAGGATGGCCGCGGTCCAGTTCGCTCCGCCATAACTCCAGGCCACCGGGAAAATCTCGGCGCCCAGTTGGCTCAGCCGGACAATGATGGCCTGAATCTGCTTCTTATTTGTGCTCTCGATATAGACGCGGCCCTCGTTGAAGTCCACCAGCACCGGCACTTGCTTACGGACAAGCGCCGTGGCGTTGAGCGTCTCCTGATCCACCGTCTTCTTGTCGGTCGGCTGCAGAAACGGGTAGGGCCGCTCAAGCAGTACATAGGACCGTTGCTCTTTGATCGACGCCAGGTCGGTCAGCTTCTTCCACTCGTTCGATACGGCCCAGAACCCGTACCACGGCAGCGTCGGATGCAGTTGGAACTGCCCGGCCGTGCGTCCGTAGCCCGGGCCGTCCAGAATTTCGGCGGGCAGCGTTTGCTCCGCGCCATCCTCCTGTTCGGCCAGTGATTGGCGCGCCAGTTCGGCCTGCTGTTCCTGGCTGAGTTGCTGTTCTTCATCCAGCCGGGGCGCGCCGTACGGATTGATCCCCAGCGCATCGGCCCCATACAGCCGCGCCACGGCGGCGGCCGCCAGTTGCGATGCGGCCGCCATCCGCACCTGGTTTTCCAGGCTCAGTTGAAAGCTTTCCAGCGACTCTTTCACCAGGCCCACAATCGCCCAGTTGCCACGTCCAAACATGCGAAATCCCTGCTTTTCTTCCAGAAAATATCGGCCGCCGCCGGACACTCTGCCGCACGAAGGGGAATGCCCCCTGCTTGCCCCGGGCGCGTCGCCTCACCAGTGTGGCGGTGGTCTAAGAACCTCTCACTCTTTTACCACGCGCGGGCTTTTCGGCGTCAACGCGCCGCGCGCGTCCGCAAGCCGTTGCGTGTGCTTTGGCGCTTGCCCGGTTCGTAACCGTTTCCGCTAGAACTTTGCGCCCAGCAGCAGGCCCACCAGCAGCAGCACTCCGAACACCGTATTCGTCTGCGCCACCCGCCGCATCGCCGGCATCATCTGCGCCGGACTGCCGCCCGGCAGGAACGCCCGTACCGCGGAAAACGCCGGCGCCAGGCTGCCCAGCGCCAGCAGCGCCCAGGGTGAAAGCACCCGCGCGCCCACCAGAGCGGCGGTCCACAGATTCGCCGCCGCCAGGCTCACCGCCAGCATCCCTACCGCGCGCCGGTGCCCCAGCAGAATCACTAGCGTGTGCCGCCCGTTTTCCTGGTCGTTTTCGCGATCCCGGATGTTGTTCGCCGTCAGGATCGCCGCAATCAGAATCGCGCTGGGAATGGACGCCAGCACGTTGTCCGCCGTCACTGCGCCCTGTTGGATGAAGCAGGCCAGCAGGATGATCCCGCTGCCCATGAATCCGCCCGCGAAGATCTCGCCGAAGGGTGTGGCCGCAATCGGATAGGGCCCGCCGGTGTACAAATAGCCCACGAGCATGCAGACCGTCCCAATCACCGCCAGCCACCAACTGGTCTCTATGCAGATGTACACGCCGAGCAGCGTGGCCAGCGCCAGCAGAATCACCGCCCATCGCCGCACCGCCTGCGGCCGGATGCCGTCCTGTGTGATCGCTCCCGCAATGCCCACCGAATCGGCCGTGTCCAGGCCCCGGACGTAGTCGAAATATTCGTTGAACATGTTCGTCGCGGCCTGGATGAACGTCGACGCTGTCAACATCGCCAGCAGCAGCTCAAGATGAAGACGCCCGCCGTCCTTCCACGCCAGCGTACTGCCCACCAGCACGGGAATGAACGACGCGGTCAGCGTGTGCGGCCGCAGCAGCCGCCATCCAATCCGGAGCCTGTCCTGATGCGTCAGCCGCTTTCGAATCCCGGGCATAGTCCAAGCGTAGAAAGCCCGGCCCGCGCTGTACAAGCGAAAGGCTCACCTTGGCCGTGGGCCGCCAGGAGGCATCGCGCCCGGCGCCGCCGGGTGGCGTAAGGCGATTGCCCGTCTATTCTGCGGGCCGGACTGCTGAAATGGGAGCGAAACCCGGCGCCCTACGTCGCGAATTGGCATTCTCCTTCAGACTGCCCGGGCCGCGCCAAACTTCCGGACAACGTGCAATCCAGGATAATCGGAGGAGCATTTGTACGAGTTGGCGACTGCCCATCAAGGGCGTAGCGGACCGAAGGGCGTTTCGCGTTCCTGCCACTGGTATGTACGGCCTTTCTCCGAGTGGCGCGTGACTCGGACGGAGCAGGGCCAGGGGTCCCGTACCAAACGGAAATCGCTGTGACCGTGCTTCGATATCCACAATCCTTAGTGTCTTCCGCAGTCGCTGTTCGCACACCTCGTAAAAAGCCGGCTCACAATCAGCTAATTGATGTTAAGCTCTTCGATGGACTCGGTGACATTATGTCGCTTTCCTGTGCGGACTACTACGAGAAGCTTCACAATGCCTGCGGGAATGTTCTGAGAATATCTCTTGAGGCCGATACAGGCGGCCAGCATGCAGGTAGCCACAGCTTCATCTTGGACCTGAGGCAATGGTACCTATTCCTCGAGGAACGGCCCGAAGGCCCAATCCTGAAGGCTGCTCTGGCTGAATATCAATTCGCGCTGTTGGCCGTTGTTCAGGGTCAATATCGGCAGGCGTTCATGGCGCTCCGACTCTCGTTCGAACTGCTCTTGGGGACCGCATATCTTTCCGCGAACGAACTTCAACTGAGGCAATGGCTCTGCGGTGAACGGGACTTGGTCTGGAACGCGCTGATCGACGCTGAATCCGGAGTTGTCTCTAAGCAGTTCATCAGAGCGTTTTACGAGGAACTCGCGGAAGACGCCCCACAGTACCGAGCCATGGGTCAAGAGGTGTACAGGGAGTGTTCAGAATACGTGCACGGGAACGCGCTTACCCATACATCCCTGGACGGAACCGTTACCTTTCAGGCAAACGTCTTCGATGCGTGGCACGGTAAAGCCAAGACTATCAGATTAGTTTCGACTTTCGCTCTGTGTGCCCGATATGTCCGTCTTGCAGGCTCAGCAAAGCGATCCGAACTTGAGACTGTCTTAATGGACAATCTCGGACACTTGCCGGCCGTCCGTCGTATTCTTGGAGCGCCCGTGGAGCAGAGCAATGTCTGATTTCTTTTTTCGCACAGAGGACATCCCGCCTGACGAAATCCTTCAGTACTTTGTCGAAACGAAGCGTGATCGTGAGATTGTTAATGCTCTTAAAGCACGTATCCCCGTCGTTCTCGCAGGCAGTCGCGGTGTGGGAAAGTCGTTCCTGCTTCGGGTTGCCGAGGCGGAAGTCCTCAACGCGTTTCCCGCCGAAAAAGTCTTTCCGGTGTATGTAACGTTTAGCGGGAGTTCCCTAATCCATACGACGGATACATTGCAGTTTCAACACTGGATGTTGACGAAGATCTGCGCACGGCTGGTGCGTGCGCTGTGCAAAGCCGGGCTGGTGGGCGCGATGCCCCCCAGTTTGTCCATTCTAGCCGGGCAACCGGGAACATCGATAGCAACTGCCGATACCAAGATGGAAAGGATTGTAGCCACTTTCGAAGATTCCTGGAAATACGCTCCGGGATCGGTCGATCTCGGAGGTCTACCTACCATTGAAACGTTCAAAGATGCAATTGAGGACCTCTGTGCGACTCTCAACATAACAAGATTCATCGTTTTGATTGATGAGGCGGCCCATATTTTCTTGCCTGAACAGCAGCGACAGTTTTTCACTCTGTTTCGCGACCTCCGCAGCCCTTACATAACCTGCAAGGCCGCAGTTTACCCTGGCGTGACATCATACGGCGAGACATTTCAGCCGATGCACGACGCGACAATGATCCCTTTTGAGCGGGACATAGTGAGCGCGGATTACGTCTCGACAATGCGCGAGATAGTCCAGAAACAGTCCGAAAGTGAGCTGCTTTCAGATATCGCAAAACAAGGTCAAAATTTCTCGATACTAGCTTATGCTGCAAGTGGGAATCCGAGGATTCTATTAAGAACGCTCAGAAGTGCGCCGCGCGTTTCGGCTCAAAAAACCAACGAAGTGATCCGCGAATACTATCGGTCGGATATTTGGTCAGAGCATTCACTTCTTCCGGAAAAGTACCCGGGGCACAGATTGCTGATTGATTGGGGCCGGAAGTTCATCGAGAACGAGGTTCTTCCGGATTTGAAGCGCAAGAACGACTCATACCTTCAGGCGGAGAAGGCGTCGAGCTGCTTTTTCTGGATTCACCGCGATGCCCCCCAAACAGTCAAAGAGGCTCTGAAGCTTCTCACGTACACTGGCATCGTAAGCGAACATGCAAGCGGTATCAAGGCCACTAGAGGGGAGGTCGGGACACGGTACGCGGTGAACCTCGGTTGCGTTTTTGCGTTGGAGCAAATCCCCACAACATCAGCGCTGCCGATCGCTCAGAATCTGACACCGAAACGGATGAGCGAATACGGGGCTAACCACAGCGCCTATCAATCGTTACTCGATGAAGTGCCCGCGTTTGCTGAACCTAGTGCTGGAGACGTCCTGCAAAAGCAATTGGCGAAGTCGATTGATGTATTGGACATCGCTCACTGGCAGCGAGCAGGCCTTCGGAAGCTGGGCTTAATCACGATCGGAGACGTGCTCCATTCGACCGAGGTCAAGCTGATGCAAATCTACTACGTGGGTGAGAAGCGATCGCGTCGAATGCGGAATGCTGCAATAGAAGCCGTTTACGAATATCTATCCGGCTAGCCAGGGGCGTCATCGGCGCACCGTTCGTAAGCCGGGCGGGGGACAGCCGCAAAGCGGAGTTGGCAGGCAGCAGAATGAGACGCGGGAGAATCCACCAACGGAGGCGCTTCGGCCGGTTGGTCCCCCACTCGTACAAGGCTCCAGATCAGGTTCCCAAGCCAACTTGTGCCCGCTAATCGTATCGCGTCCGGCCGTCGGACGATGGGCCACTCGCCACACCGGAAAAGATTCCGGTCAACAATATTTCTCCCTATCTATTCAATAAGTTACAGCTGATTCCTTGCTCCCTACGCGTGCGACAATCGGATTAGAAGAGGCAGACCGCCCAATTAGCGGCTCTGCCTCTTTTCCATTTCACGTACAGGAGTTTTCCGTCATGGCATCCGCCGCCCAGATCACAGCCAATCGTCTCAACGCCCAGCACTCCACCGGACCCCGCACGCCCGAAGGCAAGCGCGTCGCCTCGCTCAACAGCCTCAAAACCGGCTTCTGCTCCTCCGTGCTCGTCATCCCGGAGCAGTTGCGCCCCGTTTTTGACGAATTCCGCGCCGGGCTGCTAAAGTCCACCGCCCCGCAGACGGCCATCGAGGACCTCTATTTCCGCCGCCTGCTGCTGCACGGCTGGAACCTGCTCCGCATCCAGGACCTCGAAACCCAGGCGGTGTTCGAAGGCGTCGAAGGCGCGCGCCTCGAGCTCTACGCCCGCTACCGCCGCGACCTCGAACGCGGCTTCGACCGCGCGCTCCGCGCCCTGCGCCAGCTCCAGTCCGAACGCGTCGCCCGCGCTTCGGCCGGCGCCGAAATGCACGCCGCGCTCGCTGCCGAGGCCCCGCTCGCCACGCCGCCGCCCGCGCGGCCCATCTCCAGCGCCGAACTCACTGAAATCCTCGACGCCGTCACCACCCCGCAGATTCCACGGAACGAACCCTATTTGCCGCGCTGCTCCAACACGGCCAGTAGCGTCAAGTAGTTGTCCACCAGGAAACCTTCGTAGCCCCAGGCTTCGCCCGTCCACGTCTTCCAGTCGTTGGTCATGCCGTTGGCCGCCACGCCGCTGAAGCCGCCGTTGCCAAGGCTTTCAAGCATCGGCAGGAAGATGCGGTTGGCGTCCGAGGTACGTCCCAGCCGGTACAGCGCCGCCACGGTGAAGTAGGCGAAGCAACTGGTGGCGCCGCCGTTCTCATAGATCTGGAACGCGTCGGAGCCGTCCTCCAGCTCGGGCCCGCCCCAGCGGTGTTTTAGCTCCACGTAGTCGGCCTTGCGCACCGGAATCAAGTTCGAAGGTAGCCCCAGGTCAAAACGCGTATAGCCCACCTCGGCCATCTTCTTGAATAGGTGGTCGAACACGGCGTTCGCCTGCCCGCGCGTCAGCAGCCCGTAATAGACGGCCGCACCGCTCACCCACGGGAAGTAGTAGTCGTGCAGTGCGCCGTCGGCGCTGCGCCATCCGGCCACCACACCGGTCTTTGGATTGATGAGCGCCGGCGCGTAGGCCGCGCGCAGCTTGTCCGCCGCGGCCGTGTACCGCTTGGCGTCGGCGCGCTTGCCGGCGCGCTCAGCCAGGCTCGCCATGTTCTTTAGCGCGCCGTAGGCAAGCGCGTTCGAATACGCGTCCTCATGGCCAAAGCCGATCGTGTCCCACCAGTTCGCCGGGCGCACGGTAATCGTCTTCTGGCCCCAGGAGCCGGAGTTGCCCGAGGCAGCGTATTCCACCAGACCATTGCCGTCTTTGTCCATCGCCAGCAGCGTTTCGGCCCACTCGCGCAGGCCCGCGTAGTTGCTGGCCAGCCACTTCGTGTCGCCCGTGCCGTCCACGTATTCGTATGCCGAAATCAGCAGCGACGGGTAGGTGTCCAGAAACGGGTAGCGCACTGCCGCGTCGGCCTCGGCCGACTTGCCTTCAAACATCCGGAAGCCCGGCATGCCGTAGCCCCGGAAGCCGGCCAGATAGCGCTCCAGCGTCATCCGCACCAGGTCCAGCGCCCGCAGTCCGGGCGCCAGCTCCGGAGCGTGGCGCGCAATGTAGGCGGCCTCGTACAGCGTAAACGCACAGGCGTCGCTCGACGAATTGTTCGCCAGCATGCCTAGGCGCGGGTTCACCTGCAGGCCGTTCAGATAGTTGCGCCGGAAGCCGTCGTAGCGCGGGTCTTTTTCCATCCCCGGCGCCTCCGGATGCACGGCCACCACCGTGAGCGTGTAGCGTGCGCCCGCCGGCAGCGTCACGCGCACAAATCGCACGTTGGCGCGCGAGGCGTCGTAGATGACGGAGACGGGCCGGTCCGCCTCCAATCGCAACGAGCCGGCGTCGGGCAGGTGCAGCAGCGCCGGGAGCTTCACGCGCCCGTCGCGCACCAGCCCCAGCAGCGTGGCGTGCGCCGATCGCGGGTTGAACAGCATGGTGAAACCGGCGCTCGTGGCGTCGCGGTTTTCCAGTGTGATGGTGCGCTCACTGAAGGCGGCGGTCCAGGCGCTGCGGACTGTCTCGTCCGTCCGGCCCGTGTCCGCAACAACGGCATTGGGCTGGAACTTGCCTTTGCCGAGCGAGTCGACGCTCAACGCCGCAAAGCTTGTCTTTGAGGCCGAAAGCTCGGCCTCCAGATACGCGCTCTTAAAGCGCAGGCTGTCCGCGCCTTGCGTGGTCAGGCAGGCGACACTCAGTGCAAGCAGCAACCGCATAGCTTGCACAATACCCTATTTTGTGACGGCCGCTTGGATCTCCTGTAGGCTCCGTACACAGAGCGCGTCGCGGCGCCGGCTTTCAATGGCCTGTACCGCGGCTCGCGCGCCCGACATTGTCGTGATGCACGGTACGCGCCACAGTACGGCCGTGCGCCGGATGGCGCGTTCGTCGGAGAACGAGTGCGCGCCGGTGGTGGTGTAGACCACTAGTTGCAGCTTGCCGTCCTTCATCAGGTCCACCGCGTTCGGCCGGCCTTCGTTCACCTTGAAGATGGTGCGCACGGTGAGCCCCACGGCCTTGAACGCCGCGGCCGTGCCGCGCGTGGCGGCCAGTTCGAAGCCCAGTTCGGCCAACTTCTTGGCCAGTGTCACGGCCTCGGCCTTGTGATGGTCGTTCACGCTGAAGAACACGCGCCCTTCGTTCGGCAGCGGCACGCCCGCGCTCAACTGGGCCTTGAGGAATGCCTCGCCGAAGTTGTCGCCAACGCCCATCACCTCGCCGGTCGACCGCATCTCCGGCCCCAGCGCCGGGTCCACGCCCGGGAACTTCGAGAACGGGAACACGGGCGACTTCACGCACACCCGCTTCACCGGCAGCACGCCCTCGGTGAGCCCGCCGGTCAACTCGGTCAGTTCCTTCAGCTTCTTGCCGAGCATCAGGCCGACGGCCACCTTCGGCAGCCGCACGCCCGTCGCCTTCGATACATACGGCGCCGTGCGCGAAGCGCGCGGATTCACTTCGAGGACGAACACCTCGCCGTCCTTGATAGCGTACTGCACGTTCATCAGGCCCACCACGCGCAGCGCGCGGGCCAGCTTCACCGTGTAGTTCTTGATCGTCTCCAGGCACTCGGCCGGCACGGTCTGCGGCGGCAGCACGCAGGAGCTGGCCTGCTGGCCCCCCGGCGCGGACATGAACG
>CAYZIX010000035.1:0-32717 GCA_964478395.1 uncultured Candidatus Solibacter sp.
CCATTCGTTGGTGCCGGTCATGAAGACGCGCGCGGCGGCTGGCTTCCAGTCGCCCTTGCCCTTCAGGTAGTGCTCGAAGAAGGGGAACTGGATGCGGTCGCGGAAGTAGTCGGCGGTCTTCATCTGGAACTGCACGGGACCGAGCGAGGTACCGTCGCCGCGGGCCCAGCCGCCGTGGGTCCAGGGACCCATGACGAGTGTGACATCCGGCCGGCCGGCGGCGGCGCGGGCGACCCGCAGCGGCCCTTGCAGATCCTGCTCGTCAAACCAGCCGCCGACCACCAGAACGGCGGGCGCCTTGCCGGAGGCGAAAGCGGCCTTCAGGTGCGGAGCGAGGTCGCGGGCCTGCCAGTAGGAGTCGAAGCTGGTGTGCTGGATGTTGGGCGACCAGTAGGGGTTGGTGAACTTGTAGTACTTCTCCTCGGTGTTTGCGAGCGGGCCGAGGCGCAGGTAGAAGTCGTAATGATCGGGCGTGCCGAAGTTGATGCCGGAGGCGCGGTTGAAATCGGGGCGCTGCGGCTGCTTGTGCTCGGTAAAGAAAGTGTAGAAGCCGAAGTTGGCGGCCAGCATGAAGGCGCCGTTGTGGTAGGCGTCGTCGCCGCGGAACAGGTCCACCATGGGCGCCTGGGGCGAGATGGCGACCAACGCCGGGTGTGCGCCGGGGATAGCCGCGGCCGAGTAGAAGCCCGGGTAAGAGATGCCGTAGAGCCCGGCCTTGCCGTTGTTGCCGGGGACGTTTTTAATGAGCCAGTCGACGGTGTCGTAGGTGTCAGTACTCTCACTAATGGCGCCGCCGTGGGGACGCATCTCGATGAAAACGCCCTCACTTTCAAAGCGCCCGCGCACGTCCTGGCAGACAAAAATGTAGCCGGACTGCAACAACTTGTCATTCGGGCCGAGGCGCAGCCCGTAGTTGTCGATGCCGTAAGGGCCGCAGCTATAAGGCGTACGCTGCATGAGGAAGGGGTAATCTGTCTTGTGGTCCTTGGGGACGTAGGCCGAAGTATATAGGTGCACGCCGTCGCGCATGGGGATGCGGAACTCGTACTTGGTGAAGAGTTCGCGGACGTGCGACGCGTCCTGCGCCACCAGCGGCGCCAAAGCCAGAAGAAGAAGAATGAAGCGGGACATCTTCTTCGAGTGTAGCGGTTCACGAAACTTCACAGCGGCGGGCCTCGTCTCTGAGGGTGAAGAGAGCTAAAAGGTATTCCGGCGCAGACTCACTCGGCCGCGCATGGTGCCGCTCTCTGATGGGGCGGGTGCGATCTCCTCGTGTACCCGCCCGTTTTTTTACATAGGCCCGGCTTGCTCCACGGGTATGGTAGACTAGGACCGTACCGAAAAGAACGTAAACGTAAGAATGAGGAGTGTGTATTCCGATCATGGCACTGGCGCCTGAAGTTAAGACGAGCACAATCACGAAGTACCGGGTGCACAAGACCGACACAGGGTCGCCCGAGGTTCAAATCGCGCTGTTGAGCCAGAACATCGCGCTGCTGACCGAGCACTTCAAGACGCACAAGAAAGATCACCATAGCCGCCGCGGCCTGCTGACAATGGTTGCCCGCCGCCGCCGCCTTCTGGACTACCTGAAGAGCCGCAACCCGGAACGCTACAAGTCGTTGATCGTGGCCCTCGGCATCCGCCGCTAGTCCAATTGAGTTCAAACCTGGCGCGCTGGGCGGGAAGCCTGGCGCGCCGTGGACATTCCTTCTAATGAGACGAGCCCTTGGGACGGGTCCCGCGGTTGAGCGAGGGCCCGGTTGGCGTTACACAGCAGCCCATTCCGCAGCCTGTTCCCGCATTGCCCGCCCGGCTTGTCTTCACATCCAAACAATTTCCTTAGATAAGAAAAATAGCAACGCCCCGACGGCGGTGAAGCCGTGGGGCCTGGGAGAATCGAAATGAAGCATTCGGTCCAAATCGACCTCGACGGTCGATCTCTAACTCTTGAAACCGGTCGCGTCGCCAAACAGGCGCACGGCTCGGTGCTGGTCACCTCGGGCGACACCGTGGTGCTATGTACGGCCTGCTCGAATACCGAACCCAAGCCGGGCGCGGCGTTCTTCCCGCTCACGGTGGACTACCGTGAGTACACCTACGCAGCCGGGCGCATTCCCGGCGGATATCTGAAGCGCGAAGGCCGTCCGAGCGACCGCGAGATTCTCACCGCCCGCCAGATTGACCGTCCCATCCGGCCGCTGTTCCCCGAAGGCTACACCTGCGAGACGCAGGTGATCAACATGGTGCTGTCGGCTACTCCGGACACCGATCCGAGCGCGATGGCCATTGTCGGCGCCGCTGCCGCACTTGCCATCTCCGATATTCCGTTCGAGCACATTCTTTCCGGCGTCCGCGTAGCCATGCTGGATGGCGCGTTTGTCCCGTATCCCTCTTACGAGCAGCAGGAAAAGGCTAAGGTCAACATCGTCGTCGCCGGCACCGATTCCGGAATCGTGATGGTGGAAGCCGGTGGACTGGAAGCGACCGAGGAAGATGTCCTGGCCGCCATTGAGTACGGCCACGAGACCTGCAAGAAGATCAACGCCGGTATCCGTGAGTTGGTTGCGCTAGCCGGCAAGCCGAAGCGCAAGTTCACGCCCGCCGAACGCAACGCCGAGATTGCCAAAAAAGTCTCCGACCTGGTTCGCGAGCGCCTGGCCGATTCTCTGGATACGAAGAAATACGGCAAGACCGAGAGCTACGCGCGCATCGCCGAACTGGAGAAGGAAGCCAAGGCTCTCTTCACCGAAGACGCCGACATCATTGAAGCGCACATCGCCTTCGAGTTGCTGCGTGAGCAGATCTTCCGTCACGAGATGATCGAGTTGCGGCAGCGGCCCGACCGCCGCGCGATGAACGAGATCCGTCCGATCACGATTGAAGTTGGCGTGCTGCCGCGCGTACACGGCTCGGCGCTGTTCACCCGTGGCGAGACACAGGCCATGGTGACCACCACGCTGGGCACCAAGGAAGACGAACAGCGTCTGGAAACGTTGAATTTGGCGCAGACCTCGAAGCGCCTGATGCTGCACTACAACTTCCCGCCGTTCTCCGTGGGCGAGGTGGGCTTCATGCGCGGTCCCGGCCGCCGTGAAGTGGGGCACGGCGCGTTGGCCGAGCGTTCCATCCTGCCGATGATTCCGCCCGATACGGAATTCCCCTATACCCTGCGCATTGTCAGCGACATTCTGGAGTCGAACGGCTCGTCGTCGATGGCGACGGTGTGCGGTGCGACGCTGGCGCTGATGGATGCTGGCGTGAAGATCAAGGCTCCGGTGGCCGGCATCGCGATGGGCCTGGTGAAGGAAGGCGACAAGTACGCCATCCTGACCGACATCGCGGGCGCTGAAGACCACTACGGCGACATGGACTTCAAGGTGGCCGGTACGCGTGCCGGCATCACCGGCCTGCAGATGGACATCAAGGTTCCGAACGTGAGTCTGGCCATCATGAAGGAAGCCCTGGCGCAGGCGCACGAGGCGCGCATGTTCCTGCTGGACAAGATGCAGGAAGCGATTGCCGAGCCGCGCGCCGAGATGAGCCCCTACGCACCGCGCATTTATACGGTGACGGTGCCGACCGACAAGATCCGCGAAATCATCGGGCCGGGCGGCAAGGTGATCCGTGGCATTATCGACCAGACGGGCGTCAAGATCGACGTGCACGACGACGGCACGGTGAATATCTTCGCTTCGGACGGCGACTCGGCACGGCGCGCCATGCAGATGGTGAGCGATATCGCCGCAGTGGCCGAAGTAGGTAAGACCTACCTGGGCAAGGTGGTGAGGATCGCCGATTTCGGCGCCTTCGTCGAGATCTTCCCGGGCACCGACGGCCTGTTGCACATCTCTGAGATCAGCGAAACGCGCATCAAGCAGGTGCGCGATGAGCTGAACGAAGGCGACCAGATTCTGGTGAAGGTGCTGGCGCTGGAAGGCAACAAGATCAAGCTCAGCCGGAAGGCCGTGCTGCGCGAGCAGCGCGAAAAGTTGAAGGCGGGGCGCAAGGAAGACGGCACGCCGGCCGAGGGCGCTGAGCCCGAGATCGTCGTGAAGGAAAACACCGAGCGCCACGAACGGCCCGAGCGCGGTGAACGCCGCGAACGCCGCCGCTAGGAGTTCGAAATAAGACATGCCCCGGGTGCCAGTGGCCCCGGGGCTTCTTTATTCACGCGAGTAGGGGGTGAAGATGGCGCTGATTCTCGATGGTAAAGAGATCCAACGTCAGATTCTGGAAGAGTTGAAGCCGCGCGTGGCCGGGCTGGCTGCGCGGCGCCGTGCGCCGGCGCTGACGGTGATCCTCGTTGGCAACGACCCTTCAAGCGAGATCTACGTGCGCGGCAAGGTGAAAAGCTGCGGCGAGCTGGGCATCACGAGCGAAGAGATCCGGATGCCGGACTCGACCTCGACGGCCGAGTTGCTGGCGCGCATCGAACGTCTGAACAACGATGCCGGCGTCGACGGAATTCTCGTCCAGATGCCGCTGCCGAAGCAGATTGACTCACGAGCCGTACTGGCCGCCATCCGGCCGGACAAGGACGTGGATGGTTTCCACCCTTACAATGTGGGCCAATTGGTGGCCAACTCGCCGGCGCCGCGCGCCTGCACGCCGGCTGGCGTGATGGAGATGCTGAAGCGCTACAAGATCAACCCGGCAGGGCGCGAAGCCGTGGTAGTGGGGCGCTCCGACATCGTGGGCAAGCCGATGGCGCTGATGCTGCTGCACGCCCATGCGACGGTGACCATCTGCCACTCAAAGACGCCGGATCTGGCGGGTGTGTGCCGGCGCGCGTCGCTGCTGGTGGCGGCCATCGGGCGGCCCGGTATGATCACCGAAGAATACATCCAACCGGGCGCCGTGGTGATCGATATCGGCATGAACCGTGTGACGGACGCCGAAGTAGCGCGGCGCGTGTGCGAGGGCAGCCCGAAGAAACAGGCGCTGTTTGAGAAAAACGGTACGGTTCTGGTGGGCGACGTGCATCCGGCCGACATGGCGAGGTTAAGCTCGGCCTACACGCCGGTGCCGGGCGGCGTGGGGCTGCTGACAATTGCGATGCTGATGGTGAATACGGTGGACAGCGCCGCGGCGCGTCTATGTTGAAAGTCGGGCTGACGGGCGGTTACGCGTCGGGCAAGAGCTTTGTCGGCCACTGCCTGGTCGAGTTGGGCTGCCACCTGCTGAAGGCCGATGATCTGGGCCACGAGGTACTGTCGCAGGGCGGGGAAGCCTACGGTCCGGTGGTAGAGGCGTTCGGCGAAGCGATTCTGGACGGGGACGGCGGTATCGACCGGCGGCGTTTGGGGCGGCGTGTATTCGCTGATCCGGCCGGGCTCAAACTGTTGAACGGACTGGTGCATCCTGCGGTGATTGCGCGGGAGGAGGCGTGGCTTGCTACGCTGCCTGAGGACGCGATTGCGGTGGTGGAGGCGGCAATCCTGGTTGAGACGGGCAGCTACAAGCGTTTTGACCGGCTGGTGGTGGCGGTGTGCGACGCCGGGCAGCAGGTGGAGCGGGCGATGGCGCGCGACGGGCTGAGCCGCGCCGAAGTGGCCAACCGGATTGCGCGTCAGATGAGCCTCCAAGAGAAACAAAAATACGCCGATTACGTCATTGATACTTCGGGAGACAAGGAGCGAACCGTCGAGCAGGTAGCGCGCCTGTACGACGAACTGCGGAGACTGCACCTATGAAAGCCAGAGTCTGGTGGGGCGCGGCCCTGTTGGTGGCCGGATTTGTACTCGCGACCACGTATTCCAGGTGGGGACGCGGTGAGATGTTTGGCGGCCGGCTGTGGTCGGAGCCGCCCGTGGTGCGCGGCGCCGGACTCAGCTCCGACGAGAACAACAACATCGAGATCTACAAGCACGCCAGCGAGGCGACGGTGAACATCACGTCCACCGTTTACCGGCGCAACTGGTTTCTGGAAATCTACCCGACACGTGAATCCGGTTCCGGGTTTTTTATCGATAAGGCCGGCCGTATTTTGACCAATAATCACGTCATCAGCGGCAGCGCGGAGATTCAGGTAGCTCTCTCGAATGGCCAGAAATACAAAGCCGACGTGCTGTACCGTGACACGACGAACGACTTGGCGCTGCTCAGGATTCAGCCGCGCGGCGCGGTGGGTTATCTGTCGCTGGGCGACTCCGACCGGTTGCAGGTAGGCCAGAAGGTGCTGGCTATTGGGAATCCGTTCGGATTGGAAGGCACGCTGACCACCGGCATTGTCAGTTCGCTGCGGCGTGACATCGGCGACGAAAATGGCAACAAGCTGGAAGGCATGATCCAGACGGATGCTGCAATTAATCCGGGGAATTCTGGCGGGCCGTTGCTCGATTCCAATGGCAATGTTATTGGTATTAACACCGCAATCTACGGCGCCGGCGGAAATATCGGCATCGGGTTTGCAATGCCGATTAATCGCGCCAAGGCGATGATGGACGACTTTCAGGCTAACCCGAGAGGTGGACGGCCGCGCCTGGGCGTAGACGTGATGTACGTCTACGGTGATCTGGCGGCGGAACTGGGCCTGCCAGAGCAGGGCGGGCTGCTGGTGCAGAATGTGGCGCCGGGTACGGCCGCCGCGGCGGCGGGCATCCGCGGGGCGCGGCAAGTGGTAGTGCTGGGTAACGTCGAAATTGGCATCGGCGGTGACCTGATTATGGCGATTGACGGCGTCAAGGCCGATCGTTTGGATGGGCTGTCGAGAGCGCTTGCGCGCAAGCGCGCAGGTGATAAAGTGGAACTGACCATCTTCCGGGGCGGGCGCACCATTAAGGTTGTGGCGACGCTCGGTGAAGCGCCATCAAGGCTATGAAAATACTGCTCTTTGCTCTGCTGTTAACACCCACGCTGGCCGTGGCGGCCGATGGTTTCCGGCCGCTCTTCAACGGCAAGGATAAGACGGGCTGGAAGATGACCGGTCCGGGTGAGTTTGTCGTCGAGGACGGCTGCCTGAAGACGACCGGTGGCATGGGTCTGCTCTACTACGAGAAAGAGAAAATTGGTAATGCTGTGGTCCGCGTCGTGTTCAAGACGGCCTCGGCGCGCGCGAACTCGGGCGTGATCATACGGCTGCCGGAACCGCCGCCGGACCCCTGGTACGCCGTGCACAATGGCTATGAAGTACAGATTGACGCGGCTGGTGATGACTGGCACTCGACGGGCGCGATCTATTCTCTGTCGAAGGTGACCTCGCGGCAGCAGAAGCCGGGCGGGGAATGGAACACGATGGAGATTGAGATTCGCGGGCAAATGACGCGGATTTCGCTTAATGGCGTAGTGGTGAATGAATTTCGGGGCGATCAGCCCGTACCAGAGCGAAAACAGTGGTTTGAGCCGGTACGGGGGCCCAGACCGGAAGCCGGCTACATCGGCTTACAGAATCACGACGCTAACTCGACGGTGATCTTTAGAGAGGTATCCGTCCGCTCCTTGCACTAAAAAACTCTAGTAACCCTTCTCACGATAGCCACCGTCTCGCTCTTTAGTAGGGTTGGGTGCGGGAAGGAGCACTCGTGAGAAGTGCGAAGTCCGCAATAGGTGTTCTTGTTGTATTTGCGCTGGCCCCAGTTGCCCCGGGCGCTGACTTCGGGGATCTGCGGGAGATCATTCATTTTCATTCCAAAACCCATTTCACGCCGCCGTATTATGCCCGGTTGACGGAATGGAAGGCGCGCAGCACGGAATTACGCCGTCAGGTGCTGGTGTCGGCCGGGTTATGGCCGCTGGAGAAGCGTGGCGCAGTGAATGCGCGGCGGTTGGGCCGGCAAAACATGGGCGACTACGTGGTGGAGAAGGTTGCCTACGAATCGATGCCGGGCTTTTGGGTAGGTGCGAATCTCTACCTGCCGGCGCACCAGACGGAGCGCGCTCCGGCGGTGCTGGTGGCGCACGGCCACTGGAAGGGTGGGCGTACCCACAACGCGGATGATTACTCGGTGCCGGCGATTTGCGCCAACCTTGCCGCGCAGGGCTTCGTTGTCTTCGCCTGGGACATGGTGGGCTACAACGACACGCGGCAGTTGCCGCATGTGTTTGGCTCATCGGCCGAGGAGCAGGACTGGGCGTTCACGCCGCTGGGCGTACAACTGTGGAATTCGATTCGCGCGCTGGACTTTGTGGCCGGGTTGGCTGAAGTGGATGCGGCGCGCATCGGCATGACGGGTACGTCAGGCGGTGGCACACAGACTTACCTGTTGGCGGCGGTGGATGAACGGATCCGCGCGGCGGCGCCAGGCGGTATGGTCTCCTCGATCTTCCAGGGCGACGACCCGTGTGAGATGGCGCCGGGTTTGCGGGTTGGCACAAATAACGTGGAACTAGCGGCACTGATGGCGCCGCGGCCGCTGTTGCTGGTGTCCGCCACGGGCGACTGGACGAAGAACACGCCGCGTGTGGAGTTGCCTGCGATCAGGTCCATATACGGCCTTTACGGGCAGGCGCGCAACGCCTCAGCGGCCCACATCAAGGCAGGGCACAACTGCAATCGAGAAAGCCGGGAGGCGATTTATGCCTTTTTCCGGCGCGTGCTCAATCCTTCAGCCAAGGGTGGAACCAGCGAACGCGCGGAGGTGCGGCTGCCTGTGTCTGATCAGCTTCTACTTGGAGCTGAAATGCCGGCGGGCAACGGAGGCGAGGCGGAGGTGTTGGATACATGGCGGCGGATGGCGCAGGCGCGGACGGAGCGGATGGAGACGCAGGAGTTGGTGACGCGTCTGACGGCACGTCTGGGCGTGAAGCAGCCGCGGCAGGTGACGGTGCTCGAAGCGGGTGACAAGATGCTGTTGATGCGCGCGGGGAGTGGAGAGCGCGTGCCGGCGCAGTGGGTTGTGCCACCGGATACGGGCGCGGGCCCGGTGGATGTGGTGGTCGACGCCGAAGGGTTGAATTGCAGCCGCTGCCGCCAGACGGCGCTGAGCCCGGGTGGTGCGCTATTGGTGGAGGTTTATCACGCGTCGCGGCCGGCAACGGCGGGCTACGATCTGGAGCGGCTGACGTTCCATCGCAGCGAAGAGGCCGAGCGTGTGCAGGACATTCTGACGGCCGTGACATACGCACGGCGCTTCGCCGGCACGCGGCCGGTGCGGTTGAACTGCCGGGACCGCGCGGCGTCGTGGTGCGTGCTGGCTGCGGCTTTGGCTCCATCCCGGTTGTCGCTAGAGCTGGGTGATGCAACGCGTGACCGGGGTGAGCACGAACTGGGGCAGAACGTGCGCGTGACGGGACTGAAGTGGACCGGCGGCGTGCCTGTGCTGAGGACGGCGATTGCCGCGCAGCGGCCGAACGCGCGCGTCTCGACTGAGGTTCAGGGTTACAGCCCGTTAGAATAGAAGCGTGATTCGCGCTGTTGTCTTTGACCTGGGCCGCGTGCTCATTCCCTTCGACTTTCAAATCGGCTACCGGCTGATGAGCGAGCAGTGCGGGTTGGAGCCGGCTGAGGTGCGGGCGCGCATTGGCAGCGACGGGATGGTGCGCGACTTTGAGTCTGGCCGGATGAACGGCTACGAGTTCTACCATGCCGTGGAGCGGCTGCTGGAAACGCGGATTGAGCGCGGTCAGTTCGACGAGATCTGGTCGAGCATCTTTCTGAAAGAAACGCTGGTTCCAGAGACGCTAGTGGCTGGACTGCGGCGGCACTACCGGACCGTGCTGCTGTCGAACACGAACGAGATCCACTTCAATTTCGTGGCGGCGAACTATCCGATTCTGAAACATTTCGACGCCTACGTGTTGAGCCACGAAGTGGGAGCGATGAAGCCCGAGCCAGCGATTTATGAGGCGGCCGTGCGCGCAGCGGGTTGCGCTCCAGGCGAGTGCTTTTTCACTGATGACGTTGCGGAGTTTGTCGAAGGTGCACGGCGCACCGGGATCGACGCGGTGCAGTTCCAGGGATACGAAAAGCTTTGCGAGGAGCTGCGCGCGCGCCGCGTCGACTGGGACTAGCGGCCAAGCGGCAGCGTCACAACAAGGTTGTATCGATAGGCCGGATGTCAGCGGACGCACCGTCCGGCTGAACCGTTTGCAGCGGCGCAGTAGCCGGGCCGGCGCCGAGATAGGCGAGCAGGCGGCCGGTATCGCCATCGAACAACGACGTCACCAGTTCATGCACGGCCAGACGGCGAATCTCATCGCGGCTAATTAACGGCAGATAGACGAAGGACCGGCCCACTTTACGGCGGCTGAGCACCTGCTTGCGTGTCAGACGGTCCAGCATGGTCATCACGGTTGTGTAGGCCAGCGGGCGCGCCGGCGCCAGAATGTCGCGCACGGCCTGAACGTTGCCCTCGCCGAGTGTCCAGAGAGCATTCAGGCACTGTAATTCAAGCGGTGGCGGAATTTCGCGAGCGCTTCTACCGCGTCTCACTAGACGGGCTCCTTGGTGGTTTCAAATGCCGACAACAATGCCTGGCCGAATTGCGACGACTGGCGCTGCGCGGGCTTGGCTGAAGCAGCGGACGCCGGATGCGGAGCCGGGTCGGCGAGATATTTCGATGTATCGAGCACGCTACGCTCCAAGGCCGCATTGTATCCGGTCCAACAGCCGGCTAGCGAGCGGTCGCGGTCGAGCATGGCGAACATCGCCGCCATCTTCGAATCGAGATTGTCGAGATGGTGCAGCAGTAATGCCTCGGGAAAGACGGGCAACTTCGGGCTGCCAAACTCGAGTTGGCCGTGATGGCTGAGAATCAGGTGCTCGACCAGAGCACGCAGCTTAGGTGGAAATCCCGGTGGAAGATGCGTGGCCACAAGGCGCAAGCCGATCTGCATGTGACCCAGCAGGCTGCCTTCGGTCGAGTAGGCGAAACTGCGCGAGTATTCGAGTTCGGAAGTCTTTCCAATATCGTGGAGAATTGCGCCAGTAATCAGCAGATCCCCGTCAATACGCCCGGCGTAGTGAGCAGCCATGAAGCGCGCCTGAGCGCAGAGGCTGAGCGCGTGCTCAGCCAGCCCACCCAGCCAAGCGTGGTGAATGCCTTTGGCGGCAGGTGCGCGGAAGAAGGGGCCGGCGACGGCGGGGTCGGCAAACAACGCTTCGAGCAGCGCCTTGAGGTGCGGGTTCTTCAGACTGGCAATCAAGGCCGCAAGTTCGGCCTTCATCTCGTCGAGTGGGCGGCGCGAGGTGGGCAGGAAGTCGGCCAAATCGACGTCGGCGTCCACGACGCGCGCCAGCGAGTGTATGGTGAGCTGCAGGCGGTTTTGGAAGAGCTGTGTTTCGCCCTTGACGCGGACGAAGTCGTCGCGGTCGAACGCATCCATCACGTTGGACACGTTGTCCCACATCTTGGCGTCCAGCTCGCCCGTACGATCCATCAGCGTCAGCGAGAGATAAGGCTCGCCCGTACGCTTCTGGCGCACATCCTTTGACTGCACCAGGAAGACGCCCTGGACGGATTGGCCGGGCGCGAGTTCATTCACCATCGGAAGCTTCATCGCGGCCCTTACTTACTAGTGGATTGCTTGCCGGCATCGGTGGTCCAGGTGCCAGGTATAGGGAGGATCCAGAACAGGCGCCGGATGTGTGGAATCAGTGCAACCTCTTCTTTCGTGATCGTCTCGGCCTTCAGCATGGCGCCCTTGTTCCAGGCGGTGTTCATGCCGGGCGCGGCGCCGGTGTCGACAAAATCCTCACGGATCTCAAGGAAAGCGTTGAGGCGCAGCTCAGTGAGATACTCGCGCAGTTTAGGCATCATTTGCTGCGAAGCGAGACGGTCCTTGATTTCGGCTTCGACGTCGGTGAGCTCGGCCTGGCCTTCTTTCTGGTGATCGTCGACGCGCAGAATGATCCAGCCAGCCGGTACTTTGATGGGATCGGTGACATAGCCGCGCGGCTTTTCCCAAACAGTGGCCTCCATTTCGGGAACCAGAACGCCCTTTTCATAAGGATCAAGCACGCCGCCCTGGCGGGCGCTCTGGCCTTCTGAGTTGTCGCGCACCAAATCAGCGAAGCGCTCGCCCTTACGCGCGCGGGCCACCAAATCCTTGATCTTCTTTTCGGCGGCAGCCTGTCCGGCGGCATCTTTGTCCTGGGTCGAGATGAAAATCTCACGCAGGAAGATGCGCTCCTTACGGACAAAACTCGTCTTGTTCTTGTTGTAGAACTCCTCTATCTGGGCCTTCGGGATGTTGACCCGGCCATAGACTTCCTGGCCGACGACGCGCTGTGCGAGGATCGCATTTTTTGTCTCCGACTTGAAGTCCTCAAGCGACATGCCAGTGTTGTCGCGCACCCACTGGGCGAACTTGTCGGGGTCGGCGATCTTGTTTTCGAGCTGAATCTGGCCGAGGTACTTGGAGACTTCGTTGTCGACCTTCAGGTCCAGGTCCTTGCCACGCTGGATGAGCAGCAGGTTGTCGATGCGGTCGCGCAGCAGATCCTTCTCGCCTTCCTTCATGGCGGAGGCGATCTGTTGAGCATTGAGGCCACGCTGCCGTAGGCCGGCTTCAGCCTCGTGGCGGGCCCGGTCGATATCCGAGCGCGTGACGATGTCGCCGTTGACCTTGGCGATGATCTGCTCGACCGTCAGGGTGTCGGCCGCGAAGAGCGCCAACGGAGCCAGAACGCCCAAGCCGAGCGTCAGCACAAATTGCCTCATGCTGCCATTATCGCGAAACCGGGCGGGTGCGTGCGGCCCCATCTAGCGTACCTTCCACTTCGAACTCAACGCGGCCAGCTTGTCGTCCAGCGAGGCCTGCCGCGGAGCGGGCCGGCGCTGCGGCGCCGGGCCCATTAATGCCTTCATTGAGAGCGCGATACGTTTCGTTTTGGCGTCAGCCGAGATCACTTGCACCTGGACGATCTGGCCGACCTTGACCACTTCGCCAGGGTCGGTCACGTAGCGGTTGGAAAGCTCGCTAACGTGCACCAGTCCGTCGTTATGCACGCCGATGTCGACGAAGGCGCCGAACTTGGTGACGTTGGTGACGACACCTTCCAGCTTCATGCCGGGAGCGAGGTCTGAGATTTCGCGCACTTCGTCCTTGAAGGCTGGAGCGACGAACTTGTCGCGCGGGTCTCGGCCGGGCTTCTTCAATTCCTCGACGATGTCATGGAAGGTGTAGGAGCCAACGGTGAGATCCTCGCGGCGCACTTTCTCAATGCGTTTGGGATCGGCGATGATCTCTTCGACGGTGGCGCCGGCGAGACTGGCCATCTGTTCGACCACCGGGTAGCTTTCCGGGTGCACGGCAGTCATGTCCAGCGGATTGGCCGCGCCGCGGATGCGCAGGAAGCCGGCGCATTGCTCGAACGTTTTCGGGCCGACGCCGGAAACCTCCAGCAACTGTGCGCGCGAAGTGAAGCGGCCGTTCTGATTGCGGTGCTCAACAATCTTCTGCGCCGTGCGTTCGGTGATGCCTGCGACGTAGCGCAGCAGTGCCCAGGAGGCGGTGTTCAACTCGACGCCCACGCGATTGACGCAGCTCTCGATTACGGCTTCGAGAGACTGTAGCAGTTGCCGCTGATCGACGTCGTGCTGATATTGGCCGACGCCAATCGACTTCGGATCGATTTTGACGAGCTCGGCCAGCGGATCCTGCAACCGGCGTGCGATGGAGATGGCGCCGCGCACGGTGAGATCGAGATCGGGGAACTCGGCGCGGGCGATGTCGGAGGCAGAGTAGATGGACGCGCCGCTTTCGTTCACCGTGACCGCGAAAATATCGGCCAAGTGTGCATCTCGCAGCGTGTCGCGTACGAATGCCTCCGTCTCGCGAGAGGCGGTGCCATTACCAATGGAGATGGCCTGTATCTTGTACTTCTCAATCAGTCCGAGCAGCGTGCGCGCGGCCGATGCCACATCACCGCGTTGCGGATAGATGACGCTGTTTTCGAGAAATTTGCCGGTTTCGTCGATCACGGCCAACTTGCAGCCGGTGCGGATGCCGGGGTCGACGCCAAGTACACGCAACTGGCCTGCGGGCGGCGCAAGCAACAGGTTTTCAAGATTTGCGCGGAACACCTGAATCGCTTCGGTGTCGGCGCGCTTCTTCAGTTCCAGACGCACTTCGGTCTGGATGGATGAGTTCAGCAGGCGCTGCCAGGAGTCCTCAATCGCGAGTTCAAGTTGCGGCGTCCAGTCGCCTTCGGCGGTGTGGACGCGCTGGCGCAGCGTGGACAGGGCGCGCTCAGGGTCGAGCTCAATCAAGAAGTAGAGAACGTTTTCGCTTTCACCGCGGCGTATGGCGAGCATGCGATGCGACGGAATGCGCGCCGCCGGCTCACGATACTCGTAATACATCTTGAACTTCTCTTGCTCGTCGACGGCGTCCATCGCCTTGTTACTGACGACAACGCCTTCGTCGTGCATCAGACGGCGCAGTGCCTGGCGCAGTTCAGCCGTTTCGCTGATGCGCTCGGCGACGATGTGGCGGGCGCCTTCCAGCGCCTCGTCGACGTTGGCTACGCCCTTCTCTTCGCTGACCAGCGAGGCGGCTAGACCGAGCAGCGAAAGTTCTGCCGGCTGCTGTGCCCAGATGTAGTCGGCCAACGGCTCCAGACCCTTTTCGCGTGCGATGGTGGCCTTGGTGCGGCGCTTCGGCTTGTAGGGTAGATAGAGATCTTCGAGTTCGCTTTTTTCGAGCGTGGCCTCAATGCGCGCGCGTAATTCGTCGGTCAGCTTGCCCTGCTCCTCAATGGAGGCGAGGATAGTGGCGCGCCGGTCGAGCAGTTCGCGGAAGTAGGCAAGACGCTCTTCGATGGAGCGGATCTGGACCTCGTCCAGATTGCCGGTGGCCTCCTTGCGGTAGCGCGCGATGAAGGGCACCGTGCCGCCCTCGTCGAGCAGCGTGATGGTGGCCGTCAGGCTTTGCAGGGAGACGTTCAGCGTCTGGGAGATCTGTACGAGGATCTCAACGGGAAGGGATTTCAGTTCACTCATGCGTGGGTGCGGACAAACACACAGGATAGCCCGGGCGTGACTCAGATGAAAATATGCACCCGCCAGAGCAAGAAACCAAAGGCCTGACGGAGGTAGAGCCAGCGCTCGCGCCAAGTGCCGCGAGCCATGTGCGGGCGGGGCGAGCCGTACACACGCATGCCTGCATTGACCAGGATTCGCTTGGCGCGGTAAATGTGATAGCCGTCGCTGACAAGAAGAGCCGAGCGCAGGCCCATGCGGCGCATGATTTCGCTCACCGTGATCAAAGTTTCAACAGTGGTATCGCCCTCGCCTTCGACGACTATGGATTCGGACGGAACGCCGCGCCGGACGAGATAGTCGCGGCCGACCTCGCCCTCGGTGTACTGGGTGTCGCCGCCGGCGCCGCCGGTAGTGAAGATGAGCGGAGCCAGTCCACGGCGGAACAAGTCGTAGGCATGATCAAGCCGCGCGCGCAGAACCGGCGAGGGGCGGCCGTTGTATTCAGCGGCGCCGAGCACGACAATGATGTCGGCCGGGCGCGCTTCGTCGATTGATGATTGGCGCTCAATACGGCGTGTAATGACGGCCAGGGTGGTGACCAGCACCAAGCCGGCGGCGAGGGCCAGAATGAGCAGCCAGCGCCTCATCGTACGATATAGATTCTACCTGTAATGACACTGGCAAGTGCGCATAATCCGTTGTTGAAGGACGTCCGCCGGGCGCTGGAGCGTGGCACGCTGACCGCGCAGGGCCTGTGCGTGGCCGAAACGTTTCACCTGTTGGAAGAGGCTCTGGCGTCGGGCGTGGAAGTGCCACGCGTCATCGCAGCCGAAAGCGCGCGCGATGCCGTGGTGGCGCGGATCGGCCGGCGTGCCACCGAATTGACGCTGGTGGCAGACGCCGTTTACGGGAAGATCTCCGCAACTGAGGCCGCCCAAGGTGTGGCCGCGCTGGTGCGGCCACGTGAATGGAGTGTGGCCGATGTTTTCGCAGGGAGAGCGTTGGTTGTGGTGCTGGACGGTGTGCAGGATCCGGGCAACGCGGGAGCAATGACGCGCGCGGCCGAGGCATTCGGCGCGACGGGCATGTTATGGCTGAAGGGGACGGTGAGCCCGTGGAATGCGAAGACGTTGCGCGCCAGCGCGGGCTCGTTGTTCCGGATGCCGTTTCTGGAAGGGATTGAAGCGGAAACCGCGCGGCGGATGTTGAACGACGTTGTTGTTTATACGGCAGTGCCACGCGGCGGTATGGCGGCGCGCGAGGCCGATTTTACGAAACCGTGCGCGCTGGTGGTTGGCAGCGAGGGTGCGGGCGTGCGGCCGGCGATGCGCGCGTCGGGGCGCGACGTGTTCATTCCGACCCGCGGCGTAGAGAGCCTGAATGCGAGCGTGGCAGCCGGCGTGCTGTTGTACGAGGCCAGCCGGCAGAGAGGATCGAAATGAGCCTTTTCGAGCCGGCGCCCGGACTGCACGGCGACGCCACGCGGCCGCTGGCCGAGCGCATGCGTCCGGAGAAGCTGGAAGATTACGTCGGTCAGGAGCACATTCTTGGCCCGGGCAAGCCGCTGCGCGTCCAGATTGAGCGCGACCGGCTGACCAGCATCATCCTGTGGGGCCCGCCGGGCACGGGCAAGACGACGCTGGCGACCCTGATTGCACGCTCCACGCGCGCCGCGTTTATCCCGTTCAGTGCCGTGTTGAGCGGCATCAAGGAGATCAAAGCCGTGATGGCCGAGGCCGAACGGGCGCGCCGCCAGGGCATGCGCACGGTGCTGTTCGTCGACGAGATCCACCGGTTCAACAAAGCCCAACAGGACGCGTTCCTGCCTTATGTTGAGCGCGGCGACATCGTACTGGTGGGCGCGACGACAGAGAATCCGTCGTTCGAGGTGATTTCGGCGCTGCTGTCGCGATCGAAGGTTTACGCGCTACGGCCGTTAAGCACGGAAGAGGCCATGACGCTGCTGAGACGCGCGCTGCCAGTAGTAGGCAAGACGTGCGACGGCGCGCTACTCGAACAAATTGCTGTCTACGCCTGCGGCGATGCGCGCACGGCGTACAACATTCTGGAAATCGCGGCGGCGGCGAGCGCGGGCCCGGCGCTGGAGCAGCAGGCTGTCGAAGATGCGATCGAGCGCAAAACGGCGCTCTACGACAAGGGCGGGGAAGAGCACTTCAACCTGATTTCCGCGCTACACAAAAGCGTGCGCAGCTCCGACCCTGATGCCGCGTTGTACTGGCTGGCGCGGATGATCGAGGGCGGCGAAGATCGCATGTACATTGCGCGGCGGTTGGTGCGGATGGCGGTGGAGGATATTGGCTTAGCCGATCCGCGCGCGGTGGAGCAGGCCGTGGCGTGCATGCAGACGGTGCACCTGCTGGGCGTGCCGGAGGGCGACCAGGCGCTGGCGCAGGCGGCGATTTATCTGGCTGTGGCGCCGAAATCGGACGCGGGATACCGGGCGCTGAACAGCGCTGTGGAACTAGTGCGCGCGCGTCCGCCGGAGCCGGTGCCGATGCACCTGCGCAACGCGCCGACGCGCGCGATGAAGGCGTGGGGCTATGGGCAGGGTTACGAACATGCTCACCAGAATGAAAGCGGTTTGGCGAGCATGCACTGCCTGCCCGAAGCCCTTGAAGGCACGCACTTCTACGAGCCGGCTGAAAGGGGCGTCGAGACGCGCATCAAACAGCGGCTGGAGGAGATCCGCCGTTGGGTGGCCGAGCAGCGCGGTGACGCGCCGCCCGCTACTTCTTCTTCCAAGCCGTAACGGTGATCTCTACCCGTCCAGGACCAGCCAGTTTGGAGATGCCCACGGTGGTGCGCGCCGGGCGCGGCTCGGGGAAGTACTTCATGTAGACCTTGTTCATGCGGTCAAACAGCGTAATGTCAGTGAGATAGACTTGGACGCTGACCGCGTCGGCGAAGGTATAGCCGGACTCTTTCAGCACCAGGTTAATGTTGTCGAGCGCGAGGGCCACTTCATCTTCAAACGCTTCCGGATACTTGCCAGCCTTATCGCGTCCTACTGTGCCGGAGACATAAAGTGTGCCGCCGGCCAGCATGCCGGGAGAGTAAGGCCCTGCAGGGTTGGAGCCGGCCGGGACGACGGCTTTCTTGTCAGCCGCCACAGCGGCGGATACCGCCGCAAGGAGCAGAATTGAAACAGTGATGAATCGCATATGGATGATGATAGCGAAAGGGTACTATCCGGGATAGAACTCTGGTACCAAACGAAAAGAGGACGGAAAAGCTATTGTTTAGACGATGTTCGGACGGGAAGATAGCAGTTGAGTAGAGTATCTTATGAAGAATCCAGGCGCAGTCTCTCAAAACCCTGAGAACCCCAACCAGGCCGAACGCCGTACGTCGGACCGCTTTCCGATAGAGCGCGAACTGCGTTACAAGATGCTGAGTAAGCGCCTAGGCGACGAATCAGGTTCCGGCACGACCTTGAACATGAGTTCGAATGGCGTACTGTTTCAGACCGACCGGCCACTGCTGCCCGGCAAGCGTGTGGAAATGGCCATCAGCTGGCCGGCGCAATTGGACAACCGCTGTGCGTTGAAGCTGGTGGCCCGCGGGCGCGTAGTGCGCTCCGAAGGCGGCTGCGCGGCGGTGGAAATTCAACAGTACGAATTCCGCACATTGGGCGCGAATGGCCTGACGATGTAGTTGGCACGGCTCTCCCGCACAAGGCAAACTGATAACATGACCGGCTGAGCCGGCCGCCGCTCTAAGGGAAGAGTCTTGCGAATTGCCATTTTTGGGGGGACCTTCGATCCCATCCACACCGCACACACCCGCATCGCCGCGGAGGCTGCGGATCGTTTCCATCTGGATCAGGTCCTTTTCATTCCGAGTGGACACCCGCCGCACAAGCCGGCGGAACAGACCATGAGCTACGAGCATCGTCTCCGCATGGTGGAACTGGCCTGCGCGGGCGAGGCTCGCTTCCGGGTGTCACGGCTGGAGGAAGGGCCGGGCAAGAGCTACTCGGCCGACACGATTGCGCGCGTACGCGCGCTGCTCTCGCCGGACGATGAACTGTACTTCCTGATTGGCGCCGATGCTTTTGCCGAGATTGGTAGCTGGCACCGGCACGATGAAGTGATCGCGTCGGTGGAGTTCATCGTAGTATCTAGACCGGGCTACGATTACCCCGTGCCGCCGGGCGCGCGCGTGCACCGTCTGGAAACGTTGGCGCTTTTCATCTCCTCGTCACAAATCCGGCGTAAGCTGGATTCGGGCGAGCCTGTCGCGGAGCTGCATCCGGCCGTGCAGCAATATATTCAGGCTTCCGGCCTGTATCGATGACTGCACGCATCTTCTTCAAAGCAATCGGCGCCATTGTTCTGATCATGGTGGTGGCGCTGGCCACGGTGGACTTCCTGGCCAGCCGTCTGGCCGAACGGGCCTATGTGCGGGGCCTGCGGATTGAAATGGAAGAGAAGCTGCGCATGCTTGGTCTGTTGCAGCAGAACGGCCTGGGGACGCTTTCGCACGCCCGCGCGCTGGAACTGGCGCATGCCGCGGCGGGCCGGATTACGATTGTGGATCGCGCCGGCCGCGTGCTGGCCGATTCTGACGGCGACGCGGCGCACATGGAGAATCACCTGCGGCGCGCCGAAATCATCACAGCGTTGGCCGGGAGCACGGGTACCAGCATTCGCCATAGCGCCACGCTGAACGTCGATTTCCTTTATGTGGCGATTCCCATACGCGAGGGTGCCGTCCGGCTGGCTTTGCCGCTGAAAGATGTGCGTGGACAGGTGGCGCAGATCCGTTGGCAACTGTTGGGCTACACCGCGCTGGCATTTCTGCCGGCAGTGTTGCTGGCCGGCATCTTTGCGCGTGTCTATTCGCGCCGGCTGGGCGAGGTGATCGACTATGCCTCGACTTTGGCCACTGGTAATTTCGGTGTGCGGTTGTCGCGCATAGGCAACGACGAACTGGGTACGCTGGCCCGGCAACTAAACGAGACGGGCGCCAAACTCCAGGAGATCTTCGAGGAACGCGAGCGCGAGCACGCCGAACTGGAGCGTGTTGAACGCATCCGCAAAGACTTCGTGATTAATGTCAGCCACGAATTGCGCACGCCGCTGGCCTCGATTCAGGGCTATACGGAAACGCTACTGGACGGCGCCATTCACGACGCCGATAACAATGAGCGTTTCCTGCACATCATCCGGCAGAACGCCGAACGTCTGGGGCGGCTCACTGCGGATCTGTTGACGTTGTCGCGAATTGAGCTGAAGAGCCAGCGCTTCCAATTCGCCTCCTACCGGCTGGAAGGGTTGCTGAAGGATTGCATCGATTCGATCCGTCCAATTGCGGGTAAGCGGGCGATTTCGCTGGGGTTGAAGCCGTTGGCCGGAGCGAGTGAAGTATTCTGTGATTCCGAGGCTGTGCACCAGATTCTCACCAACCTGCTGGATAACGCCATCAAATACACGCCGGAGGGCGGCCACATTGAAGTGTCGGCCGTGGATGAAGGCGCAGCCGTGCGGGTTAACGTGACGGACTCCGGTATTGGTATTCCGGCCGACGATCTGCCGCGGCTGTTTGAGCGCTTTTATCGCGTCGACAAGGCGCGCTCGCGCGCGCTGGGCGGCACGGGCCTGGGACTGGCGATTGTGAAGCACCTGGCCCTGTCGCAGGGCGGCACCGTAGGCGTGGAGAGCGTGCACGGCCAGGGTTCGACATTCTGGTTTACATTGCCGACACACGATCTGGGATTACCGGACCGGGGCGCGCTGAGCGGGCCCGCTGTACCATAGAAGTAATCCCTTCCCGATGAACAACTGGAAAGACCGTCAACGCGCGCTCGAAGACGCGCTGATGTCGAGGATCCTCGTCCTTGACGGCGCGATGGGCACGATGCTGCAACAGCGCAACCCGTCTATTGAAGACTGGGGTGGGCCGGCGCTTGAGAACTGCACGGAAAATCTGCTATTCACACATCCGGAATGGATTGCCGGCGTTCACCGCGCCTATTTCGAAGCGGGTTCAGACATTGTTGAGACCGACACGTTCGGCGGAGCTCCGGTGACGCTGGCTGAGTTTGGTCTGGATGAGCGCTGCGAAGAAGTGAACCGCACGGCGGCCAAACTGGCGCGGAGTGTGGCCGATGAATACTCGCGCCCCGGGCGTCCGCGTTTTGTCGGCGGCTCCATGGGGCCGACGACGAAAGCCATCAGCGTCACCGGCGGCGTGACGTTTGATGCACTGCGCGCGGGCTATCTGCGGCAGGCGCGCGGACTCATTGAGGGCGGCGCGGATCTACTGCTGGTGGAGACGTGCCAGGACACGCGCAACATCAAAGCCGCGCTGATTGCGATTGAAGATTTGGCGCGGGAGATGGACCGGAGGATTCCGGTGATTGTCTCGGGCACCATCGAGCCGATGGGTACGATGCTGGCCGGGCAGGCCGCCGACGCGTTGTACGCGTCGGTTGGACACGCGCATCTGCTGGCTGTCGGGCTGAACTGCGCCACGGGTCCGGAGTTTATGACGGACCATATCCGCACATTGCACGAGATGGCGGCGACACGCATTTCGTGTTACCCGAACGCGGGCCTGCCAAACGAAGAGGGACGTTACGGTGAAACGCCGGAATCGCTAGCGCGGCAGTTGGAGAAGTTCGTCGATCACGGCTGGCTGAATATTGTGGGTGGCTGCTGCGGCACCACGCCTGCGCACATCCGCTCTATCGCGCAGATGGTGGAGGGACGCGCGCCGCGTGCGCCGAAACAAAAGACGCATTGCGCGTTTTATGCGGGAATTGATCTGGTGGAGGCAGAGGAGTCCAGCCGGCCGTTACTGGTGGGCGAGCGAACGAACGTCATCGGCTCACGCGCCTTCAAACGCTTGATTGCGGAGGAACGTTGGGAAGAGGCCACCGAAATTGCGCGCCGCCAAGTGCGTAATGGGGCACACATCATTGATGTGTGCCTGCAAACCTCGGATCGTGACGAGCTACAAGATATAGGGCCATTCTATGAACTGTTGATCCGCAAGACGAAGGCGCCGGTGATGATCGATTCGACCGATGCCCGCGCGGTGGAGCTGGCGCTGACGTACCTGCAGGGCAAGGCGATCATCAACAGCGTCAACCTCGAAGACGGTGAGGAGAAGTTCGCGCGCATCTGCCCGCTGGCGCGCAGCTACGGCGCGGCGCTGATTGTCGGCACGATTGACGAGGATCCAGTGCAGGCGCAGGCGTTCTCGCGTGAACGCAAGCTGGAAGTGGCGCTGCGCTCGGTGGAACTGCTCACCACGCGTTACGGCATGGCGCCGGAGGATCTGATCATCGATCCACTCGTCTTCCCGTGCGCCACTGGCGACGAGAACTACATTGGCGCGGCGGTGGAGACCATTGAGGGAGTGCGGCTGATCAAGAGCGAAATTCCGCACGTGCGCACGATTCTGGGCGTGTCGAACGTCAGTTTCGGTCTGCCACCGGCCGCTCGCGAAGTGGTCAATTCCGTGTTTCTTTATCACGCGACGAAGGCGGGGCTCGATCTGGCCATCGTCAATGCGGAAAAGCTGGAGCGGTTTGCCTCGATCCCCGCCGAGCAGCGCGAACTGGCCGAGCGCCTGCTGTTCAACACGCGGCTGGGCTCTGAAGTGGATTGGCGCGAGCAGTCGCGCGAAGAAAAAATCGCCGTCAATCAGACGAATATCGCCGCAATTGCCGATTATTTTCGCGGCGCGCAGGTGCGCGAGAAGATTTCCGCGGCTGAGCTGCCGTTGGATGAGCGGTTAGCGCGTTACATTGTCGAAGGCAGCAAAGACGGGCTGGTTGAAGATCTTGACCGCAAGCGCGCTGAGGGCACCGCGCCACTGGATATCATCAACGGTCCGCTAATGGCGGGCATGGCTGAAGTGGGCCGGTTGTTCAACGCCAATGAACTGATTGTGGCCGAGGTGCTGCAATCGGCGGAAGCGATGAAAACGGCTGTCGCGCATCTGGAACAGTTCATGGAGAAGAACGACGTGGCGGCGCGTGGTAAATTGCTGCTGGCCACGGTGAAGGGCGACGTCCACGACATTGGCAAGAATCTAGTAGAGATTATTCTGTCGAATAACGGCTACGAGGTGGTGAATCTAGGCATCAAGGTGCCGCCGGAGGAGTTGATCCGCGCCTGCCATGAGTATCGGCCGGACGCGATCGGACTGTCGGGCCTGCTGGTGAAATCTGCACAGCAGATGGTGATCACGGCGGAGGACCTGCACGCGGCGGGCATCGCTCTGCCGCTACTGGTGGGTGGCGCAGCGCTGAGCGACCGTTTCACGCGCACGCGCATTGCCCCGTCATATGAGGGGCTCACACTGTACGCGAAAGACGCGATGACCGGCCTGCGGCTGATGAATGAGGTGATGGATCCGGCGGCCCGTGAGCGGCTGCGCGAGGCTGTAGCGACGCCGGAAGTGATCGAACGGCCGGTAACGGAGACGCCCGCCGTCGTTTCAACGGAGCGTTCGCCCAAGGTGCGAACGGACGTACCGGTTCCGCCCATCCCGTATACAGAGCGGCGCGTGCGCGAGTTGCCGCAATTGGCCGAAATCTGGACGTACATCAACCCGTACATGCTGTACGGGCGGCACCTGGGCTTTCAGGGCAACTTCGAAAAGGCGCTGCGGGAGCGGGATGCGAAGGCGCTTCAACTTAAAGAGGACGTGGAGGCGGTGAAGCGGCGGGCGTCCGAATTCATGCACGTGCGCGCTGTGTGGCGGTTCTTTGAGGCACGCCGTGAGGGCAATTCGATTGTAGTCGGCGGGCAGTCGTTCCACTTTAATCGCCAAAACAAAATTGACGGGTTGTGTTTGAGCGATTATGTGCTGGATGGCGATAACATCGCGTTGTTTGTCGTAACGGCCGGTGAGGGCGTGCGCGCGGCGTCGGAAGCGGCCAAGGCCCGCGGCGAGTTTTTCCTGGCGCACGCGCTACAGGCGCTGGCGATTGAAACGGCCGAGGCCGCGGCCGAATACCTGCATCGCCACATCCGTGAGGATTGGGGTTTTACTGATCCGCCGGAGCTGACCATGCAGCAGCGGCTCACCGCTCGCTATCGAGGTAAGCGTTACAGCTTTGGTTATCCGGCGTGTCCAAACCTGGACGATCAGCGCGGCATCTGGCAGTTGCTCCAGCCCGAAGAAATTGGCGTGGAACTGACCGAGGGCATGATGATGGAACCCGAAGCATCGGTCAGCGCACTGGTGTTTCACCATCCCGATTGCACGTATTTCAATGTCGAATAAGGGCTACCACCCGGCGGTTTCACCGGCGGTCAACGGCCAGACTTCGCACGTGGTTGTTCCCGACAGGCGCTCGGCCAGTTGCTCCGGGCGGCCGACGAGCGGCGGGAAAGTGGCGAAGTGCATGGGGATGACGCGCGGCACCTTCAGCAGACGGCAGGCCACAGCGGCCTCTTCCGGGCCCATGGTAAACAGGTCGCCGATGGGCAGGAAGGCCAATTCCGGCCGGTAAATCTCAGCAATCAGCGCCATGTCGGAGAAGACAGCCGTGTCGCCGGCGAAGTAGGCGCGGCGGCCGTCAGCGAAATGCAAGATAAATCCGGCTGCATCACCACCATAAATAATGCGGCCTTCATCGGAAATACCGCAGGAATGCACGGCATGTGTCATGGTGACGCGCAGCGATCCGGCCTGCTGGGATCCGCCCTTGTTCATTCCGACGGCGTTTTCAACGCCCTTCGATTCGAGCCACGCGCAAATTTCATAATTGGCGATGACACGCGGCTTGTCACGCCGGGCCAGCATGACGGCATCGGCGATGTGGTCGAAATGGCCATGCGTGATCAGCATGGTATCGACGCGCGGCATTTCATACCCGGCCGGGCAGGACGGGTTGCCCGCGAACCAGGGGTCAATTAAAACGTTTTCGCCGTTCTCCAGCCTGAGGTGGAAGGTGCCGTGTCCGAGCCAGGTGATCCCAATCATGAGATCCATTTTAGCTGCGGCCGGTGGCGGTACGGGCGTTGTGCTAAACCAGGGCGGCGTCGGGCACCTTACGCTCGTAGCGGCCCATTACCCACGCTTCGGCAATGACGTGGCCGCGCAGAGCCTTATCGAGCTCCCAACGTTTGGAGCCCGGAGGCATGATCAGGTGGGATGTATCAACGGCGTAAAGTTTGAAAAAGTAGCGGTGCACGCCGTGGCCCACTGGCGGCATCGGGCCGCCGTAGCCCTGGTGGCCGAAATCGTTTGTGCCGCTGGTGCCGATGCGTCCCGGCTGGAAGCCTTCGGCCAGACCGTGTACGGCGGCAGGGATATCCCACAGTAGCCAGTGTGTCCAGACACCCGACGGGGCATCGGGGTCGTCCGCGACCAGGGCAAAGCCGCGCGTGCCCTCTGGCACGTCTGTCCACTCTATTGCCGGAGAGAGATCTTCGCCCTCGCCGGTATGTCGTTTGGGGATGGATGCGCCTTCGTCAAAGGCGAGAACTCGGACCTGGAAAGCCATGGACCCTCCTCAGGGCTCGCTGACTCGAAGCTTCTCTATCTTGATCCCAAATCCGATTGGTGCCAAGCCCGGAATTGACACTGGCAGGTGGCCGTTGACTTCAATTTCTCCAACCAGCGCCCGGGCGGCGGCGCGTTCGCTGGGCAAGGCTGTGCTAAATGCTGCGAGATAGGTGGCCACGCCGGGATAGGCGCGCAGCAAATAGGGGTTGCCGAAAGAGACAAAGGCCAGCGGCTTTCCCGTAGCAATGAGTTGTTCGACAAAGGCCGGGTAGTTGCCAGCCAGTGACACGTTGCCACGGTAGGCCGACGAAGTGACGTAGCTGGCCACCACTAGCGCGCTGCAACTGGTGGTCTGCGCGGCCAGTGCCTGGAACTCGGCCGGGGGCAGAAGCGGATCGAGCAGCGTGGTTTTCATGCGCGGCGCGCGCGCCTTCAGCTCGTCCATAAAATCGCGGCCCTGTGTGGAGAAGCGTCCGCCACTCAGCACATAGGCGCAGGCGTTGGCCGGGCTCTTTAAGGGGAGCAGGGCATTGTCGTTTTTGACGGCCGTTAAGGCCCGTTCAGCCACCGACGCGGCCGATGCCTCGTCCTCGGGCGAGGCAAGCGCGGCTTCGATGGCTTCCAGATCCACCAGTTTCTGGCGGGCCAAACCGAGTTGCACCTTGGCGCGCAGAATCCGCAACACGGATTCGTCGACGCGCTTTTGAGTCAGGCGCCCGGAGCGAACGGCCTCGACGATGGCGCGCACGGTCTCGCGCGGGTCCTTAGGAATCAGAAGCAGGTCGACGCCTGCCTCCAACGCGCGCACGGCCGCTTCACCGGGCGTAAACATCTTGGCCAAGCCCTGCATGTCCATGGCGTCGGTGGTGACAATGCCTTTGAAGCCGAGTTGATCGCGGAGCAGTCCCGTCATGATATTGCGGGAGACGGTGGCCGGAATCTGCTCCGGCTCGTAGGCGGGCACAACCAAGTGGACTGACATCACCGAGTCGGCGCCGGCGTCGATGGCGGCACGGAACGGTACCAGTTCGACACTCTCCATGCGCTCTTTTGAAGCTGTGACGGTGCCGAGGCCAATGTGGCTGTCGGTGGCTGTGTCGCCGTGGCCGGGGAAGTGCTTGGCCGTGGTGAGTACCATGTGGCGTGGATCGGATTTGGCTCCCTCAATAAAGGCTGTGACATGCGCGGCAACGCGGCGCGGGTCCTCACCGAAGCTCCGAATGTTGATGATGGGGTTGTCGGGGTTGTTGTTGACGTCGGCGTCGGGCGCGAACACCCACTGCACGCCGAGGGCCCGCGCCTCCCGCGCAGTGGCGGCACCGAGCGCACGCGTAGCGGCCAGATCGTCGGCCGCGCCGTAGGCCATCAGGTGCGGGAACTGTGTGGTGGAGGTGACGCGCATGGAGGCGCCGCGTTCGAAATCGCCGCCCACTACCAATGGCACCTTCGCTAAGCGCTGCATCCGGTTAAGGAACACAGCCATCTGGTATGGATCGGCATGCTGCGCGCTGCCTGAGCGGACACGGTTCAAGACAATCAGCCCGCCGACTTTCAGGTCGTGGACCAGCGCGGCGTATTCTTTATAGGCGGCTGTACTGGTGTTGGGCGCGTCGCCGTAGCAGGCAACCATCAGCAGCTGCGCGGCCCGCTCGGCCGGTTTCATCGAATGGAGCCATTTTTCCGCGGCGCCGTGCGGCTCGTGCGGCGCGGAGGGCGTTTTATGGCGCTTCGCCGCCGCGCCGAACGCGCAAATCGAGAGAGCAAGAGCCAGCACGAGACCATGTCGCATGGCCTCAGGCTAACACCCTGTGAATGTAGTGCGGTGGCGCGGCCTCAGCGGCCGGCAATCTTCTTGCGCAGGCGCTGAGCGGGACGCTCGGCGCGCGGCGGTTTGCGTGGCGTCTTCAGTAGGCGATTGGCGGCACGCACAAGGTGCGTAACCTCATTGGCGCTCTTCATGATGACCACGTTGGCGCCGGTCGTTTTTTCGTTGAGGCCGATGGCGTCGACGAAACCGGAAATCAGGATGATAGGCGTGTTGGGTGACGTTGCGCGCAACCGTGCGATCAGTTCGACTCCGTCCATATCAGGCATACGGAAGTCGGTCACCACCAAGTCGTAGTGCTCCTGGCTAAACAAATCCAGCGCCATCTGCGCATCTGGCGCACCGTCGGTGGTGAAGCCGAGTTCTTCGAGGACAACCCGGCGCGCCATCAGGCCCGAGCGGTTGTCGTCGACAAGAAGAATGCGCGCGGAGTGAGCAGCCGCGGAGCGAACAAGATCATTCATTAGGAGAAGACCATGCTGAAATTAGCAGAGGTTTCTCTCGGGTGTCAACGCATTTCGTAACGCGCTCATCTGTGGTGAGATCGAATGCTTGACATCGCCGCGGCTCTGTAGTTCGGTCGCCTACTCGACTTCGCGCGGGGCCTGGTAGCCGGTCTTGGCGATCACTTGGTACTTCATCGGCTTGCCCTTTTCATCGGTGATCTTCAGAGGCGAGCCGTCGCCGCCGACCAGGTCAACTTTAATCTTCCGGAACTTGCCGTCGCGTGCAACATTGGTCGGCTGATATGCCAGAGAGTAGGAATTCCTAAGCGCATCATGCAGTTGGCGGAAAATTCCGGGATATTCGCCGAAGAAACGAGGAAACCAGGAGTAGCCGCCGGTTTCGCGCGTGAAGGTGCGCAACTGGTTGTCAGCCTGCAGGAAGTCCAGCCGTGCGATGGAGCCCATGTAGCCGCGTGAGTCCATGTAGTCGCGGTAAGCCTGTAGCGTGCCCAGCGCATAGACTGGCACGCTGGAGGTCTGAAGCTTGCGGCGCGTTTGGTCAAATGTGATTTTCGAGAAGGTGTCCAGGCCGCTGCCGATATAGAGAATCGCCTTACGGCCTTCGATGTCGCTCATTCGTTCGGCCACGTCGGTGAGCGCGTCATACATGTTGGCTTCTGAGAAGCCTGGTATGCGGAGCCGCGACATGGCCTCGTAGGTATCCTGGCGGTTGGTGGAAAAGTCGCTCAGAATCTCGGGTTTCAAATCGAACGCCACCACGGCCACGTTGTCCTCCGGCCGCAGGGTCTGCAGGAAACTGTAACAGGCGGTCAGGGTCTCCTGCCAGCCGTAGGACCAATACTGCTGGAACAAGTTAGTGAACTCGATCACCATTGCCAAGGTGATGGGTGTCTCCCCGGTGGCGAAGTTGGTGACGGCTTGAGGCTGGCCATCCTCATAAATCCGGAAGTGCTCCTTGCGCAAGCCTGGGATGAAGCGGCCACGATTGTCGAGCACGGCCACGTCCACTGAAACGGTGAGTATGTCGGAGCGGAACGTCGGTCCCTGTTCACCCTTCTCGCCAGGCTTCTTCTGCAACTTCGACGGGATTTTCTGGCCGGTCTGTTCCGCGGGCTGGACAGCGGCCGTGTCCGGCTTCTTCTTTGGCCGGGCCACGGTGTCGCCGCTCTCTGTTTTCGGCCCTGCCTGCGGGAACACGCACATGCAACCCGCTGCCAATACCAGTACGCCAAGTAATCGACCGATTCGATTCATTGTCATCCGCTCCTTACCCTCTTACTGAACCCGATCGTCCCAGTCGCGTCGCGTTGCGCCCTGCTTGTTCAGGTAGACCTGGAACTTGCGCTTGGCGCGGCGGAACTTCCAGTCGCGGTAGGCCTGAGACATCTGTTGGCCGAAACCTGGACCGCGCCGCGTACTGCCCGGGCGCCGGCCCAGGCTGGAGCGCAACCAGATGTAGCCGAACGCCATTCCGCCGAGGTGCGCGAAGTGGCTGATCGTCCCGCCGGTGTCGCCGAGGGCGCTCAAGAACACGATGGCGCCCATGATCAGCACGTACCAGCGCGCCTCCAGCGGAAAGAGCATGAAGAAATAGATAACGGCGCGCGGGAAAAGGATGCCGAACGCCAGCAGCAGACCGTAGATGGCGCCTGAGGCGCCGATGGTGCGTGTGACAGCGGAACCGAACATGAGGTTCAACACCACCACACACAAGCCCGCGCCGACGCCGCAGAAGAAATAATATTGCAGAAAACGGCGTGTGCCCCACACACCCTCCAGCGGTGTGCCGAACATCCACAACGTCAGCATGTTGATCAGGATGTGGCCGAAGCCGGCGGGGCTGTGCAAAAACAGGTACGTAACCAACTGCCAGACGGCAAGCCGCGTGACCACCTGCGCCGGCATCAGCGCGAATGGCGCAAACAGGTAGGCCCAGCCGCCGACCGTCGCCAGGAAGTAAAGAACAAAGACCGCAATGTTTGTGATGAGCAGCCACTTCACGCCGGGCGTCATCTGAAACATCGACGGGGAGCCGTAGCCGCTATCGCGCACGGAATAGGACATTGCGCAGAGGTGTGCCTCGACTCCAACATAGCATTATGAGATTCAGCATCGTCGCGGCGCTCCTTGGCGTCTCCATAGCCGCCGCGCAAACCCCCGCCACGCTGATTGTCGTCAACGCGCGCGTCTACACACTGGATGGTCGTCAGTCGCCGCCGGAAGCGCTGGCCGTGGCTGGCGGCCGCGTGCTGGCGGTCGGATCGAGCGCTGAGATGCGCCGTCTGGCCGGCCCTTCCGCACGCGTCATCGACGCGCATGGCCACGCCGTCGTGCCCGCGTTCAACGACGCGCACGTGCACTTCCTGGGTGGTGGTTTTCAGTTGGCCAGCGTCGATCTGCGCTCAGCCGCATCGCGTGAAGAGTTTGCGCGCCGGATGGGAGTGTTTGCAAAGGAACTCAAGCCGGGCCGTTGGATCACCGGCGGCGACTGGGATCACGAGCTATGGCCCGGCGCCGAGTTGCCGCGCCACGAGTGGATCGATGCCGTGACGCCATCGAACCCCGTCTTTGTCAGCCGTCTGGACGGGCATATGGCGCTGGCCAATGCGCTAGCCCTGCGTTTGGCGGGAGTGACGAAAGAGACGGTGGATCCGCCCGGCGGCATGATTGTCCGCGATCCCACGACGGGCGAGCCGACCGGTGTGCTCAAAGATGCGGCCCTGGGGTTGGTGGAAAAGGTGATTCCGCCGCCGTCGCTTGAGGAGAAGATCGAAGCCGCGCGGCGCGCGACGCGGCATGCCGCGTCGATGGGCGTGGCCAGCGCGCAGGATATGTCGGCTGGTGCGGATGTGCGTGTCTACCAGATGCTTCTGGAGCGCGGCGAGTTGTTGACGCGCGTTTATGCGGCTACGCCCGCCTCGCAGTGGGAACGCCTGGCGCGACTGGGCCTGCGGCGTGCCTTCGGCGGGCCGATGCTGCGCGTGGGTGCACTGAAGGCTTTCGCCGACGGCAGCTTGGGCTCGACCACGGCGCTGTTTTTCGAGCCTTACACCGACGCCCCCTCAACGCGGGGGCTGCCATCGGACGAGTTGATTAAGCCTGGTTTGATGGAGGGCCGCATCGTTGGCGCCGATGCCGCCGGGCTCCAGATTTGCGTGCACGCGATTGGCGACCGCGCCAACTCCGAGATTCTCGACCTGTTTGAGAAGGCAATTGCGAAGAACGGCGCGCGCGACCGCCGCTTCCGCATTGAGCACGCGCAGCATTTGCGGGCGGAGGACATTCAGCGCTTTGCACGGCTCGGTGTGATCGCCTCCATGCAGCCCTATCACGCTGCCGACGACGGCCGTTGGGCCGACAAGCGCATTGGCGCGCAGCGGGCGAGAACGACTTATGCCTTCCGCTCGCTGCTGGATGCGGGTGCAACGCTGGCTTTCGGCTCCGATTGGACTGTGGCGCCGCTGGACCCGCTGGCCGGCATGCTGGCCGCCGTGACGCGCCGGACGCTGGATGGCCGTCACCCGGACGGCTGGGTGCCGGAACAGAAGATCTCGGTGGAGGAGGCGCTACGGGCCTACACAATTGGCTCCGCCACCGCCGAGTTCACAGAAAAGGAGAAGGGCACGCTGGCGCCGGGCATGCTGGCCGATTTTGTTGTGCTGTCGCACGATATTCTGTCCGGAGGCGTCGAAGCGCTGGAAAAGGCTCGCGTTGAGATGACGGTCGTAGATGGGCGCGTTGTCTATTCGAGGGGCGACGCGGCGCGAGCTTCGGCCAGTTCCAAGGCTGAGCGATAGAAGTCGCTACGGTTGGGCGGCGTGTTACGGATGCGGTGCAACTGTTCCAGCGCATCGCGCCAGCGTTGTTGGCGTAGGTAGTGGGAGCTGAGCACAAGGCGCGCCTCGTCATGCGCCGGATCCGTTGCCACCAGTCGCTCCAGCACCGGCACCACGTCGCCGTCCGGGGCGGCTTGTTCGACAACGGCCAGTTGCCACAACCCGCGGCTGCCGATTGCGCCGAGCCGCAGCGCCTCGTGCAGCGCCTGACGTGCCGCGGCGTCATCGTGGCGCCGGAAGGCGATGTCGCCCAACACCTCCCACGCCTCCGGCCTGCCGGCGGCGACGGACTGCGCGGCGGCTCGCGCGGCTTCAAGATCGCCAGTGCGCGCCTGTAGCCGGGCCAGCGTCAGGTAAACATCCGATGTTTCTGCCGAACCTATAGTGGTCTGACAACGGCTTTTGAGCGGAGTGCCAGTGGCGCGCCAGCGTGGGTGTGCGGTTTCGATCGCATGATCAAGCTCGGCAAAAGGCGCCGAGTCAGGTGTCCAGTCGGCGTGCAACACGGCGTCAAGGCCACGCTCCTCCCACCGTTCCATCATCACGGTGACCGCGGCCCAACTCTCCGCGTAGAAGCGTCCAGCCAGCTCTGGTTGACGGTACCACGGCGAGTTGCGGTCGATGCGCGCCAGTTCAGATAAGCGTAAGCGCCCCCAGCGGGACAGCAGCCGCCGGCGCTCGCGCGCTCGTTCAGCCGAAACCCCGCCATAGTAGTCCGCAAGCCCTTCCTCCAGCCAGAGCGGCAGTTGGATGCTGGTCTGAGCCAAGAAGGCGTGGATCCACTCGTGCCGCAGACTCGGAAGCGACTGCTTCGCCAGACGGCCCAGCACAATGGTTGGTTGTCCTGGGCCGCCGACGAAGTACGCGGGCGAGTGGGAGTTCACGCGAAAGGCGCGATACTCCCCCTCGTCGGAGAAAGCCACAATCCGCAATTGAACGCCGGTGGTCGCATAGGAGGGCGCCTCTTGCCGGATGTAGTGACGTAGGCTTTCAAGTTCAGCCACCGCCTGGGCGGCCAAAGCCGCTTTGCCGGTGGTGAACATTTCAAGGTTCGGTGAAGACGCCCGGATCCAGCCACGCTCGCCGGCTGACGCCTGGCTGTGGAGGAGGATCATCCAGAGAGCCATCCAACTTACGAACGGGAACCGATCCATCTTGCCGACCTCACTGTTGAATCGGCAATTTGGCGGAATTGAAGGAGTATCTATTTTGCCTGAGTCACCAGGCGGAA
>CAYZIX010000036.1:0-32310 GCA_964478395.1 uncultured Candidatus Solibacter sp.
GACGCAGGCCTGCACCGCGTGGGCGCGGCGCCGGGCGAGGCGCTGTACGCGCTGGTGGACGCGTTGGTGCGCCTGCCTGCAACACGCTGGCGCGGCATCGCTTTCTATCCGGGCCACCTGAAGAGCGCCACCTGCAGCTTGGACGGATTGTGCGCACTGATTAGCCGCACGGTGTCTGAGCTCAGCGGGCGCGGCCACGCTCCCGAGATTGTCAGCGGCGGCTCGACGCCGCTGCTGTGGCAGTCGCATCTGATTGCCGGAATGAACGAAATCCGCCCGGGCACTTACATTTTCAATGACCGCAATACGGTGCAATCGGGCGCCTGCACGGTGGACGACTGTGCGGCGACGATCCTCACAACAGTGGTCAGCGTTGCGCCCGGCAGGATGATTATCGACGGCGGCTCAAAGACCTTCAGCTCCGACCGGTTGTCGGCCGATGGCGAGGTGACCTTTGGTGAACTGGTGGAGGCGCCGGGCGCCGTGTTCCACAAGATGAACGAGGAGCACGGCTACGTGGACCTTCCGGCCGGCTCGCCGGCGTTCAAGGTGGGCGACCGCGTGCGGGTTATCCCGAACCACATCTGTGTCGCCGTCAACCTGCACGAGCGCCTGTACCTGGTGCGCGGCGACGAAGGCATCTCCACGCTCAACGTGGAAGCGCGCGGCAAGCTGCAATAAGCGCGCCAGACCGGTAAATCTTTCCGGGCGCCGGGCATGGCGCGGTAAGTCTTACCTGAACCGGCAGGCGGCTCCAAAAGCTAAACGCCTGATTCTACTCAGGCGCGCCAAATGGCACGTAATCTGCAATTGGAGGGAGTGAGGAAACACCCTCCATGAGCGATACACCCAATTCAAACAAGACTCTGCTGGACCCGGGCGAGCCCGGCGGCAATAACCTTCCCTGGGTCACCATTGTCCTGGCCGCAGGCCTGGTGCTTTGCCTGGGCGCGGCGCTTTATCTGCATACCAACCTGGTAAATACGCGGATGGAGACCGCCACCCTGCAAAAGGAAGTCGCCACACTGCGGCAGTCCGTCAGCCAAGCCAATGACACTGTCGCTCAGTCCGTCGGCAAGCTGCGCGCCGAGCTGGACAGCACGCGCAAAGAGAGCGTGAGCTCGTCGCAGGAGGCCACCGTGGCCGCCCGCCGTCAGGCCGAAGCGATTGCCAGAAAACTGTCCACCGACTTCAGCAAGAAGCAGGCCGAGCAGCAGGAAGAGCAGAAGGTGCTGGTGCGCGAGATGGACCAGATGAAGACGCGCGCCGACTCGACCAGCTCCCGGCTGACCGATATCACATCGGAAGTGAGCAACGTGAAGACCGAGGTGGCCAACCACCGTACGGAGATCGACAAGACCATCGCCGAGCTGCGCCGCACCACCGGCGACCTGGGCGTGATGAGCGGGCTGATTGCCACCAACGGCAAGGAACTGGCGGCGCTGCGCGAACTGGGCGAACGCGACTACTTCGAGTTCACGCTGCGCAAGGCCGACCAGTTGCAGAAGATCGGCGACATCCAGGTGCAGTTGCGCAAGGCCGACATGAAGCGCAACCGTTTCACGCTGCAATTGGTCGCCGACGACAAGCGGGTGGAGAAGAAGGATCGCACAATCAACGAGCCGGTCCAGTTCTACGTGCCCTCGAAAGCGCGCCAGCCCTATGAACTGGTGGTGAACGAGGTGAAGAAGGACGTAGTGATCGGCTACCTGTCGGTGCCCAAGGTGAAAACACCCGGGCGCCGTCTTTAAGCGGCTGGATTACGGGGAGGCGCGGATGAGCGGGCAAGCGCTACGTCAAGTACTGTCACTCAGCTTGGCGTGGGTTCTCACATTGGGGCTGGTCCCACTTTGGGCAGGTGTGAACCCTAGGCCCGCTATTGGTGGCCGCGGCGCCGGGCGATACGTTTCAGGCGCCCGCCTGGAGTGTCCTGGTATCCATGGAGCCGCGGCCCATTTGCAAACGCGCAGCCTGCACCGGGTGGCCCGGTCCGGGGCGCGAACGAAAGGATTTGACAGTCTCCGTCCGGCGCGAATCCGAGGCCGCGCCGGAAGGCGAGCCCTGCGAAACCATCCGGTTTCAGGGGCTCCCGTCGAAGGGCTCTCTCCCGCCGCCAACTCCTCGTCCGGCGACGCAAAGCGGGAACTGACCACTTCCGCCCATTGCACCGCTTAACCGCGGCGGAGAGAGCTCTCAGACGGCGTCAGCGAGCAGTACCGCGAGTATGGACCTCTTCCCTTCATGGGGCGATCGCAAATAGGATCGCCCCTCTTTTTTGTCTACTCGCGCCCCAGCCAGCGTTCCGTGATCCCGGCGAAGGTGTCCACGCGCCGGTCGCGGAAGAACGGCCAGCCGCGGCGCACCTGTTCGATGCGTGCGCGGTCGCACTCCACCACCAGCGTCTCCTCGGTTTCGATACCCGCCTGCGCCACCACGACGCCAAACGGATCGGCGACAAAACTATTGCCCCAGAAATTCAGTCCGCCGCCGTCCGCGCCTTCGTGCCCGGTGCGGTTCACGGCGGCGACGTAGACACCGTTGGCGATGGCGTGGCCGCGCTGCACCGTGCGCCAGGCATCGAGCTGCGAAGGCCCTTCGGTGGCCTGCTCCGAAGGGTGCCAGCCAATGGCCGTGGGATAGAACAGAACATCGGCGCCCTGCAAGGCCGTGAGCCGCGCCGCCTCCGGATACCACTGATCCCAGCACACCAGCACGCCGATGCGCGCCCACGGCGTATCAAAAACGCGGTAGCCCAGATCGCCCGGCGTGAAGTAGAACTTTTCGTAGTAGAGCGGATCGTCCGGGATGTGCATCTTGCGGTAAATGCCCAGCAGCGCTCCGTCGGGGCCCAGCACGGCGGCGGTGTTGTGATATAGCCCTGCCGCGCGCCGCTCAAACAGGCTGGCGACGATGGCCACGCCCAACTCGCGCGCTAACCGGCCCAGCCGCTCGGTGCTGGGTCCGGGAATGGGCTCGGCCAGATCGAACAGATCGCTGTTCTCTTCGCGGCAAAAGTACTCTGAGGCGAAGAGCTCTTCCAGGCAGATGATCTGAGCGCCGCGCGCGGCGGCCTCACGCACCTGCGCCTCGGCATGGTCGAGGTTCGCCGCACGGTCGCGCGTACACGCCGACTGCGCCAGCCCGATGCGGAACTTGGTTGGGTGCTGTCCGGACATACTACGATTGTTTCATATGGACTCGTTATCGGCCTTCTCCCGGCGCACGGTACTGTCCCTGTTCGTCTGCGGCACGTTGCTGGCCGCCGTTCCCGCGCCGAAGGAGCATTTCGGATTTACGCCTGGCGACGACTTCAAGCTCGCCGATGTGGACCAGATCTACGGTTACTACAAGAAGCTGGCCGCCGCGTCGGAGCGCATACGCATCGTCGAATTCGGCCGGTCGAGCGAAGGCCGGCCGATGATGGTGGCGTTCATCAGCTCGGAGGCGAATCTCCGCAAGCTGGATCACTACAAAGAGATCAACCGCAAGCTGGCGCTCGGACTGGCATCGAAGGAAGAGGCTGCGCGGCTGACGGCGGAAGCCAAGGCGTTTGTCTGGATCGACTCGGGCCTGCACGCCACCGAAGTGGCGCCCGCGCAGCACGCGCCGAACCTCGCCTACCGCATGGTGACCGGTGAAGACGAGGAGACGCGCCACATCCGCGACAACGTGATTCTCATCCAGGTACCGGTGATCAACCCGGACGGGCTGGACATGGTGGCCAAGTGGTATCGCGGCAACGTGGGCACCGCGCACGAAGTGGCGGCCTTGCCGCAGCTCTATCAGAAGTATTCAGGCCACGACAACAACCGCGATTGGTTCATGCTGAACCTGCCCGAAACGCGCGCCGTTTCAAAGCTGCTTTTTTCCGAGTGGTTCCCCCAGATCGTGTATAACCAGCACCAGGTGGCGCCCTTCCCGGCGCGCATCTTCATCCCGCCCTACGCCGAGCCGATGAATCCGAACATCCCGGCGCCCGTGATGGAAGGCATCAACCTGATTGGCGCGGCCATGAAGGAACGCTTCGCGCGCGAAAACAAGCCGGGCACGGTTTCCTACACGAGCTTTGACGCCTGGTGGAACGGTGGGCTGAGATCGGCGCCGGCCTTCCACAACATGCACGGCATCCTTACCGAAACGGCGCTGTTCGCCTATGCCACGCCGCACGACTACAAGCTGGCGGACCTGCCAGAACGCTTTCCCAACGGCATTCCGGCCAAAGAGCCGACCGTGTTCTATGAGAAGCCGTGGATGGGCGGCCGTTGGGCTTTACGCGACGCAGTGGACTATATGCTGACGGCGGACTTCGCCATTCTCCGCCTGGCAGCCGATAATCCCAGCCGGTTCACGTTGAAGGCTTGGGAAATGGCAGCGGCGAATATTGAGAAGGGCCGCGCCGGGGGGCCATACGCCTATGTATTGCCGCCCGGCCAAGCCGACGCCTGGAGCGCCGCCGAGATGTTGAAGCGTCTGGCCGGAGCCGGCCTCGAAGTGCGCCGCGCAACAGCCGCGTTTGAGGCCAACGGCAAAAGCTACCCGGCCGGCACGTATTATCTGCTGGCTGCGCAGCCCTTCCGGGGCTATCTGGTAGACCTGATGGAGCCGCAACGCTACCCCGAAATCCGCACCGGCAACGTGGTGAAGCGGCCCTACGATCTGGCCGGCTGGACGCTGCCCTACCAGATGGGGGTGGCCGTCGATCGCATCGACAAGCCGCAGGACATTCCGGGGCAGAACATGACCTCCATCGAGAGCCCGGCGCCCGTGCTGGATGCCCGCCAAAACGGAACATTCCTCAGAATTGCGCGCGAATTAAAGAATAATTCGCCGGTTTATCGAGCTGCGGACGGCGAGCTGAGCGCAACCCGCCCGGACAAGGGCGGCTGGCAATTGCAGAGACCACGCGTCGCGTTCTATCAACCGTCCATCAGCAACATCGACGCCGGCTGGACCGAATGGCTGCTGGACGCGTTCGAAATTGAGCACAGCGCCTTAACCAGCGCCGAAGTGCGCAAGGGTAATTTGCGCGCCCGTTTTGACGTCGTCATCCTGGCGCAGCAGTCGATGAGCTCCATCCTGCACGGCATCCGCGACGGCGAACGCTCTGGCCGCTTCGATGGGCAGTCCGGCAACGCCCCCAATCAGCAGCGGCCCGAATTCACGGGCGGTATCGGCGTGGAGGGCGCGGCCGAGTTGCAGCACTTCGTCGAGCAGGGTGGCACGCTAGTGACGTTCGACTCCGCCACGGAACTGCCGCTCACGCTCTTCCCCATCGGAGTGCGCAGTGCGCTGCGCGGCGCCGAGGGCGCCAATGCCTGGTTCTGTCCGGGCTCACTGCTGCGCATCACCACGGATCCCAAGGAACCGATGGCGTTCGGCATGCCGCACGACGCCATTGCCACCTCTACCGGCGGGCAGGCGTTTGAAATCACAATGCTCGATGAATTCAACCACGGCGACCGCGAGGTGCGCCCCTTCGCCTGGTACGCGCGCCAGAACCTGCTGGCCAGCGGCTACATCAGCGGCGAGCGCGCTGTCATCGGCAAGGCCGCGGCCGTGGATGCGCGCCTTGGACAGGGCCACGTGGTGCTGATCGGCTTCCGCCCGCAGTTCCGTGGCCAGAGCTTCGGCACGTTCAAGTTCATCCTGAACGCCATCTACCAGTCGGCGGCCAAGCCGCTCTGACACCGCCCGGCTAGACGAAGCGGAAGGCGTGCAGGCGCACGCGGTTCAGGTGGAAATGCAGGCGCATGAGCTGGCCGCGGAAGGCGCTCACGTCGCTGCGCCCGCCCCAGGACACGGTGGACCAGAGCTGATCGCCGTCCAACCGGTCGCATTCGGCCAGTGAGAAGCCCGGCTTGGGGTGGCCCTCGTCGTCGCAGATTTCGACGCGCACGCGGCCGCCGGTATGGCCCCAGGAGTTGATCAACAGCTTCCCGCCGGTGAAGGTGGCGCGCTGGGTCCAGAACTCGCCCTCGGTCTCGGCCTCCACCGCCATGTAGCCGTCCTCGCGCAACGTGGCCAGGCGCAGACCGCCCTGGCGCGGCCGCTGCGGCGTGGGTGTGAAGGCCATGTTGTGAGTGCGCGGGTACGCTGTCACGGGGAAAGCCCAGACGCCGGGACGCAACTGGATGGTGCCGCGGCCGGCGTAAATGGCGCCCTCAATGCCGGAGCCGGCCTCGCCGTTGGGGACGAACGGCTCGCGCTGCGGGAAGTGCCAGCGCAGGCTGTCGTGGCTGGTGGCCAACTGGAGATCCACGCAATCGCTGGAGCGATGGTAGATGGCGGGCGTCATCAGATAAGCGCGCGGAGCGCCGGGCCAGCGCTGGTAAGCGTTGGTGTAGATGTCGACGTCGGGCGGCACCTCCGGACCGAGCGAAAGGATGGGCTCGGGCTCGGGGAAATTGCCAAAGGTTTCCGACTCGGTGCGCATGACGATGCGGCGCCCGCCGTAGCCCGCGGAAGTCTGCGGCTCCCAGCCGCGGACGTAGGCGACGTAACGGCGGCGCACGGGGTCGTACTCGCAAATGGTCTGGGTGTCGGAGGTGTGGCGGATGAGCGGCTCCTTCAGGCGGGTCCAACGGATGCCGTCGGGCGACACGGCTCCAAACAAGAAGGCGTTGATTTGTTTTCCCTTGTACTCCTGCAGCGGCACCTTGTCGAGGTGGATCAGCTTGTAGCGCTCGGCCGGCGGGGCCACGGGATCGATGAAGACGCTGCCGCCGTGGCCGTGGCTGTAGATCAGATTGTTGGCCTTCGAGCCCTGGTATTCAATCAGGCCGAGTTCAGGCTTGCGCCAGTCCACGCAGTTGTCGGACTCGGCGTAACAGATGTGCGCCAGCTCGTCGGTGCCCTGCCCGGGCAGATAGCTTTCATACCACAGGCGGTACTTGCCGCCGTCCTGGAGCAGAGTGCAGTAGCCGCCCATGGTGACGCCGTCGGCCGGGCGGTCGGGCCGGATGAAAGGCTCGGCCGTCAGCGCGGGCCGCGCCACCCGCAGGCGCACGCCGTACGGCATGAAAACCGGCGCCCGATGATTCTCCTCCTGCTGGCGCGGAGTGAAAGCCAGGCCGTAGCCGGGCTCGACAAACCACCAGTCGCAGAACACCATCTTGTCCGTGCCGAACTCGATGGGCACGGTGCGGATCTTCTGCGCCCGCGCCGGCAGCGCGCAGGAGGCCAGCGCGCAGGCGCTCTGCTTCAGGAACTGGCGGCGGTGACTTGAATTCAGGGGGTGACCATGGCGGTTATCGCTCAGCGGCATTTCGGCATCCAGCATATCCGAAAGCTCACCGCGGGAAGTCGGCGGCCCGGCAGTTGCGCTAGATTGGACTCAACGGGCGGGTTGGTGAAGAGGCGTGTTCGTACTGGCCTCGGCTGTTCCGGCCGCCAGCATGAAGGCAACGCCGGAGAGGGTGTACGGGTTTAAGAGTAGTGGTGGATTATTCAGTTATCATTCCCACGAAGGACAGGCCGCTGCAGTTGAGCCGCTGTCTGGCATCGCTGGCCGAGTTGGATTACCGCAACGGCGGATTCGAAGTTCTGGTGGTGGACGATGGAAGTGCGCAGCCGTTGGATCGGGTGGTCGCGGAGTGGAGTTCCCGGTTGCGCATCAGGCTGCTGACCCAGTCCAACGCCGGACCGGCCAGCGCGCGGAATCGCGGCGCCAGGGAGGCGAGCGGCAAGTATCTCGCGTTTCTTGACGACGACTGCCGGGTGACGCCGGCCTGGCTGCGGGGCTTCGCGGACGCGCACGCCTCCGCCGGGGAGATGCTGGGCGGCGCCACCCGCAACGGGATTCTACAGCGCCCCTGTTCCATCACCAGCCAGTTTCTGGTCGACCACGTCTGCCGGTGGCTCGTCGTGAATCAGCCGGCCTTGGCCTTTTTCCCGTCGAATAACTTCGCCGTGGACCGGGCAGACTTTCTCCGCATCGGCGGCTTTTCCGAGGAGTTCCCGCTGGCCGGCGCCGAGGACCGGGAATTCTGCTACCGGTGGCTGCGGAAGGGCGGGAGCCTGCGCTTCGTGCCCGACGCGATGGTGGAGCACTTCCACAGCCTGACTTTTCGCGGATTCTGGCGCCAGCAGTTCTGCTACGGCCGCGGCGCCTGCATCTTCCGCCGCATTCTGACCACCGGTGAAATGCCGCCCGCGGGGTCGTCATCGAATCTCCTGGTCGACCTGCTGCTCACCGCCGGGCGTGGCAAGCAGGACTGGCCGGCACTGCGGAACGTGGGCCTGTTGATCGTCTCGCAAGTGGCGTACGTCGCGGGCTTCGCGCGCGAGTTATCCAGGCAGGGGCGCGGCGGACGGCTGAACGCGATGCCGGGCGGCGGCGCCGCCTGATTCAGTCGCGCCGTTGGTCCGGCGCGACGGGAAACTGCTCAAGAATCTCGTCTATCGCGGGCAAGCCCTGGACGGCGCTGTCATCGGGATAATACTGCAAATTCGGCTTGTTGCACTTCATGACGATGTCGCGCGTCCAGCACTCGCCGCGCCGCAGCGCCTGCTGCTTCAGAAACTCGTTCAGGCGCCGCGTGGAATGCTCGGGGCTGATGTGGCTCAGCGCCCACTGCCGGGGATTGAACTCCCGCCAGTGCTCACGGAAATAGAGCAGCGCCGGGGCCAACTGGTCCCGGTCGATGAGCCGTCCGGTTTCCGGCAGGAAATGCTCGGTCCGGATGCCAATGTGGTGGCGGAGCGCCAGGCCGGGAACACCGGCGAAGAACCCCTCGAACAGCGCCCGGTTCCCGCCCTCCTGGCGTGACAGCAGCAGATTCACCTTCGACTGGTTCAGAACCCGATTCACCTCATCGGGCGGGATATCTTCGAAGATCTCAATCTGCCGCCGCAAGCCCGAGACCTCGATGGCCGCCAGAATCCGCTGCCGGTCGGAGTCCTGCGAGATATTGGCGGCCACCAGCGCGACGCGGAAGCCCGGATCGCCGATCCGCCGCAGGGCGTCCAGCAACAGATCGTGCCGTTTCATCCAGTTCCACCGCGCCACCATCACCACGTCGTAGAGCTTCGGCTCGCCGGCCAGCGGCGTGAAGACGTGCGGGTCCACCCAGTCTCCGGGCCCCAGCTCAATCGGCGTCAGATTAGTATTCAGGCGCTCCAGGAACCGCCGGTCGCCGCGAAACGGCGAGAGCATCACGATGGGGTGGTTCCGGTAGCGCGTGAAAGCGAGGAAACCGAGGTTCGCGTACCCGGTCCAGCTGGGCTCCAGCACCAGTTGATAGTGGCCGAGCAGGGCCGCCATATTCACGCTCTGGTGGAAGGCCGCGATCGGCTCCGAGTACTTCAGCAGGAGGACGCCTTTTTCGACCACCTCGCCCGCCTGCAGGCGCGGGGCCTTGAGCACAATTCCCGTCTGCCGCGCGGTCGCGGTGGACGCCGCGGTGGGCGGCCGCAATTGGAAGAGATCCGGATGCCGGCAGGCTTCCGCCAACGCTTCCGCGAGGCGGCGCTCCAGCCACCCGGTCGCGCGCTCGGGCCGCCAGAGCCGCTGCGCCACAAGCTGCGCCTGTGCGAGGAGGTGCACGGAGGCCACCGGGCGGACGCGGCGCAGCAGTCTTCCCGCGACGTAGCCCGCCATTGCGTAAAGCCACACCGTGGCGGGACAGAAGGTGACGTCCAGCCAGACGCAGATACCCCTGTACTCCCATGAGAGAGGAAAGAGATATCGAACCCGCATCGTGTTCCAGGGATCACATGCCGGCACGGCGCGTGCCGGCATCTGGTATGAATGATAGCATCGTGAATCGGCGCTCGCTCTCAGCAGCCGCGGTACGTCAGGCGCTCCGGGCCGTCCCGGGATTTCAGTGGCTTGCGGAGTGCTTTTGTGAGACGCAGGGCTCCTGGCTGTTGCGGCGGCCGGCCTGCGACTGGCTTGGCGATCGCACGCTCGCCCGCCAACTGCCGCCCGGCTTTCAGCTGCTGGCGAGGTACTGCTCGGCGCAGCGCAACGACCCGGTGGGCGCTGAGTTGCTGCTGCGCCTCATCATCTGGCTTCGCCGCCTGGCGGGGGCGGAAACCTCCGCCCGGCTGGAGGTCTGCGGCCTACCCATTTTTCTCGATTTGAGCGATCCGCGCTTCCTTGCGGTCCCCCGGGAACTGGCGTCCGGTCTTCCACGCATCCTGAAACTGTTCCTTGGCCCCGGCGACACGTTCGTCGACGTCGGGTCGAATCACGGCAGTTTCGCCGTCACGGCCGCGCGCCTAGTGGGCAAGGCCGGGCGCGTCATCTCCGTCGAGCCGCAAGCCCGGCTGGCAGCCCTGGTGAAGCGGTCGCTGGAGCTCTACAACGCCAGTTTCGTGGTGCACAACGTCGCCTGCGGCGATTCCACGGGCACGGCTAGGCTGTACGTCCCCCGCACCACGTCCGGCGCCGGTGGCCTGTTTCCCGCCTACGCGGCGGTGGCCCGGCACCGCACCGAAACGGTTCCGCTGGTGCGGCTGGACGATCTGCTTCAGCCGGAGCGGTTCCCGGGCCGCGTGGTGATGAAAATCGATGTCGAGGGCAGCGAGACGCGCTGTCTGGCCGGCGCCCGCGCATTCCTGGCCGCCGCCAAACCGGTCATCGTGACCGAGATCAACTCCACGGCCCTCAAAGCCGCCGGCAGTTCCCCGGCTCTGCTGGCCGCAACGCTGCTTGAATCAGGCTACGACCGTTATCTCAGCGGCGACGGCGATCTCCATCAGTGCCACACCATCACCGCCGCGATTTCCGACTCGAACATCATTGCGCTGCATCGCGACTACGTATTGGCGCCCGGCCCGCGCTAATCGCCGGTCTTTTCGATCAGCCGCTCGACGTTCATCATGTAGAGCGCCGGGCGGCCGTGGCGGTCGCTTTCAAACAGCACGCGCTGGCTGTCGGGTGTAAACATGACGCCGGTACGCGTGGCATTGCTCGCCTTGTGCTCGCAAATAATCAGCTCGCGGCGCGTCACGCGCAGCAGCAGTAGTATGCCCGGTGAAGCCAGGCTCCGGCTGGCGCCGGCAAAAGCGCTGGCGTTCGCATTGGGTGCAAAGCTGACAAACTGGCTGGTGCGCGCGATCAGCGTATCAACGTGCGTCCCAATGTTCTGCTCACGAATGGAGTTCAGCTCGCCCCGCGCCGCCGGCTCCAACAGGTAGAGCAGAGACTCGCCATCGGGTGACCAGTAGGCCTGCAACACACGCCCAGCCGGGGTCGTCAGCCGTTGCCCGTCCAGCCATAATCCGTCCTGAGCCCGCCAGGCCACTAGCGGGCGCTTCGGATGGGGCAGTGGATCGGTAATACCCGCGCCCACGGCAACAACCGCCGGAGAGCGGCCGCTCGGCCAGTCCACCCTCATCAGGCGCGCTTGGGCGCCCTGCGCCTCAACAAAGTAGAGGCGTCCAGCCGCCAAGTCCGGGACAACGGCGCCTGCGGGCTGCCCGGCGATGGCGTGTAACTGGCGTGTCTTCTGATTGGTCAACGCTATGGCGCCGAGGCCGCCCGGGTGACTGAAGATGACTTCACGGTCGTCGGCGCTGAACGTGAGCGAGCCGCAATCCAACCCCTCGACGCGAGCCAACTGGCGCATCCGCCCGGTACGCAGCTCCATCAGCCACGGCTGCCAACTCCCGCCCGCGTCGGAAGCGAACACCATGATGCGCCCACGCCGGTCGAAAGCGCGCCGCGGTGGCGCGGCAATACGGCTGGAGTGAGCGGGATCGGTCAGACGAAGGACATCAAATTCCGTGGCCGGGTCGGCGTAGCGGCGCATCTCCACCACTTCAGACTGTTCAAGGCCACCCGCTAGTAATGAGACTCCAAGCGCGTGAACCACCGTTCGCCGGGTCACCACCGCCATAATTAGTTAGAAACCGAAATCGCGCGAGGGGTTCGACGTAGCAATGGCGGACTTCGCAAGATAGCTGTACGGGTTCACCGGCGTGCCGCCGCGCCGGACTTCGTAGTGCAGGTGCGGTGACGTGGCGCGGCCCGTCGAGCCGCTGCCGGCAATCACCTGCCCCATGCGTACCTCCTGGCCGGGGATCACATCGAAGCGCGACAGGTGCGCGTAATAGGTCTGCACGCCGTTGCCATGATCGATTACCACCAACTTCCCGTACGCGCCGGCCCATTCTGCCGCTATCACAATACCATCGGCCGCGGCACGTACCGATGTGCCAGTCGGTGCGGAGATGTCCACGCCGGCGTGGAAGGCCTGGTGCCCGTGGAACGGATCCTCCCGCGAGCCGAAATGGCTTAGCAGGCGGCCCATGACCGGCCATAGGCTGGGCGTGGTGTTGATCAGCCAGCGCCGCGAACTGCTCCGCACCGGGCCGGTGAGCGAGGCCGTCTTCAGACGGTTGTAGGCATCCAGCGTATCGGCCAGCGTCGGCAGAAGCCGCGACCCGTTCAGGTCTGACAACACGGCGTCAGAGTTCGGCACAGGCGTGCTATTGATGCCGTATGCCGACGACACCTCGCTGGCGAACATCTGCAACTTCACCACTTCCTGGTTGGTCTCGTTGGCGCGCGTCAGCAGCTTCTGGTAGCGTACCCGCAGGGCATCGGTCTCTTCCCGCAAGGCATTGTAGTTAGCTACCTTCCAGGCCATCCGAAGATAGCTGGAGACCATGCCAAACAGAGTGAAGCAACCCAGCAGCGCAAGCGCAAGTACGGCGAAAACGACCTTCTGATCGATATGGAAACGCCGCAGCCGCCCGTGCAGGGAATGAGCCAAAACTACAATGAAATAAGGCTGATTCATCGTCAGGCTCAGCGGGCCGGGCCCGCGTTCGCGCGCCCCCGCCCTCAGGGCTGGGAACCAGGCTCGCGAACCTTTCAAACTACCAGCAGTCTGCAAGTCAAGTCAAGAAGGATTGTCGAGCGTCTCCACCGGCCCATGGTCGTCGCAATGGCCGTCGTGAGGATGGTGCAGACGGCCCCCCACCAGATAATCGACATGGTCGCCGTGCGGCACCGCCGGATGACCACAACCGGGTCCATGCGTGTGTCCGGCTGGGCAGGCGTTCTGTGGCGTGCACGCATCGGGATTCACGTCACTCACCTCCAGCCGGCACTCATCGAAATGATCGCCGTGCGGTGTATGCAGACAACCGTCGTGCAGGTAGTCGACGTGCGCTCCATGACGCACCGCCAGATGGCCGCAACCGCCGCCGTGCACATGCGCGTGGTTGCCGTGAATTGTGTGACGAGGCATGCTAACCCTATTGAAACCGATTGCCGCTGGAATGGCTAGAATGTAAATGAGGGCCAGTTCTCATTAATCAAAAACACAGCTATCGCGTTCACGGCATGGACTGCGGCGAGGAGGTCTCCCTGCTGCGCGCTCACCTGAGCCGCGTGGAAGGTGTACGAGAACTGCATTTCGACGTCGTTCAGGCCCGCATGGACGTAGTAGTGGACGACGAACGCCTGCACGCCGGCGCCGTGGAACGCGCCGTGGCCACGGCGGGCATGCGTTGCGAACCGTGGCGCGAAGCTCCGGTGGCACGCGTCGAAAAGGACTGGACCCGGCTGTGGCCTTGGCTGAGCGGTCTTGCGCTGGCCGCCGGTGCGGCCATCCAGGTGGCTGCGGGCGGCGATTGGGTGGAGACGCTGTTGGCGCACGGCCATGCGCACGGAGGCCACGACACAGACCACATGCCGGTAGCGGCCATGGCTGCGCTTGCCGTAGCTGCGTTGACCGGAGCCGCAACGGCCGGACGCAAGGCATTGGCGGCGCTGCGCGCACGGCGCGCCGACATGAATCTGCTGGTGCTGGTCTCTCTGGCCGGCGCCGTCGCGCTAGGTGAGTGGAACGAGGCCGCCACGTTGGCATTTCTCTTTTCGCTGGCCGGGCGCCTGGAGGTGCGCAGCCTGAAGACGGCCCGCGACGCCATCAGCCGACAGCTTAGCGTGGCGCCGGCCGAAGCTTCAGTGGTGCATGGCGATCACGAACATCGCGTGGAGGTGGCGGCCATTGCCGCCGGCAGCATTGTGCGCGTGCGGACGGGCGAGCGGATTCCCTGCGACGGTGTTGTGGTGAGCGGATCGTCCTATGTGAACCAAGCCCTGGTTACCGGCGAATCGGAAGCCGTGCGGCGCGAAGCGGGAGATGAGGTTTTTGCCGGCACATTGAACGAGAGCGGCCAGTTCGAGATCCGCGCCACGCGTCCAGCCGAGGATTCCACGCTCAAGCGCATGTGGCGCATGGTGGGCGACTCCGGCTCGCGCAAAGCGCCCAGCGAACGCGTGATTGAAACCTTCGCCCGGCATTACACGCCCGCCGTGTTGATGCTGGCGCTGATTGTCGCCACGCTGCCGCCGGTGCTGCACTATGGAACCTGGCCGGAGTGGGCCTACCGCGGCATGCTAGTGCTGCTGGTGGCGTGCCCGTGCGCGCTGGTGATTTCCACTCCCGTGACGCTGGCATCTGCGCTGGCCAGCGCCGCGCGGGAAGGCGTCCTCATCAAGGGCGGCGCATTTCTGGAGGAAGCGGCGCGCATCCGCGCCGTGGCGCTGGCGCGCGAAGGCGTGCTGACGCGCGGCCGCCCGGAAGTGGCGCGCGAAGTGGATCTCGGTGACGACGCGCGCGCTGAACTGTCTGCCTGGCTGAAGCACCGCGCCAACAACGGACAGGACTACGCGCTGACGCCGCGCAGCGCGGGCGATGGCGCGCTGGGCCGCCAGACGCGCGAGTTGGCAGCCCAGGGTTGGACCATCGAGCCGCGCGGCGCAACACTCACCGCGCTGTGCGACGGGCCGCGCACCGAGGCGCGGCGGCTGGTGGACGGTTTGCGGCGGCGTGGTGCAAAACACATCGTGTTGCTCACCGGAGCCCCGGAAGAGGCCGCGCGCGTGTCGGGCGAAGCCGCGGGTGTCGACGGCATCAACTCCATGCTCTCGGCCGATGATAAGGTGGCCCGGATCGACGCGCTGGCCAAGACGTACGGCCGCGTCGCCATGGTGGGCGTTTCAGCCTCCGACGGTCCGGCGTTGGCCCACGCCTCGCTCGGCATCAGTTTTGGCATGACCAGCGCCGATATCTCACACGAAAACTCGGACGTCATCATCATGCCCGCCTCCACCGGTGAGATTCTTTTTCTGATCGATCACGGCCGGCGTACGCTGAACGTCATCCGCCAGAACATCGCGCTGGCCATCGCGTTGAAACTGCTGTTTCTGGCCGCTGCCGCGGCCGGTGTGGCCACGCTGTGGATGGCCGTGGCTGCTGACATGGGCGCTACCGTGGCCGTAACGCTGAACGGCCTGCGACTGTTGGGCGCGACGCCGCATCTAGACCAGTAGCGTGATTGCCCGGCGCAGTTTCCTCTTGCTGGCGCCCGCGCTGTTGGCCGCCGATGGCGGCGCTTCCAGCGTGCGCGGACGCCTGCGGCCCAATTCAGCGCTGATCGATAACGCCGGCGCCACCATCGTCCTGGTGAGCGACCAACCCACCGCCAGCGTGCTGGCCGATGAGCGCGTCTGGATTGAGGACTTCGAGGCGCGCGGTAAGTGGGCGTCAAAACGCCGCTTCGCCATTGATCCCATCTACACCTCAGCGCTGTTTGTCTGGCGTGGAAACAGGCGTCTGGCCGTCACTTATTTCTGCGAGACCTGCTCCATACGCTCCGCCACACCGGGCCCCTGCCAGTGCTGCCAGGAGGAGATGAAGTTCGATCCGCGCGATCCGGCGCTGAAAGATTCCGAGCCACCGCGATAAACTCATCGTCATGACACGCCGCACCTTTGTGCTGGCCCCGGTTCCTCTCATGACACATTCTGGCGCTTATTCAATTGAGTCCGCCCGAGCGGATGGTTTTGACACCTACATACTGCGCGACGCCGCACACCAGGCGGAAGTACGCGTCGCTCCGGGCTTCGGCCACAACGCTTACTCGATGACTGTCGCCGGCCGCGAATTCTTTCATCGTCCCTATACGACGCTGGCCGAATGGGCCGCCAAGCCCACGCTGGGCGGCAACCCGCTGCTATGGCCGTGGGCCAACCGCATCGACGGCTACAGCTACTGGGCCGGCGGCAAGCAATACACGCTGAACAAAGAACTGGGCAACCTGCGGCCGGATGGCAATGGCTTGCCCATCCATGGCCTGCTGCAATACTGGCCCAACTGGAAGGTGGAGCATGCCAAGGCCGACGGCAATGCGGCCGAGTTGCGCTCCGTCGTGGAATTCTGGCGCGAGCCGGCGCTGGCCGCACAGTTTCCCTTTGCGCACTCGATTCACATGACCTACCGGCTCAGCGGCGGTGCTCTGGAGGTGACCACGGAAATCGACAATCTCGCCGGCGCGCCGCTGCCCGTGTGCCTGGGATTCCACCCATATTTCAAGCTTCCCGATTCAGCACGCGACACCTGGCAGGTGCGCCTGCCGGCCAAACGCCACTACAAGCTCTCAAAACTGACGGTGCCCAACGGCGAGACCGAGCCGAACTCGCGCCCACTCGAGTTCGCGCTGGCTGGCAACGTCGTCGATGATGTCTTCGACACGCTCACACGCGATGCCGACGGCTGGGCGCGGTTTGCAGTGAGCGCGGGCAGGGAGCGCCTCATCGTGGAATACGGCGAAGCATTTCCGGTGGCAGTGGTCTACGCGCCAAAGGGCCGCGAGTTCATCTGCTTCGAACCGATGACTGCTATCACCAACGCCTTCAACGCTGCGCACGAAGGCTGGTACAAGGACTTGCCTAGCGTTGCTCCGGGCAAGACATGGAAGGGCGTCTACCGGATCCGGCCATCAGTCGCATAGCAACGCACGGATCGAGTGGCTGCTGGTGATACGGCGCAGGGCGATCAACTCAGCGGCCAACGCCGCACCGGCCAGCACGGCCACGGCGCAGGCGAGATCCAGGGCCGTGGCCGGCTTGGCGTCGTTCGAAAGATGCACCAGCAGGCGCCCGGCGCCCCAGGCACAGGTTGCGCCGAGCAAGCTAGCTACCCCAAGATGGAGAGCCGCGCGGCCAAACAACATGCCGCGCAACCGGACCGGTGTGGCGCCCAGGGCCAGCCGCACGCCGAGTTCGGTCTGGCGCGCGGCAACGGTACGCGCCGTTGTAGCATAAATGCCGAATGCGGCTAGCAGCAACCCGAAGACGGCCAGCGCGATAAAAACGCCGGCCGAGATGCGCGAAGCGGTGAGGCGCGTGTCCCGGTACGCCTCGAAAGGCTCCACCGCGTAGACCGGCACATCACGCCGCCAATCGGCCAGCGTGGAGCGCAGCGTGTTGGCGTCCAGCCGCCAGCCCACCCGTGGACGCACGAACAGGGCCAACGACGTGCGTTGCGATTGGCTGAGCGGGACGAAAACCTGCGGAAACGGCTCGCTGCCCGGCCCAAACGGCAGTACATCGGCCACGACGCCGACCACACGCATGCCACCGTGCTCGATGTCGGCGTGGGTGATGACACGCCCGAGAACAGCTCCCGGTCCACCGTAGGAACGGGCAAATGCCGCATTGACCACCGCCACGGGTTCGCTCGTGGCGGCGTCCGCCGCAACGATGGCACGTCCGGAAAGCAGCGGCGAGCGCAGCAATGCGAAGTAGCCGGGCGTGACCGACGAGGGCAGTGCCACCGGGCCGGCTGGGCCTTTCTCCACCCGGTAACGGTAGGCGCAAAAATTGTTTTTGCCCATCGGGATGTAGTCGGCCGCGGCCACCTCGGCAACCTGAGGCAGCGCCGCGAGCCGCTCCAACGCCTCCCGGGCATAGTTCGCTGCACCCTGTTCCCCGGCTACCACACGCACTGTCCACACACCGTGCATCTCGTAGCCGAGCTTCTCGTTCATAAGCCCGTAGTATTGACGCCCGAGCGACACTGCACCCAGCACCAGCACGATGGTCACGGACGTCTGGCCGGCGAGTATGAGCCGCGGCAGACGGGAGCGGGCGTTGCCCGTCTGGATGCCGCGCTGCTCGCGCCCGGCATGCCAAGCTGGTACGACGCCGCACAGGATGCCCGTGGCCAGTGTCACCAGCGCCGCCACGATGAGCACCCGCAAATCGAGCGCGGCTTCGGATGCATCCGGCAGCAAGGCCCACAGGGCGTGCGCGGTCCAACGCGCCACGATGAGCCCGGCCAACCCGGAAAGCAGCGCCAGAACGAGGCTCTCCACCAGCGTCTGTTGCACCAGCCGCGCCGCCGAGGCGCCCAGCGCGCGGCGGATCTGATACTCGCGCCGGCGCTCGACCGAGCGGGCCAGAAAAAGGCTGGCCACATTGCCGCAGGCGGCCAGCAACACGAGCGCCACCGCACCCAGCAGTGCCCAGGAGGCCCGCCGCGCCGGGCCGGCTAGATCGACCACGATCGGCCGCAGCTCCGGCCGCGAAGGCGTGAATCCCGCTATCGCCGGCCTCTGTTTGAATAAGGCTCGCGTCTCAGTGTCGTAGGCCGCGCGCGCCTGCGCCAGCGTAACGCCGTCGGCCAACCGCCCCAGCAACTGAATGGCCGAGCCGTCCTCCTTGGGGATCAGCGCCAAATTCAGCGCCGAAGAGGTCCAAACATCCACCTTGGCCGGATAGGCAAATCCTTCCTCCGCCACGCCGACAATGCGAAAACGCACGCCGGACACCCACAGCGGGCGCTTGGTCACGCGCGGATCGCCACCGAAGTCGTCCACCCACAACTGGTGGCTGATCACGGCCGCATCGGTGTGCCCGGGCCGCTCCTCTTCGGGGATGAACGCGCGCCCCCAACTCAGCGGTGCTCCAAGCGTGTCGAAGAAGCCAGCCGTCGTCTCGCACACCTGCAGGCGCCGGGCGCGTGCCCCGCCGCGCACTGTCGCCTCATTTGTGTAAAAGACGGCTGCCGAGCCGAGATACCGGCTCGCAGCACGCCATTTCGCAAAAGCCGCCGGCGATTGAGCAATATTGGCTGACGCCGGATGGTGAGCCAGCACCATCACACGCTCCGGCGTGCGGATCGGCAGCGCGCGCCACAGCAGATGGTTCAATACGCTAAAGACACCTGTCACGCCGCCAATTGCAACAGCCAACGCCACCACGGCCGTCGCCAACGCCAGCGGCCGCCGAGCATGATAGCGCAGCCCATGCCGGATATCAGCGTAAATCTCCTCGCAGATCCGCGCCGGCAGAGTACGGCAAAAATCGGCGAGCAGCCACAGACAGAGCCGCCAGTACGGCTCGCCGCCGCCGCACGCGTCGGCGTAGAGTTGCAGCATCTCGCGCTCGTTCTCTTCACGAAAACGCGCCGGATAGAGCTTCAGCAGAAGCGCGTAGAGCCGCATCGCTCAGGCCCACCCCAGTTGCGCACCGGCCCAGTCGGCCAGTTCCCGCAGGCGTACCGTTTCGGCCCGCGCCACCGCTCGGCCACGCTCGGTCAACATATAATAGCGCCGGCGCTGGTCGTCTAGGTATTCAGCCGGACGCTCGGCCGTCTCCTCGATCAACCCCTGGTCGAGCAGCTTCTGCAATGTTCCATACAACGAACCAGGCCCGAGCTTGAGCTGCCCACCGGTGCGCCGCGCAATCTCACGCTGCAACGCATAGCCGTGCCTCGCGCCGGTGCCAAGCGAAGCCAGGATCTGAAACGCCGCCGGGCTAATCTCTATATGCTCGTTCTCTTTATTCGTCATACTATATCAACACTTGATATAGTTATACGCCGAACGAGGAAATCGGTCAATCCCCTGGTAAACAGAAAAACCGCGCCGCGCCACCTTGCAACGGGTGGCGCGGCGCGGTTGAAATTCAGTTTCTAGCGAAGCTACGGCTTCTTCGCAGCGGCCGGCTTGGCGGCGGCGGGCTTGGCCGGAGCGGCAGCCGGTGCAGCGGCGGGAGAGGCGCCAGCGCCGTACTTCTTGTCGTACAGGTCGATGATCAGCTGCGTGATTTCGATGCCGGAGGCGGCCCACAGCACCGGGCTCTGCTGGGTGCTGACGTCGATCACCATCCAGTAACCCTGCGCCTTGGCATGCTCGTCAACAATCGGCATCATGCGCTGACCGATCTCGTTGACGAACTTCTCCTGCTCCTGCTGCATCTCGTTATTGAAGTCCTCGGAGTCCCATTGCAGCTTCTTCTGCTTGTCGTCGATGTCGCGGCTGAGCTTCTCGCGTGCGTCGGCCGACATCGTATTGGAGCCCTTGGTGTACTGGTCGCGCAATTTCTGGACTTCGGCTGTGCGGGCCTCAATGTCCTTAGCACGGCCGCCGAACTTGGCATTCAGCGCTTCACGCGCCTTGGCTCCGTCCTTGGTGGCGATGATGGCGCCCTGAATGTTCAGGATGGCCACTTTGGGGGAGCCCGTCTGGGCCGGTGCCGGAGCGGCGGCGATGATCAAGGCCAGCGCGCCCAGGCCCAAGTACTTCGGATCGAATCTCACTGTGGTTGAACTCCTCAAACTCTCTAAAATGCTACCACGCCACGGCCGCCCCATGGGCCAATCTGATAGCTAGAACGTGCGGCTGATGGTGAACCGGAACATCGTCCGCTTCTCGTAGTAATTGATGCTGTTGCCAAAATGCTGCTTGGCGTACTTATACGTGGCGGCATTGGGGAACATGCCCGGGTTGAACGCCACCGGCGGGTCGAATTCGTCATTCACAATCATTGGGTTGTACGCCCAATAGAGCCGGAACGGCGCGTTCACCACCGGCATCATGATCTGTAGTTCGAGACCCGTCGACACGCGCGGCTTCTGCGATGCGCCGATCACACGCACCTGATTCGAATACCCCGCGTAGGGGAACGCTTCGGCCAGTTCGTTCATCCGGTCAGCATTCAGCCGCAACTGCTTGCGGAAGGTGACGCGGTTGAAGCCGGCATCGGCGAAGTAGGCCAGGATCAGCGGACCGACAATCGGGATACGGTACTCGTAGTTGAAGACACCCTGCGTATCGCCGCCCGGAGAGATGAGCTGATAGGCCGGGATCTTCATATAGACCATCGTGTTGACGTAAGCGCCATCCACCACGGTCTTTTCCACGCGCGCCGAGCCGTCCGGGTTGAGCACCGGCGATTGCTGCGAACTCGGGATATAGGCGAATGGCAGAATGGACCAGATCTCGAAACCGCGGACGTCGTTTTCACCGCCCATGTAGATGCGGTTGTACGGAGCCGGGGCGCGGCCGCCGTAACCTACCACGAAACGGCCTAGCGCGCGCCAGCCCATCACGTGTTTGGGCGAGAAGCCGCGCCGGAAGTGCGTGTAGGTCACAGTCGGCTCAATTTGATTGACGTTGCCACCCAGCACGCTGCCGGCGAAGCCGAGCGCAAAGAAGTAGCTCTTGCCGCGCGAAGGCGTGATGGGATGGTCCACCGTGTTGTAGGTGTAGGACGCCGTCAGCTTGCTGGTAATAATGCCGCTGAGCTGATTGGCGCCGGCCAGGTTCATGAAGTTCGTGTAGTCGAAGTAGGTCTGCGTACCGTTGTTCTTCGGGTGGATGGTCGAACGGTCGAAACCGTAGGTCAAGCCGACCCGCGCAAACGTGCGCCGCAGCGGGTAGCTCATGAACACCGTCGCGCCGTAGCCGTTGGTGGTGTAGTTCAGGATGTTGTCCCCGCCTAACGCCTCGTACAGCGACGTCAGATTGCGGCCCGAATAGAGCGAGTATTCACGCGCCTGGTTGTAGTTGAAACGCTGCGTGTACACCGTGAAGCCGGCCGAAATCGGGCGGTCGAACATGTAGGGCTCGGTGAAGCCCAGCGTGACGTTGCGCAGACGTGTGCCGAGCTCGGTGCTCAGGCTCAGCGTCTCGCCCAGGCCCAGGAAATTATTCGTCGCGTAGCCGAAGCCGACAAACGTGCCCGAAATGCCCGACACGCCGCCATTCAGCGTAATTGAATTCTTGCCGCGCTCCTTCACCTTCACGGTGATGTCCACCGTGTTGTTGCGCGTGTCGCGGTTGATTGTGGCGGCCTCGTTCTCCTTCAACGCCTCGAAATAGCCGAGCTGGTTCAGGCGCAGAACGCTGAGCTCCCACAGCCGCGTGTTGTACATATCGCCTTCATCGATCAGCAGCTCACGCCGGATCACCTTGTCGCGCGTCGTTGTGTTGCCCTGGAAATCGATGCGGCGGACGAAGAACTGCTTGCCCTCATCAACGCTAATGGTCAGATCAAGCTTGCCGTCCGGCAGCGGATTGAAGTCCGGCTCCGGCACGGCGTCGATAAAGCCAAATTCGCCGTAGAGCTTGGTGAGCTGTTTGGTGCCCTTCTGCAGCTTATCGAAGCTGAAGATGTCACCCTTGGCCATGCCGAAGATCGGCCGCATGAACACTTCCGGCGTCTTGAACAGTTTGACGCCCACGAAGTTGATGTTGTTCAGACGGTAGAGCACGCCCTCGTCCATCGTCAGCTTGATGTCGGCCGACTTGCCGAGTTTGGTCGGCTTGAACGGCGGCAGAACGCTCTGGTTGCCGCCGGTCGTGCGCAGTTTAACGCTGCTGTCCACGACGCGCGCCATGAAGTAGCCGTGGTTGGCGTAGAAGGCGCGGATGCGCTCCTTGTCCTCTTCCAGCTTGCTGGCGTCGTAAGTCCGGGCAAAGAGGTGCTCGAAATAAATGCTATACGGAATGCCGACCGGACGCAGGTTCTTCATCGCGCGGATCACGGCGCGGTCCTGATACACCTTGTTGCTCAGGATCTCGATGCGTCCCACCTTCACCTTGGCGCCTTCCTGGATCTTGAAGGTGACTTCGATGGAGGACGGCGGAATCTGGCGGATCTCAGGCGTCACGGTGGCAAACTGCCGGCCGCGCTCGGAGAGAAACTCCTTCAGCACGTTGGTGGCGCGCTGCACCTTGCCCTGCTCGTACTGCTGCTCCACGGCGAGGCCGACCTTCCGCTCCTTAAAGCGGTCCAGGATTTCCGACACCGTGATCGACTTATTCCCGTCGTACTTGATCGAACGGATCACGCGCCGCTCCGTCACCAGGAAGCGCAAAATCCAGCCCGTCTTGCCCGGCTCGCGTTCCAGCGAGATGTCGTCAAACTTACCGGTATTCCACAGCGCCAGAAAGTCGCGGTGCAGCACTTCCTGGTCGAGCTTGTCACCCTTGCGCGTGAAGATCAGGTTGCGTAACGCATCCTGCGACATGCGCCGGGCGCCACGGAACTCAATGTACTCGACTACGTCCGGGACAGCGGCCGCCTCCGCCTTCTCCTTGGCTGCCGGCTTGGCGGCTTCGGGAGTTGGCGTCGGCAGCTTTTCTACCGGAGCCGGTTTGGCCGCCTCCACCGGCACATTGCCGGGGACGCGCTCAAACGGGTTTTGCTTACGCTGTTCAGCCGGTTTGGCGGGTGGCTGGGACGGGTTCTGAGAGGGCGCCTGAGAAGCCTGTTGCGCTATCGCCGAGGCGGACAAGGAAAGGAGCACCAGGCAGCATAGTGCGGCTTCCAGGCATCTTTGCCTGAGGGTCATCGTGAACAGAAGAGATCCTTTCTTTGGCGCCTTCGCCTCTGACGTGCCTGTCCCTGGAGTCGTTTCAAAGAAACCGGTCCGCATCGAGGCCCAAAGTGAACATTCTAGCGGAATCCATTGCAGATCAACAATCGGACTCGCGCTCCGATTCGCCCGGCTCTCCATCCGGCGCCTCCGGTTCGCCCTCTGGCGGCGGCCCGGACGGCGGAACTGGAGGCGATTGCGCGGCCTGCGCCGCTTCGTTTCCAAAGCTGCGTTCCAGGCTCTCCAGACGCGGTCCATACATTGCCAAGCTCAAGCCGGCCAGCAGGTGCGCGGGCAGCGTCGCCGTCACCACAAAATAGGCTGGCCCAAACGGATCGAACAATCGCCATAGCCCAAACTGTGTAAGCACGTGCCAGCCCAACGCCCACACCACGCCACGTATAAGATTGCCGCCCACGCCGCGCCTGCGCGCCACCAGCGTAAACGTCACTCCGAATGACGTGTAGAGGACAATCAGCAGCGCCATCCCAGCCACCGTTGCCCGCCCGCAGCCCATGCTGTAAACCGCGGGGCCGTAAAACAGCGCCCCGGCCACGTTAAACTTCGACCACCAGAACTCTCCCCGCAGCCAGCCGTGCAACGCAAACCAGCTCAGCGCCAGCGCCGCCGCCATCAGGCCGCGGTCCACTCCCGCCAGCCAGCGGCAAGCCGCAGGCGGCAAACCCCGCTCCGGCCAGCCACCTTGCTCCGCGACGCTCATGGCCGGTTCACTCAGGTTTCGAGTAGTAATACGAGTGATAGTAGGTGTACTTGCTGTACAGCTCGCTCTTGTTCGCGCCGTTAACGACAATTCCGAGAATGTTGTTCTGGCACAGCGAGCCCATGGCGCGCGTCACCGAATCAATCGTCGTCGTTCCCAGACGCACCACCAGCACCAAGCCGTGACACAACGTGCTAAGCAGGTTCGCGTCGGCCGCGAACAACAGCGGCGGCGTATCCAGAATCACCCAATTGAAGACGGCCGGCAAACGGTCCAGCAGCGTCCGCACCTCAGGCAGGTTTAGCAGCTCAAGCGGATTGAGCACCGCTTCGCCGGCTGGCATGATGCAAAGGTTGGTGCCTTCCACGCGCCGGATCACCTCTTCCAGCGCGGCCTTGCCCTGCAAATAATCTGTCAGGCCCGGACTGCGCGGAACCTGAAACAGCGTGTGCACCACCGGCCGGCGGAAGTCGAAGTCCGCCAGCAAGGTCATGTTGCCTTCCAATTGCGATTGCGCAATGGCCAAGTTGACCGACGAGAAAGATTTGCCTTCGGCCGGTGACGCCGAAGTCACCACCAGCGTATGGATCGGCTGTGCACCCTGCAAATGATTCAGGCGCGTCCGCAGCGTACGGAACTCCTCGGCCGGCGATTCGCTCGGCCGGCTCGGATCCAGCAGCAATGCGTCGGGCGAAGGCGTGAACGCAATCGTCTGCACCTTCTCCAACAGGCCCTGCAGTTCAGGCAGCACGCCCGGCATGCCCGCCCGGACTATGCCGCTCGCCTCCGGACGAGCAGGCGCATCCAACGGCCCGGTCTCGGCGCGCCTCAACGCATCGTGTACTCGACTCATACGGTTTGCCCCCGTTTCTCCGATCCGGCGCGTCAACCGCGCGAAGTATAGTAATAAGCGACGGCTCCAGCCATCAGGACAATTCCCACCAGAAACACGCCCGTCCAGGCCAGCGTGGCCAGACGCCGCCGCCGGCGCAGCACAAAATCGTTTTCGAGCAGCGGGATCGAGCCCAGCACGGCCAGCCGCGTGTAGGCCCGCACGTCCTTCAGGTTCTTCAACGACCCGTCTTTCAACTCACGCCCGCCGGCCAGCGAAACGCCCAGCGCCAGACCAATCACCAGCCCGATCGCAATGATCACCGGCCGCTTCGGAGCATAGGGCTCTTCGGGCAGCGCCGGCGATTCCAGAACCTCAAGCATTTCGCCCTGCTTGCGGTTTTCCAGATCCGTCGCCATCGACGAATCCTGCATCTTCTTGCCGAGCTCCTCGTAGCGCTGCGCCGCCACTTCGTGCTCGCGCATCAACTGCAAGTATTCCTGGCTCGCGCCCGGGCTCGACTCAATCCTGCCCTGCAATTGTTTCAAGCGCCCACGCGTCTCGTTCATCTGCCGGTTCAGATCGGCAATCTCCATGTCCTTGGCTTGCAGCGCCGCCTGCACCTTGAGGATCGAACTGTTCAGCTCGCGGGCGCGCTGTTGCGCCGCCGCGCTGATCCCCGTCCGCGGCCGCGACGCCGTATTCTGCCCGGCGCTGGCCTCCAATTCACGATGCAACTGCTCGCGCTGCCGCCGTTTGGTCTGCAGGTAGCTCAGCGTGCGCTGCACATCGGGGTGAGTTTCCTTATACGACTGCCGCAATCCCACCAGCGTCTGCTCCAGCCGTTCGATGTCACGGTCCAGATCAGCAATCCTCGGATCACGCGCCACCTCGGCCGCCTGCTGCTCCGGAGCCGGCTGGCTGACCGATTGAGCCTGATCGCGCAGATCGCGCATCTGCGATTCCATTTGCAGTTTGTCCTGCTCGGAACGGCTGATCTGCCCATTGATCGCCTGTATCGACGTCTCCATGGCCGACAGCCGCGAGAACAGCATCTGCTGCTGGTCTGGCATCTCGCCCAGGTTCCGTGATTTGAAGGCAGCCATCTTCGCGTCGATGTCGTCCAGTTCGCGCTTGGCCACCTCGTACTGGTCCTTGAAGAACTCCGTCGTCATCACCGACATGGTGGCGCGCGATTTGATGCTCTCATCCGTGAAGCGTGAAATCAGCTCCTGGCACACGCGCTGCGCAATCCGCCGGTCGGAGTAGGAGTAAGTCACCTGGAAAGCATTCACGCTCGTACGCGACGCCCCCACCGAACGCGCCAGGTTCTGCATCGCGCCCATGCCGATGTCGGTGCGCATCCGCTCAATCACGTCCTCGGTGGGCAGGCGTTTGCGCTCCTGCGGATATAGGTTATACGTCTGGATCAGATTCAGCAGGCTGGTGCGCGAAACGATGTTCTGGTAGATCGTCATGATCCGCGCCGACATCTCTTCGCTGATGTTGGTCTGCACCAGGCGCGACGGCACCTGCGGCGGCACCACGCGGATCATCCCTTCCGCCCGGTAAGAGTCCGGCCACAGAAACGCCGTCACCACGCCTATCACCAATCCCGCAAACGTCGGGCCCAGCAGCCACGACCGGTGCCGTTTGACGATGTCCACGTAGTCGTCGACATCCATCGGCCGCCGCGCCACCGAGATCGGTTGCTCCGGCATCGGGCTCGGCTGCGTACTTGTCGCCATGACTATACTTCCTCCGCCTGCAATTGCAATTCTGCGTTAGGGGACGTAGATATGATCGCCGTCCTGCAGATAAATGTTCTGCTCCAGGCGCTTGCCCTTAATCACCTGGTCGTAATTGAATTTGATGCGCTCAGTGCCGCGCATGATCACAATTTTGCCTTTTTTGGCCCATTGGCCCAGGCCCGCCGAACTCAGCGCCTGCAACACCGTCGTCGGCGTCACCAGCGGCACCGGCCCGGAGCGCAACACATTGCCCGAAAGGTAGTAGCGCTTACTCTGCACCGACATCACGGAGACAATCACTTCGGGCTTGTTCAAATACTTGTTCAGCGCCTCGGTCACCTTTGCCGTCAACTGTTCCGGCGTCAGCCCGGCCGCCTCCACTTCACCCGCCAACGGCAACGTAATTTTGCCGTCAGGACGCACCACCACCTGTCCGCTCAAATCGTTCTCACGCCATACGCGGACCAGGATTACGTCCTCGGCGCCAATCCGGTAAGTCTTCGGATCCACGGGTGCAGCCACTTCAGGCGCATCCTTGGCGCCCGGCCTGGCCGCTTCAGCCGCCGTTTGGGGAGCCTGCTGCTGTCCGGCCGTTTGTTGCGGGTTGGCGGCTTGCGCGGCACATACCCCCATCCCAACCAGAACCGCAAAGAATCCAATCATGGCAACCCGTCCAGAACAGGCCGGCAAACTCACCGCCATGGATTATCCTCCCTTACCTATGGAGACTAGCTCCTGGCTGAAACCCGTCTCGCGCAGTGGCTCTCCTGCCCTCCGGCGATCCGGCCCAGTTGTGTCTTTGGACCATTGTACACTAGGGCTCCCGCGGCAGATGCCTGCGAGCCCGCCGTGTATTCCGGCCAAGTTACTGATAGCATGATGGTAGCTGAACGGAGCCGCCAGGACCAGCCGTACCCGTACCAGAACCATTGCCCTATGGCCTTCTTCCTCGCTAAAACCGACCCCGCCACCTACTCTATCGTCCAATTTGCCGCCGACAAGCGCACCGTTTGGGATGGCGTGACCAATGCCCAGGCCGTCGCCGCCATCCGCACCATGCGCCCGGACGACCGCGTCTTTATCTACCACAGCGGTGGAGAATCAGGTATTGTCGGCCTCGCCGCCGTCGTCTCCGCTCCGCGGCCCGACCCCGCCAATCCCAAATCCGCCATCGTGGATTTCCAGCTCCTGTTTCAGTTCGATCCCCCCACTCCGCTGGCCGAAATCAAGTCGAGCGGCTTGTTCGCTGACTGGGCGCTGGTCCGTCAAAGCCGCCTCTCCACCATGGCCGCACCGGACTCGTTCGTCGCCTGGATGAAAAAACGCTACCCCTCGGTCGCCTGGTAGCCGGCGTCTTTCAGCATCCGGTAGACGCGCGCCACCGGCAGCCCCACCACGTTGAAATAGCAGCCTTCAATGCCCGTGATGTGGCGTGACGCCAAGCCCTGGATGGCGTAAGCCCCGGCCTTGTCCAACGGCTCGCCCGACGCGGCATAGGCTGCAATCTCATCCCCGCTCATCGCGGCAAAACGCACCGTGGTTCGCTCCACACCGCACTGCGCCTGCCCGTTGTGGATCAGACAGACGCCGGTCAGCACTTCGTGCGCGCGCCCGGCCAGCAGCGTGAGCATCCGCGCAGCTTCTTCCACCGTATGGGGCTTTTCCAGAATCTCGCCATCCACCAGCACGATGGTGTCCGCACCCAGGACAAACTCCTGCGGCGCCTCCACCGCGGAGGCCGCCTTGTCACGCGCCAGTCGCTCAACATACGCCTCCGGCGACTCTTGCGGACCGCGTTTTTCTTCGACGCCCGGTACCCTCACCGTAAACTTCAGCCCGGCCTGCGTGAGAATCTCACGCCGCCGCGGCGACTGCGAGGCAAGTACAATCATCGGGCTCCAGACTAGCATGCACGGCACGCTTGCCGTAGGTGCTAAAATACCGTTTCGTTCCCCCAATTGCCATGGTTCGCGCAGGCAGACTTCTCGCTAAGCTCCAACCCACGCGCCGGGTCTTCTCCCCGGAGGAGATCGTGCTGGCCGCCTGGCCCGCCGCCGTGGGTAAGCGCCTGGCCAACCGCACGCGCGCCGTGGCCGTGCGCGGCACTCATCTCATCGTTGAGGTGGAGGACGACTCCTGGCGCCGCAACCTCTGGGGACTGCGTCATCAGATCCTGCGCAACATGGTGGACCTGCTCGAAGAGGCCACGCCGCGCGACATCGAATTCCGCATCGGCATCCCACGCCGGCCGCCCAAGTCGGAGACCGTCGAAAACGCCTTCCAACTGGTGGCCCCGCACGTGCCGGATGAAGCCGACGGTATTGCCGACCCCGTCTTGCGCCGCATCTATCTCAACTCCCGTAGAAAGGCCCGCGCTTCTTGAAGCTCACTCCTGCACAGGTTCGCTCGGTGGCCGATCTGGCCAACCTTGAGCTCACTGAAGCCGAGATCGGCCGCATGGCGCGCGATCTCGACGACATCCTGACGCACATCGACAAGCTCAATGAGCTCGACACGTCGGGCGTCGAGCCAATGGCCCAGGTGCTCTACAACGCGGGCCCGGCGGCCACGTTGCGTGACGATGCGCCCGGCTCCACGCTGGCCAATGAAGCCGCCCTGGCCAATGCGCCGCTCTCTGGCGCGGGCCAGTTCAAAGTCCCGAAGATCATCGAGCGTTAGGCCAGCCATGGACGTTTCTACACTCAACATTTCCCAGGTCCGCGCCGGTCTGGCCGCGCGCACTTTCAGTGCCGTCGAGTTGGCCACCGATGCGCTGCGTTTTGCCGGAACCGAGAATCCCAAAAGCAATGCTTATCTGCTGCTGAGCCCGGAGCGCGCCCTGGCCGCCGCCCGCCGCGTGGATGAACAGCTTGCCACCGGCGCCGAGCTTGGCCCGCTGGCCGGTGTGCCCGTCGCCGTCAAGGACGTCATCGTCACCAAGGATCTGCGCACCACCTGTGGCTCGCGGATGCTCGAACATTTCATTCCGCCTTACGACGCCACGGCCGTCGAGCGCCTGGAAGCCGCGGGTGCCATGGTGCTCGGCAAAACCAATTGCGACGAGTTCGCCATGGGCTCGTCGAACGAAAATTCCGCTTACGGCCCCGTGCGCAACCCCGTCGCGCCCGATCGTGTGCCGGGCGGCAGTTCCGGCGGCTCGGCCGCTGTCGTCGCGCAGGGCACCGCCGTGGCGAGCTTGGGCTCGGATACGGGCGGCTCCATTCGCCAGCCCGCCAGCTTCTGCGGCGTCGTGGGCGTCACGCCCACCTACGGGCGCGTGTCGCGCTACGGTCTGGTCGCTTTTGCGTCTTCTCTCGATCACATCGGCCCGTTCGCGCGCACTGTCGGCGATGCGGCGGCCGTGCTTCAGGCCATCGCCGGCCGCGACCCGCGCGACGCCACCAGCGCCTTCGCGCCGGTGCCGGATTATTCGCAGGTTCTGAATCAGGATGTGCGCGGGCTGCGCATCGGCCTGCCACGTGAGTACTTCGCCGGACTCGCCAACGAAACCGGTGACAAGATCCGCCAGGGCGTGGAACTGTTGCGCGCGCAGGGCTGCGAGATTGTCGATGTCAGCCTGCCGCACACCGAATACGCCATCGCCTGCTACTACATCATCTGCACGGCGGAGGCGAGCTCGAATCTGGCGCGCTACGACGGCGTGCGCTACACGCTGCGCAGCCAGCGCGCCGAAACCATGGCCGACATGTACCGCATGACGCGCGGTGAAGGCTTCGGCGCCGAGTGCAAGCGCCGCATCATGCTCGGCACTTACGTGCTGAGCGCCGGCTATTATGATGCGTATTATCTGAAAGCGCAGCGCGTGCGTAACTTAATTGCGCGCGATTTCCAGCAGGCTTTTGAGCAGGTGGATGCGCTGGTCACGCCCGTTTCGCCCTTCCCGGCCTTCAAATTGGGTGAAAAGCTCGACGACCCGCTGCAGATGTACCTCTCGGACATCTACACCATCACGGGCGATCTGGCCGGCGTACCCTGCATGAGCGTGCCCTGCGGCAAGACATCGGAAGGCCTGCCCGTCGGCATGCAAATTCTGACCAAGCACTTCGACGAGCCCGGCATGTTCCGGCTGGCCGCGGCGTTCGAACGGGCGGGCGGATTCACTATTTAGCCCTCCATGCATCCGCCGAAACTCTGGCGAGAGGGCAGGCGGCCCGACAGACCCGCGCTACATGACAAGCAACTTAAGGGAATGTAGCTCAACTTGCGTGGGTTCATCACTTCAAATATCTCGGCAAATTATTCGCCCGTAGATACACGTCAACAGCCTTAATCGCTGCGCGCAGTTCCCAAGCTATTCCGCCCACAAGAGGAGGTCCCCATTGCTCCAGGCAGTTATCCATTAGCAATGTGCTCATGGCAGTGGCATGGACCAGTTTTGAAAGTACGCGATTCTGCCAGGAGAAGACCGAACCGTACCCTATCTGTTGGGCAATTTGTGCAATATCAAGATGCTTTAGCGTTCTTATCTGCTCAATCGAGAGATCTACGTGGTCACGTGCGAGTGCGTGTTCGAGCGCAGGAATACTCTGCTCTGTGACCGCCGCCACGGCCGGAGCCCATTGGGGGTCAATCGTCATAGGAATCCGGCCCAGAAGTCTGAAGACTTCATAAACGTCCACGTAAGCGTCCTGGTGAAACCGTTTGGCTGCATCCATCGAGGACGAAGCGTATTCAGCCCAAATGTGCAGTTCAAGGGCATTTCGGCTCAGGTGAGCCAGCTTCGCGACATTTGCCTTCTCAAAGGCAAGCGACAGTTCAGCTTCTACCGTGCAAACTGCGTGCAAGATGCCAACCGGGATTTGTACTATCCAATACCCCGCGACTTCATGAAGGTGCAAGCGTTGAACAAACGGATGTAAGGGGCAGATGTCGCCACGCAAAGCTGTGATTTCCGCCTGAACTATTCGTTCTACTTCGGTCATCGGCAGTTACTATATCAGTTCGTACTTTGTCGCCTGCGGCTCCGCGACTTTCCGCCGCAGACCGCAGCGGCCCTTCACCACAGGCCCGGCGCCAGCCGCCAGCGCACCTGCCGTGTGTAGTCGCGATAACCGTCCAGCCCGGCGTTGAGCGCGCGCTCCTCGGTCAGGACGCGGACCACCAGGAGTGGGATCATGACCAACCCCGCACACACACCGGCCCGCGAGCCAAGTATCGCCGGCAGGCCTACGTTGAACAGCAGTGCCCCGGCATAGCCCGGATGGCGGATCACCCCATAGGGACCGTGTGTGACCACCACCTGCCCGCGATCCGCTTGCAGACGCACGTGGCTCGAAAAGAACGCATTCGCCACCAGCGCGCGATAAGTGATCCACACGCCGCCCAACGTAATCAAGAGCGCCGGAAGCAGCCAGACGTCCCCAAGCGCGGCGGTCCAGGACAGGCGCTTGTCCAAAGCGGAGACAACGAGCATCACCGGCAGCGTCACGCCCATCAGCAGGGTCAGCACACGGTCGAACGCCGTGGCTTTCTTCGCCGCGGTCTTGCGCTCCTCGGCCATTTCCGGGTGATCGGCAAAGGCCTTGCGGCTCAGAAATGCCGAAATCCCAATTGACACCGCGCACGGCCACACCCGCC
>CAYZIX010000037.1:0-32050 GCA_964478395.1 uncultured Candidatus Solibacter sp.
GCAACGGATTGGGTGAAACTAGGCGCGTCGGGCGTCAAGGTCACCCGCCTGGCCTTTGGCACAGGCACCTATAGCGGACGCGTGCAGCGCGAGCTCGGCCAGGAAGGCTTTAACCGCCTGGTCCGTTATGCTTACGATCACGGCATTCGCTTCTTCGAAACTGCCGACGCCTACCCCAACATGCCCACCATGCTCGGCATCGCGCTGAAAGGCCTGCCGCGCGATTCCTACCGCGTGATGACCAAGTTCCGTACTGCCGACGCCAACCGTAACCAGCGCGAGACCATCGACCGCCTGCGGCGTGAGTTGCAGATGGATTATGTCGACATCATGTTGATCCATTGCGTGCGCCGCACTAGCTGGGTGGAGGACTACTGTCGCCTACGCGACACACTGTCGGATGCCAAAGACCGTAAAATCATCCGTGCCCACGGCGCGTCCTGCCACGGCCTGTTGCCGCTGCGCCGTTTTCCGGACACGAGGTGGCTGGATGTTGCGTTGCTACGGGTCAATCACAACGGCACGAAGATGGACAATCTGCGCGGCGAAGACGGCAAGCCTGGCGATGTGGCCGAGGTCACCTCGCACATTTCCGCTATCCACTCGCGTGGCACCGGCGTCATCGGCATGAAACTGATTGGTGAAGGCGCCTTCAAAACCCGTGAGGACCGTGCCGCTTCCATCGGTTACGTGATGAAGCTGCGCACCGTCGATTCCATCACGATCGGCTACAAAAACACGGCGGAAATCGACGAGGCTATCGAGAACGTCAATCACGGCTTGAACGGCTAGGCCATTCAGGCCGCTACACTGAAGGTCTGGCCATGAGCGTCGACCTCTCCACGCCCGCCAAATACCTGAAAGGCGTCGGCCCCAAGCGGGCCGAGGATCTTTCGGCCAAGGGTTTGGAAACGGCTGCGGATTTGCTCACCTACGCCCCCTTCCGCTACGAGGACCGCTCCAATCTCAAGCCGCTAGACCGTCTGGCGCCCGGCGAAATGGCCACTGTCATCGCCACCGTTCGCTCCACGCATTCGCCGCGTTTTCAGCGCCGGAATCTCCAATTGGTGGAGGTGGTTTTCGAAGACGATGGGGGCCGCCTCACATGCAAATGGTTCCATCAGCCCTATCTGGCCAATGTCTTCACGCCCGGCACGCGCGTGGCGCTGTTCGGCAAGGTGGATTTCGATACGTACAAGGGCGAGCTCAGCATGCTCCACCCGGAGCACGAGATCCTGCGCGATGACGATCCCGATGACGAAGCGGGCCTGCACACCGGCCGTATCGTGCCCATCTATGAAGCTGCGGGTAAGGTGTCGACGCGTGTGCTGCGCGGTGTGTTGAAGCGGCTGATCGACAACCTGCCGGAGTTGGACGACGCGCTGCCCGCCTCCATTCGCGAACGGCTGGAGTTGCCGGAACTGTCGGCCGCCGTGCGCGAGTTGCATTTCCCATCCGCCGGTACGGATCTGCGCCTGCTGAACGCCTTCCGCACGCCGGCGCAGACGCGCATGATTTTCGAGGAGTTCTTCTGGCTGGAAACCGGCATGGCGCTGAAGCGCGGCCAGGCGCGATCAGAAACCGGCATCGCATTTCAGTTAACCGCCCGCGTGCGCGAGCAGATCAAGCGCATGTTGCCGTTCAAGCCTACCGGCGCGCAGAAGCGCGTGCTGGGTGAGATTGCGCGCGACATGGCTGCGCCCGCGCCGATGTCGCGTCTGCTGCAGGGCGACGTGGGCAGCGGTAAGACCATCGTTGCCGCGCAGGCGGCCATCATCGCCATTGAAAACGGCTATCAGGCGGCGTTGCTGGCGCCTACGGAGATCCTTGCCACGCAGCACTACCTCGGTTTGAAGCGCGTGCTGGCGCCGCTGGCCTATCAGGTGGTGCCGCTCACCGGCTCGATGACAAAGAAGGAAAAGGAATTGGCTAAACGTGCCATCGCCGCCGGCTTCGCGCAGCTTGTCATCGGCACGCACGCCATGCTCGAGGACAACGTCGAGTTCTCGCGCCTGGGTCTGGCCATCATCGACGAACAGCACCGCTTCGGCGTGCTGCAACGCAAGGCGCTACAGGGCAAGGGAATTGCGCCGGACGTGCTGGTGATGACTGCCACGCCCATCCCGCGCACCCTGGCGCTGACTGTTTTCGGCGATCTTGATGTCAGCATCATCGACGAGTTGCCACCCGGCCGCATGCCTATCCGCACTGTACATAAGACGCGCATTGAGCTGGAGCAGGTCTACAGCTTCATCCTCAAGGAAGTACGCGCGGGGCGCCAGGCGTACATCGTCTATCCGGTGATTGAAGAGAGCGAAACGCAGGCCATGAAGGCGGCGCAGGCGGCCTACGAAGAGCTGTCGCGTGACGTCTTCCCCACCTTGAAGGTAGGCCTGCTGCACGGCCGCCTGCCGGCCGAGGAGAAGGAGGCCGTGATGGCCGCCTTCCAGCGTGGAGAGGTGCAGGTGCTTGTCTCGACCACGGTAATTGAGGTGGGCGTCGACGTCGCCAACGCTACCGTAATGGTGATTGAAAACGCTGAACGCTTCGGCCTGGCGCAGATTCATCAGCTGCGCGGGCGCGTCGGCCGCGGCGCCGCGCAGAGCTACTGCGTACTGGTGACCGATAAGCTGAACGACACGGCGCGCGAACGCATCCGCACGCTGGTGGATTCTTCCGATGGCTTCAAAATCGCCGAAATGGACCTCAAGCTGCGAGGGCCGGGCGAGTTTCTTGGCACCCGGCAAAGCGGACTGCCGGCCTTCCGGATTGGCAATTTACTACGCGATGGGGAGATCCTGGAATTAGCGCGGTGCGAGGCGCAGGATTTTGTCGAACGCCCCGTGTCGCGTCAGGAGCTGGACGGCGCCGTGCGCTACGTGCGCGAACATTGGCAGCATCGTTATGGCCTGGCGCTGGTTGGCTGATTACGTCGCCCAAGGAGACGCACGACAAGTCCATGCGAGTTATCGGTGGTGAGTTTCGCAGCCGGCGCTTGAAGGCGCCCGGCGGGGATAGCGTCCGGCCGACGCCGGACCGTCTGCGCGAGGCGCTGTTCAACATACTGTCGCCACACATTGACGGCGCCGTCTTTCTCGATGCCTACGCCGGCTCCGGCAGTGTCGGGCTTGAGGCGCTCAGCCGTGGTGCCAGCCGCACCATCTTCATTGAGAAGAGCCGGCCGGCGCTGCGCGCTCTGGAAGAAAACATCCGCGCGCTCGATCTCGGTGCCCGCTCTGAGGTGCATGCCGGCTCGGCTGCGCCGGTCATCACCAAGTACGAGGCTGATATCGTTTTTCTCGATCCGCCCTACCCGCGCGAGCGTGAGTACGCACTCTGCCTGGAGGCGCTGGGCGCCGCGCCGCGGCCGATGGTGATTGTGCAGCACGCCTCGAAATTTACACGGTCTTTGCAGGAGTCATACCTACAATTGAAACGTGTGAGGCTCCTCAGTCAGGGGGAGAACTCGCTCAGTTTCTACGAACCGAGGTGACCTCCTATGCGCGTGCTCGCGCTGGCCGCCTGCGCAGCCATGGCCGTATCGGGCCAGACGGGTATTCCCGACGCCACCGCTCTGCTGGGCGTCAAGGTTGAAACTGTTGATTACAAAGGCCGCCGGGCGGTGCGCGTCGTGGCCATGAACGAGGCCGCCGAGGGCGAACGTCTCTACCTGCTTAAACACGACGACTTTCGCGACGGCAGCATTGAGCTCTGGATGGCCGGCGAACCTGGCGCCGGCGCGGGCGCGGCCGCACGCGGCTTTGTCGGCTTGGCTTTTCGCGTACGCGGAAAGGGCGAGAAGTATGAGGCTTTCTATCTTCGCCCTACCAACGGCCGGGTGGAGGATCAGGTGCGGCGCAATCACGCGGCGCAATACATCGCATTTCCCGACTACCCCTGGCAGCGCTTGCGCAAGGAGTTTCCCGAGAAGTACGAGTCATACGTCGATCTGGTGCCCGGCGAATGGACACACGTCCGCATTACAGTGAAGGGCCGTAAGGCGTGTTTGTACGTGCACGATGCTGCGCAGCCAACGCTTGTGGTGAACGACCTCTTCCTTGGTGACGAGGGCGGCGCTCTGGCGTTGTGGGTCGGCCCCGGCACGCTGGCGCACTTTGCAGAATTGCGCATCTTGCCCTAGTCCGGTTCCGGGTTTGACACAATAACGGACATGGCAGAGATGGACTCGCTCGCTTTTTCGCGGCGCGCGTTGCTGGCCGGCGCGGCCGCCGTGCGCGCTGAAGCGGCTGATGTGGTGCGCCTTCCGCAGAAAGTGCATGTCGCAATATGGGGCCTGGATGGCCACTCGGCAGAAGCCACCAAGCCTCTGGCGCGCTACCCGGATGTTGAAATTGTGGGCGTGCAACATCGCGATGTGAAGGCGGCGGAGCGCTTTGTGCGCGGCAGCAAGGCTCGTGTTTACTCCGATCCGCGCCGCATGCTGGACGAACTGAAGCCCGACGTGGCTTTCATCGCCAATAATGACGGTGAACGCGCCGCTGCTGTTCTCGAATGTGTTCGCCGCCGTATGCACGTCATCGCCGAGAAGCCGCTCGCCATCACGCGCGGCGATCTGAACCGTATTCACAAGGCCGTGGCCGCGCAGCGCGTCAAGCTTGGCATGCTGCTGCCCATGCGTTGGGAACGCCCCTATCAGGCGCTGCGCAAAATTGTGCAGTCTGGCGCCATCGGCGAGGTAATCCAGATCTCGGCGCAAAAATCCTACGTGCTTGGCGAACGCGACGCCTGGATGCGGAACCGCCGGACATACGGCAGCACCATCCTCTGGATCGGTATCCATATGTTCGATCTGATGAGGTTCACCTCCGGCCGTGAGTTGAAGGCCGTTTGCGGCTTCCAGGGCGTTGCCGGAGACCTGCGCCAGGGCGATATGGAAACCACCACCACGACGTCGTTTCGTCTGGACAATGGCGGCACCGCGACGCTGCACATGGACTACTGCCGCCCCGCTTCGGCCGGCTCCCACGGTGACGATCGTTTGCGTCTAGCCGGTACGCGCGGTATCGCCGAGTACATGGCGGCCACCGGCGTCACGCTGCTCGCCCACGGCCGCAAGCCCGAAAAAATCGCACAATTGCCTCCCGAGGGCTCCATCTTTGCTGAGTTCCTCGATCACGTCTATTTGGGTAAGCCCACATTGTTGCCGCGCGAAGAGATCTTCCGCCTCTGCGAGATCACTTTGGGCGCACACGAGGCCGCGGCCTCGGGCAAAGTTCTCTCCATATGAATGTCAACAACTCACTGTGTACAGCGGGGCTCCAGAAAAAGGCGCACCGCCTGTTTGAGCTGTCTGCGGCCAAAATCCGGTCCATCCAGGCCAGTTGGCGGCCGGCGCTTGGCTCACCTGTCTTCACCGTTGAGGGCCACTACACCAGCCGCGGCTGGACGGAGTGGACGCAGGGGTTCCAGTTTGGCGCCGAAATCCTGCAGTTCGATGCCACGGGGGAGGGGGAATTCCTCACGGCCGGACGCGCCCATACGGTCGATTTCATGGCGCCCCATGTTTCGCACATTGGCGTTCACGATCACGGCTTTAATAACGTCAGCACCTACGGCAACCTGCTGCGGTTGATGAATGAGGGCCGCGTGCCCGCCAACAAGTGGGAGCACAACTTCTACGAACTGGCCTTGAAGACATCCGGCGCTGTGCAGGCCTCACGCTGGGCGCGCACCGCCGATGGCGGCGGCTATATTTATAGCTTCAACGGCCCGCAGTCGCTATTTGTCGACACCATCCGCAGCCTGCGCGCACTTGCCGTTTCTCACCGCCTGGGTCATGTTCTGATGGGCGAAAACGACCGCCGCATTTCACTGCTCGGCCGGTTGATCGATCACGCCCGGGCCACGGCGAAGTACTCGGTCTACTACGGTGAAGGGCGCGATCATTACGACGTGCGTGGCCGCACGGCGCACGAAAGTCTATTCAATCCGAACGACGGCAACTACCGTGCCCCCAATTCGCAGCAGGGCTATTCGCCGTTTTCCACCTGGACGCGCGGTCTGGCCTGGGCCATCTGCGGCTTTGCTGAGCAGCTCGAGTTCCTGCGCGCCACCCCGGCTGCTGAATTCGAGCCCTTTGGCGGAGCCGCGGCTTTTGAGGCCGTAATCGTCCGCGCGGCAGAGGCCACGGCCGACTTCTACATCGCCAATACGCCCACCGATGGCATTCCCTATTGGGACACCGGCGCTCCGGGCTTGGCGAACCTGCCCAACTGGCGCGAGCGCACGTCCGATCCCTTCAATCCGCACGAGCCCATCGATAGCTCTGCCGCTGCCATCGCCGCGCAGGGCCTGCTGCGCCTGGGTCACGCGCTCTCAAACAGCACCTATACTCAAGCCGGTCTGACCGTCTGTGAGGCGTTGTTCGATGAACCCTATCTGAGTACCGATGCGCATCATCAAGGCCTCATCTTGCATTCGGTCTACCACCGGCCGAACGGTTGGGACCGCATGCCCGATTCCGACGGTGTTCCGCGCGGCGAAAGCTCCATGTGGGGTGACTATCACGCCCGCGAGGTGGCGCTGTATCTGCTGCGCCTCACTGGTGCCGGACCGTACTTAACGTTCTGGAGCTAAGACCGGCTACGCGCCACACCACTGCGCATCCCGATACAATTCCTCGTAATGAAACGTCTGCTTGGAATTGTCATCTGGAGCGCAGTGTCGCTCGCCGGCGCCGCGACGCTCGCCGGCATTGCACTGCACCGCGGTGAGCCGATCAGTTCGGCCTGGCTGGTGGCTGCCGCGGTCTGCACCTATCTTGTCAGCTACCGCTTTTATGCCGCGTTCATTGCGGCCAAGGTGATGGCTCTGGATCCACAACGCGCTACCCCGGCGGAGCGTTTGCGCAACGGTCACGACTTCGAGCCAACCAATAAGTGGATCGTCTTCGGGCACCACTTCGCCGCCATTGCCGGACCCGGCCCGCTGGTTGGCCCCACGTTGGCCGCGCAGTTTGGCTACTTGCCAGGAACCCTGTGGATCATTCTCGGCGTTGTGCTGGGCGGAGCCGTGCAGGACTTTGTCGTGCTTTTCGCCAGCGTGCGGCGCGACGGCAAATCGCTCGGTGAAATGGCCAAGGAAGAGATTGGCAAGCTGGGTGGCGGTACGGCGCTCGTCACCGTGTTGCTGATCATGATCATCATGCTGGCTGTCATCGGCCTGGTGGTGGTCAACGCGCTGAAGGGTAGCCCGTGGGGCGCATTCACTATCGCCGCCACCATTCCCATCGCCATTTTCATGGGACTTTATCTGCGCTACCTCCGGCCCGGCCGCGTGCTGGAAGTGAGCATCATCGGATTTCTGCTGGTAGTGGCCAGCATCTTCGGCGGACAGTGGATTGCGCACAGCTCCAGCTATGCCGGTGCCTTCACGCTCAGTGGCATGGCGCTGGCCATCTGCATCATCGTCTACGGCTTTGCCGCTTCGGCGCTGCCGGTGTGGCTGCTGTTGGCGCCGCGCGATTATTTAAGCACGTTCGTCAAGCTGGGCGTCATCAGCATGCTCGCCATTGGCATTCTGTTTGTGCGGCCGGAGCTGCGCATGCCGCCGCTGACGCGCTTTGTCGACGGCACCGGTCCCATCTTTGCCGGCACCATCTTCCCGTTCTGCTTCATCACCATCGCCTGCGGCGCCATCTCCGGCTTCCACGCGCTCATCAGCTCCGGCACTACGCCCAAGATGATTGCCAGCGAGCGCCACATCCGCCCTATTGGCTTTGGCGCCATGCTGCTGGAGAGCTTCGTTGCGTTGATGGCCATGATCGCGGCCTGCTCGCTGGAGCCGGGCGTCTACTTCGCCGTGAACAGCCCGGCCGGTGTTGTCGGCTCGACGGCTGAAGCGGCCACGACCATGATTTCCAGTTGGGGTTTCGCCGTCACGCCACAACAGATGTCCGAGCTCGCTCATCATGTCGGTGAGCAGACGCTGTTTGCGCGCACCGGCGGCGCGCCGTCGCTGGCGCTTGGCATGGCGCACATCTTTTCGCGCGTCGGTGGCAACGAGGCGGTGCTCAAATTCTGGTACCACTTCGCAATCATGTTCGAGGCGCTCTTCATTCTCACCATTCTCGACGCCGGCACGCGCGTCGGCCGCTTCATGTTGCAGGACTTTCTCGGCAACGTATATAAGCCGCTCGGCCGCGTCAGTTGGATGCCCGGCGTGCTAGCCACCAGCGCGCTTGTCGTCGCGGCCTGGGGCTATTTTCTCATTCAGGGTGTGCTCGATCCGCTCGGCGGCATCAATTCGCTGTGGCCGCTGTTCGGCATCGCCAATCAATTGCTGGCCGCCGTGGCATTGTGTGTCGCCACCACCATCTTGATTAAGCTCTACCGCCTGCGCTACGCCTGGATCACGCTCATCCCGCTCATCTGGCTGGTGATCGTTACCTTCTCGGCCGGCTGGGACAAGATCTTCAGCCCCGCTGAGCGCATCGGCTTTCTGGCGCAGGCCAACGCGCTCGCCGCCGGCCCGCAGGGCCCGCACACCGGACAACTCATCTTCAACAACCGTTTGGACGCCGCCGTCTGCGGCCTCTTCATGGTGTTGGTGGCGCTGGTGCTGGCGGATTCGCTCCGTGTCTGGTGGCAACTGCTCACCGGCCGCCGCAAGCCTGTCAACCTGGAAACACCATTTGTCCAGACGCAACTGCGTGCCGAGGAGTTCTAACGATGCGACGCCTCCGGCAGTTGGCCCACGTGTTGCATGAGATTCTGCGCGAACTAGCCGACGAACGTGCCTACCAGCGCCATCTCGAACAGCACCATTGCGCTCACTCGGGCACCGAGTGGCGCCGCTTCTGCGAACATCATCTGCGCGCCAAGTATCAGCGTTCACGCTGTTGCTGAGCGCCGCCGTGCGCTATGATGACGGTCCAATGGAGATCTACACCATGACTTGGTGGATGTGGATGCTGGTGGGCCTGGCGCTGTTGGCCGGGGAGATACTCACGCCCGGTGGTTTCTACATCATTTTCTTCGGCGCCGCCGGGCTTATGGTCGGCGCGCTAAAGATCCTGGGCATGGAAATCGGCCTTGCCGGGGAGGGCGTACTGTTTGCCCTGCTGTCGGTGGCGGGGCTGCTGTTCTTCCGTAAGCCGCTGATGCAGCGCTTCTCCCGCCTATCGCCGCAGCTGGCCGTCGACAACCTGACCGAGGAGATCGCCTGCGCCAGCGAGGCCATCGAGCCCGGTTCGGTGGGCAAGGTGGAGCTGCGCGGCACGTCCTGGAACGCCACCAACATGGGGGGCGCGGCCATCGCAGCCGGCACGCGTTGCAAGGTGGAGCGCGTCGACGGACTGATGCTGCACATTCGCGCACTCTAGACGAAAGAGGAACCGTTCATGGAAGCCGGAGCTCTGTTAGCAGTCTTTTTGCTGATTCTGGTTGTTGTCATCGTCCTGGCCAAAACCGCCGTGGTTGTGCCACAACAGTCGGCCTATGTCGTTGAACGCCTGGGCAAATATGCCGGCACCTTGCAGGCTGGCTTTCACATTCTCACGCCGTTTGTCGATGTCATCCGCTACCGCTTATCGCTGAAGGAGCAGGCCATCGACATTCCGGAACAGATCTGCATCACGCGCGACAACGTTCAGGTGGGCGTCGATGGCATTCTCTATCTGAAGGTGCTCAACCCGGAGCGCGCCGCCTACGGCATTTCCGATTTCAGCTTCGCCATCCGCCAGTTGGCGCAAACCACGCTGCGCAGCGAGATTGGCCAGATAGATCTCGACAAGACGTTCGAGGAACGTTCCAATATCAACGCGCGTGTAGTCAGTGAGCTCGACAAGGCCACCGAGCCCTGGGGCGTCAAAGTACTGCGCTACGAAATCAAGTCCATCAATCCGCCGCAGGACATCCTCTCTGCCATGGAGAAGCAGATGCGTGCCGAGCGCGAAAAACGCGCCACCATTCTGAATTCCGAGGCCGTTCGCGAAGCCAACATCAACACCGCCGAGGGCGAAAAGCAGAAGGTGATCAAGAGCAGCGAGGCGCGCCGCCAGCAGCAGATCAACGAGGCCGAGGGCCAGGCGTCGGCCATTCTGGCGGTGGCCGCGGCTACGGCCGAGGGTTTGCGCCGTGTGGCCGAAGCCATCAACGAGCCCGGTGGCTTTGAGGCGGTGCAGTTGCGCGTCGCCGAACAGTACGTCGCCGAGTTTGGCCGCATCGCCAAGGCGTCGTCCACCATCGTCGTGCCATCTAACCTTGGCGATGTCGCTTCCGTTCTTTCGGTGGCCATGAATGTTATCCGCCGCCAGCCGCATACTGGAGTTGATGGCGGGTCCAACACTGGAAATTGAGATCAAACTAGGCATGGCGAATGCCGGCGCGGCGCTGGAGTTGCTGGCGCGCACTGGCTTCGCCGCGGTCCATGAGCGGGCATTCGAGTCGAACATCGTCTTCGACACGCCCACGGCGGAGTTAGCCACCAGCGGCCGCTTGCTGCGTCTGCGCTCCTTCCTGGGCGAAGCGATACTGACCTTCAAGGGACCGGCCGAGCCCGGCCCGCACAAGTCGCGGCCCGAGATTGAAACTCCGGTCGGCGACTTTTTCGCGCTGCGCCGCATCATTGAGGCGCTGGGCTACGGGCCGCGCTTCCGCTACGAGAAGTACCGCACCACCTTCGCCCGGCCGGGTGAGCCGGGCCACGTCGTGCTCGACGAGACGCCCATCGGCGTTTTCCTCGAACTCGAAGGCGAGCCGGACTGGATCGACAGCACCGCGGTTGAGCTCGGCTTCACTGAGAACGACTACATCCTGGACAGCTACGGCACGCTGTTTCGCGACTATTGCACACGCACCGGCGCCGAGCCGTCCGCGATGGTTTTCCGCGCGGCCGAGTGAGCGGCGGCGCGTTCCTATTGCTTTCCAATCAGAGTTGCGATAGTTTGATACTGGAATCCAATAGGAGTGCACATGGCCGAAAAGACGGACGTCTGGCAGGGCACGCTGGCGCTGATGGTGCTGAAAACGCTGGGTACGCTTGGGCCGCAGCACGGCTATGGGATTGCCCGGCGGATTGAGCAGACCAGCGGAGAGCAGCTTGAGGTGCGCTATGGGACGCTCTATCCGGCGCTGATCAAGCTGGAGCAGGAGGGCTTCATCCGCGCGGAGTGGGGCGTTTCGGACAATCACCGCCGGGCCAAGTATTACAAGCTCACGCCGGCCGGAAAGAAGCAGCTTGATCGGGAAGCGCGCGAGTGGGCGCGCGCCACCGGCATCATCGCGCGTTTCTTCGCGCCCTCCGGGGATGCTTCATGAGCGCCCTACGCGTACTGCTTGCCCGGCTGGGCGGTCTGTTCTACAGGAGACGCCGCGATGGTGAGCTGGCCGAGGAATTGGAGAGCCACCTCGAACTGGAGATCGAGCGGAATTTGCGCGCGGGGATGACGCCGGAAGCGGCCCGCCGTGTGGCGCTGGTGAAAGCAGGCGGCTTGGAGCCTGCCATGGAGGCTTGCCGGGACCGGCGCGGCCTGCCGATTCTCGAGATGACGATGCGGGACTTGGGTCACGCCCTACGGCTGTTGAGGCGCAGTCCGGCGTTCACCGTGGTGGCGGTGCTGTCGCTGACGCTGGGCATCGGCGCCAACACGGCGATTTTCACGCTGCTTGACCAGTTGCTGCTGCGGCGGCTGCCGGTGCGCCAGCCCGAGCAACTGCAAATGATCTGGACCAGCGGGCCGCATCTCGGAAGTAACCGCGGACTTCGGGCGTCGTCGTACCCGATGTACCAGGATTTCCAACAACGGGCGACGGCATTTTCCTATGTATTCTGCCGCTATTACACGCCGGTTTCGATCGGGTTGGGCGACACGACGGAGCGCATTACCGGCGAGCTGGTCTCGGGCAACTACTTCCAGGCGCTGGGCGTCGGAGCGGCGCTCGGACGCGTGTTTACGCCCGAGCAGGACGACCGCGTCTACCGGGGCCATCCGGTGGTGGTGCTGAGCCACCAATATTGGGTGGCGCGCTTTGCGGCCGATCCGGGCGTGATCGGCCGGAAGGTGCTGGTCGACAACCATCCGATGGTGATTGTGGGCGTCTCGGCGGCGGGATTTTCCGGGCTCGATCCGGCGCGCGCGCCGCAGGTCCGGATTCCGATCCAGATGAACTTGGGTAATATGGGGAACCGGCGCAAACAATGGGTTCAGATTTTCGCGCGCCGTAAGCCCGGCTATACGCTCCAATCGGCGCAGGCTTCGCTACAGCCGCTGCTGAGCGCCATCCTGCGAGACGAAGCGCAGAGCGCCGCGCTGCGCGATGTCGCGGCCGAGGACCGCGCGCGCTTCCTGGCCCGCAAGGTGCTGACCGAGTCCGCGGCCACGGGCTACTCGGAGTTACGGAAAAGCTACGCGACGGCCCTGCTGGCGCTGATGGGCATGGCGGGGATGGTGCTGCTGATAGCGTGCTTCAACGTGGCGAGCCTGCTGATTGCGCGCGCCGCGGCGCGGCAGAAGGAGCTGGCCTTGCGCCTGGCGATTGGTGCGTCGCGCGGCCAGTTGCTGCGGCAACTGCTGATGGAGAGCGCCGTGCTATCGGTGCTGGGCGGCGCTCTGGGCCTGGTGCTGTCGGTGGCGCTGGTGCGTGGACTGCTTCATTTTCTGCCGATGAACGGGATGCTGGCCACGTTGCGGGCGGTGCCGGACTGGCGCATCCTGGCCTTCAATGCCGCGCTGGCGCTGACGACGGTGCTGCTGTTCGGCCTGGCGCCGGCGTGGCGGGCGCTCGGCGCCGATTTGTGGAGCACGTTGCAGGAGGCCGTCGGCGCGGTGGCCGGCAGCCGCGGCGCGGTGCGGCTGCGCAAGAGCCTGGTGGCGGCGCAGGTGGCGTTCTCGTTCCTGCTGATCGCCGGCGCGCTGCTATTGGTCCAGACACTGCTCAACCTGAAGGACTCGAACTCGGGATTCCGCGACATTGACCGCCTGGTCACTTTTCAGGTCGACCCGGCGCGGGCTGGCTACACGCTGCCGCGCGTGCAGGACTTCTACACGCGGCTGCTCGAAAGCGTCCGCTCGTGGCCCGAGGTGAAGTCGGCCGGCTATGCCTGGATTCCGCTACTGAGCGGCCGGCAGGCGGATTGGGATTTCCGGATCGAGGGCCATCCGGCCAGCGATCGGGATGTCCAGGGCTTCGTCAACGGCGTCTCGCCCGGCTACTGGCGGACAATGGGCATTGCCATTGTGGAAGGCCGCGACTTCGACAGCCGCGACGTCGCCGGCCACGTCAAGGTAGCGATTGTGAACCGTAAGTTCGCGCGCCACTTCTTTGGCAACCAGAGCGCCATCGGGCGGCACATCGGATTGGACACCGGCACGCAAAGCCAGCCCGACACAGAGATTGTCGGCGTCGCGGAGGACTCGCTCTACGAGGGCCCGCGCTCAGGCGTGCGCCGCCAGGTTTTCTTTCCGTTCCCGCAGATGGAGCAGAGCGTCGGAACGGCGTTCTATATCCGCACCTCTGCCGAGCCCGGCGCCCTGTTTGCCGCGCTGCGCCGGCAGGTGCGCGAGCTGGATGCGACAATCCCGGTCTATGAGATGAAGACGCTCGATGACCAGCTCGACGAAACTCTCGGCACGGAGCGGCTGAGCGCGATGCTGGCGGTGGCTTTCGGCGCTCTGGCGACGCTGCTGGCGAGCGTCGGTCTGTACGGCGTGATGGCCCTCACCGTGACGCGGCGCACACGCGAGCTGGGCTTGCGCACGGCGTTGGGCGCGTCACGCGGCGCGCTCGTCTGGATGGTGATGCGGGAGGCGCTGGGCCTGTTGGGGCTCGGGCTGGGGATGGGTATTCCGTGTGCCTGGCTGCTCAGTCGATACCTGTCGTCGCAGCTTTACGGTGTGGTGGCTGCGGACGCGCCGACGGCGGCCGTGGCCTCCATCACGCTGGCGGTGGTGGGCGCTGCCGCGGCGCTGGTTCCCGCCTGGCGCGCCAGCCGGATTGATCCGATCCAGGCCCTGCGTCACGATTAATGGGGCGATTGTTACGTCTGTAACGGCACCGTTGGTGTGCGTGAATCGTAGTGTCTATATGCTGTCTGATCTGCTCGGGGACGTTCGTTTGAGCCTGCGCGCGCTTGGTCGAACCCCCGGCTTCACCGCCGTCATGATTGCCACGCTGGCGCTGGGCGTGGGAGCCAATTCGGCTGTTTTTTCGCTGGTCAACGCGGTGCTGCTGCGTCCGCTGCCTTATGCTCAGCCGGACCGCCTGGTGCTCATCTGGGAAAGCGCGCCGTTCTTTGGCCTGACCGATAGTCCGGTCGCGCCCGCCAACTACGTGTCCTGGCGCGAGCGCGCGCATTCGTTCAGCGAGATGGGCGCCATGGAGGACACCGGCTTCCGCCTCACTGGCGACGGAGCCCCCGAGGTGGTCATGGCTAGTCGCGTGACGGCCGGCTTTTGGCGCGCTTTGCGCACGCAACCCGTGCTGGGGCGCACCTTCCGCGATGACGAGGACCGTCCCGGCTCCGCGCCTGTCGTCATCTTGAGCGACGCCTTCTGGCAGCGCCGTTTCAATCGCGACCCGCGCGTGCTGGGACGCCTGCTGACACTTGACGATAAGCCGCACACCATCATCGGTGTCCTCGCCGCCGGCGCCGAGCCTCCCGCCGAGTATCATGCCAAGCCGGCCGAGTTGTGGGCGCCGTTTGGCTCCGGCTACACAGCCGAGGAGTGGGCCGCGCGCGGCCGCCACAACTGGATGGTCGCCGCCCGCCTGCGCGACGGCGTCACGCTCGCGCAGGCCAATTCGGAGATGCGTTCCATCGGCGCGGCGCTGGCGCGGGAATATCCCGGCACCAACGAAAAAGTCGGCGCCTTCGTGGCGCCACTGCGCGAACATTTTGTCGGGAGCACGCGCAAGACGCTTTTCCTCCTTCTCGGCACCGTCGGGCTCATCCTGCTCATCGCCTGCTCCAATCTGATCAATCTGCTGCTTACCCGCTCCGCCGCCCGCGCCAAGGAACTGGCCATCCGCTCCGCGCTTGGCGCCGAATGGCCGTCGCTGTTGCGCCGCGCCGCCTGTGAAAGCCTCATTCTCTGTGCGGCCGGCTCCGCGCTGGGCCTGTTGCTGGCCTTGGTTACTTTCCGCTTCCTCATGCGTTTCGCACCGACCGAGATCAATGCCTTTCAGCATCTTGGTATCGACGCGCGCGTCGCCGTCTTCACCTCCGCCATTGCTCTGCTCACCGCCTTCGTCTTCAGCTTGGTGCCGCTTGTGCAGTTGCGCCGCCTGAACGTGGCCAGTGCACTGAAGCAGACCGCCGGCGGTGTGGCCTCGGCCACCGGCGCGCGGCGCTTGCGCGCACTGTTGGTGGGGGCAGAGGTCGCATTCGCCTTCGTGCTCCTAATTGGTGCCGGCCTGTTGCTGCGCACACTGGCCGCCGTGCGCGGCACACCGGTCGGCTTCCGCACGGATCACCTGTTGACTCTGATGATGCCGCAGGGCCGCGGCAAGCACAGCCTGTCGGAAGACCTTGCCCTCCAGCGTGAACTGCTGCGTAAACTGCGCGAGCTGCCCGGCGTTGAAGATGCTGGTCTCACCAATCAAATTCCCATCGCCTCCAAGGGCAACATATCGGGTGTCCGCGGTGAAGGGCACGATGAGCGGGAGAGCGTCTCGACCTGCTATCGCGTGGCCAGCGCCGGCTACCTGCGCACCATGGGCATTCCACTCGTCGCCGGCCGCGATTTTACGGAGACCGACGATGAAAACTCGGCGCCGGTCGTCATCGTCAATCAGACGCTCGCACGCCGTCTCTGGCCGGGCGGCAACGCCGTCGGACGGCGCATCTCTTTCTCCAGCGACAAGTGGTTGGCGGTGGTGGGCGTTGTTGGCGATATCCACCAGTCCGGGCTCGATGCCGAACCAAAACCAGAGATTTATGTTCCGGCCTGGCAGGCGCGCTATCCGGCCTCCGCGTTGGCGCTGCGCGCGCGTGTGGATCCCTCCACACTTTCCACTGCCGTGCGCCAGTTGGTTTGGTCTATCAACCCCGAACAGCCGCTTTCCGACATCGCCACCATGGAGGAGATCCTCGACGAAGACACCGCCGGACGGCGCATGATCTCGACGCTCATCACCGCCTTTGCCGCGCTCGCTCTGGTGCTTGCCGCCGTGGGCCTCTACGGCTTGCTCGCGTATCTGATCGGCCGGCAGACACGTGAAATCGGTCTGCGCATGGCGCTCGGCGCCACGCCCGCCGATACGTTGAGCCGCGTTGTCGGCCACGCTCTGCGTTTGACGCTGGCCGGCCTTGCCGTCGGCGTTGTGGCCGCGCTGGCGCTCGGACGCCTTGTCGAGAGCTTCCTGCACGGCGTCAAGCCGGCCGATCCTGTCACCTACGCGTTGGTGGCCGCCACGCTGCTCGCCACCACGGCTGTCGCTGCTTATCTGCCTGCGCGCCGCGCCATGCGCATTGATCCAATGGTGGCGCTGCGCGACGAGTAGCCGCGTGGCGATGCCATACAATGGTGGCGTGCCCCAGTCCGTAACGCTTCAGGAGGCCGTGGCGCGCCTGGACCAGGTCCGGCGTGAGATCGGCAAAATCATTGTCGGCCAGCAGGACGTCGTCGACGGCGTGCTCACCTGTCTGCTCGCCGGCGGACATGTGCTGCTGGAGGGCGTGCCGGGGCTCGGTAAGACTACGCTGCTGCGCACGCTCGGCCGCGTCCTGCACCTGAAGTATTCGCGCATCCAATTCACGCCGGACCTCATGCCAGCCGACATCGTTGGCAGCATGATTATGGAAACCAGCGAGGGTGGCGCCAAGGCGCTCAAGTTTCAACCCGGCCCCATCTTCGCCAATCTCGTGTTGGCCGACGAGGTGAACCGCGCGACGCCCAAGACGCAGTCCGCGCTGCTCGAAGCTATGCAGGAGCGCACTGTCACTTCAGGCGTCGTCACGCACACGCTGGAACGGCCGTTCCTTGTCATGGCCACGCAAAATCCCATCGAGATGGAGGGCACCTACCCGCTGCCCGAGGCCCAGCTCGACCGCTTCCTGATGAAGATCCTGGTCGACTACCCTACGCGCGACGGTCTGCGCCAGATTGTCGAGCGCACTATCGAGCGGGACGAGCCGCAGCTCGATCAGGTGATGGACCGCGACACCATTCTCGCCATTCGCCGCGCTTGCCGTGAAGTGCTTGTCGCGCCGCACGTCATGGACGCCGCCGTGGCGCTGGTGCTGGCCACGCAGCCCGCCGGCGATGGCGCCCATCCGCTTGCCGCCAAGTACATCCGCTATGGCGCCTCGCCGCGCGGCGCTCAGGCGCTGGTCGAATGCGGCCGCGTGCGCGCCCTGATGCACGGCAATGCGCATCTCTCCATCGACGACATCCGCGCCGTCGCGTCGGCCGTCCTGCGCCACCGCGTGATTCTCAACTTCGACGCCCACGCTGACGACCAGACGCCGGAGACGCTGCTCGCGACGATCATCGCTGAATCGACCGCTGTTGCCACGCGTTAAGCCGCCATGGCCACGCCGCTGCTCGACCGCCCGACTCTCGAACGCCTGGAACGTCTGGCCATCCGCTGGCAGCGCTCCTTTGCCGGTCTGGTGGGCGGCCACAACGCTTCGCACTACGCCGGCGCCGGCCTGGAGTTCCTTGATCATCGCCGCTTCCACCAGGGTGATGACGTGCGCGCCGTCAACTGGCGTGCCTACATGCGGCTGGGCAAGCTCTTCCTGAAGGTCTTCCAAATCGAGCCTCGCACGCCCATCCGCCTGCTGGTCGATTGTTCTCTCTCGATGACCGCCGCGCCCGAGCCGCGCGACACTTCGAAGTTTGATTTCGCCCGCCGCCTGGCCGCCGCGCTCGCCTACATCGGGCTGGTGCGGCACGACTCGATTCTCATCCAGCCCTTCCACGAGCGTTTGGACGAGCCGCTGCTCGCCACCGGTGGCCGCCATCGCTTCGGCCCCGTGAACGATTTCCTGGCCGCGCTGGAGCCGGGTGGACGTTCAAACTTCCTCGACGTCTCGCGCCAGTTCATCTCCACGCACTCGCGCCCCGGCCTGCTGATCGTGGTCTCGGACTTTCTCACGGACGACGATGTGCTCAAGCCGCTCCAATACCTCGCCGACTTCGGCAATGAGCTGCTGTTGATGCAGGTCTGGGCGGACTCCGACCGTTCGCCCAAGCTCGATGGCGAGGTGACGCTGATCGACGCCGAAACCGGCACGGTGCGCGAACTGCTGCTCGATGCCGATGCCTGCCGCACCGCGCGCGATAACTTCGATCTATATTGCGGACGCGTGGAGGATCTCGCTTTGCGCTCCGGTGGCCGCTATGCCGGTCTGGCCACCTCGCTCGCACTCGACGAGGCCATCTTCGCGACTCTGGAAGGGGGCCGCTAGTCCCGTGCCTGTGTCGTCTTCCAACCGAAACCGCACTACTCACCCCGGAGGCGCGCTTCTAGCCGATGTTCTTCGCTAACCTCAGCGCGCTCGAATTCCTGGGGCTCTTCGCCGCCGCTGCCGCGGCCCTTGCCGCACTCTATCTGCTGGTCCGCACGCGCCGCCGCTATACCGTGGCCACGCTCCGCTTTTGGCCGCAGGCCGCGCGTCAGGCCGACCAGCGCCGTCGACGCCGCATCGATCAGCCCTGGTCGTTCATCCTGCAACTGCTCGCTCTGGCCGCGCTCATCGGCTCTATCGCCCAGCCGCGCTTCGGCAGCCGCGACACCGCCGGGCTGGATCACGTCCTGCTGCTCGATACCTCCGCCTGGACCAGCGCCACCTCCGTTGGAGATGAGACCCGCCGGCAGGCCCTTGCCTGGCTGCATCGTGTGCCGGCCTCGGACCGCGTCATGGTGGTCCGCGCCGATTCACTGCCCACGCCCGTCACTCGTTTTGAGTCGAGCCGCGCGACGCTAGAATCTGCCATCCGCTCGGCGCGCCCCTCCTCGTCCGCGCTCGATCTCAAGCCCGCTTTCCAACTCGCCACGCAGTCGCTTCGCCTGGAAGCGCGCCATGCTGGCGAAATCGTCTACGTTGGTCCCGCGCGCGTCGCATCGGCTGAAGGCTTTGAGCCGCCCGAAAATCTGCGCGTCATCGAAACCGCCGCGCCGCCTGCCAATCTCGGCATCACGCGCTTGCTAGTGCGTCAGGCTGCGTCGGGCGATGCTTCCTTCAACGCCGCGGCCACCGTGCGCAACTACGGCACGGCGCCGCGCACTGTACCCTTTGTCGCCGGGGTCGGCGGCGCGCTGGTTTCGTCGCGCACCGTTACTGTCGCGCCCGGCGCCGAAACCATCGTTGAATTCTCCTTCCACGCCACCTCCGCTGGCTGGTTGGAAGCGCGCATCGATTCGCGCGACGCCCTCCCGCTCGACGACCGTGTCCAGCTTGAGTTGCCCGCGCCGGCCCGTCTCCGCGTCGCTGTCTTTTCCGCCGATCCGGCGCCGTTGAAGCCGTTGCTCGCGGCCGACCCGCATATCGAGGCGCGCTACCTTGCGCCCTCCGCCTATAAGCCGGATTTCGAAGCCGATCTGCTGTTGCTGGACTCGTTCACTCCCGCTGATGATCCCCGCCGCCCATCGTTGCGCCTCATGCCCGGTACGGCGGAGATGGCCGTCGCGCGCTGGTCGCCCACGCATCCTGTCGCCACGGGCGTGCGCTCGCAGGATCTGCGCTTGAGCGGTGCGCGCACGCTCATGCCCGCAGCCGACGAGTCGATCGTTGCTGAGTCCGCCCAGGGTGCATTGATTGTCGCGCGCGACGCGGCGCCGCGCAGTGTTCGTCTCGGTTTTCAGCCGATGCGTGCCCAGTCGCGCTTTGCACTGGCCACGCCGTTGCTCATTGCCAACATCTTCCAGTGGATGGCGCCGGATCTCTTCCTGCGCCGTGAAATCGTAGCCACGCCGCCCGGTGCCATCTCTGCTGAGCTGCCCACGGCGACCGAATCCGTGCGCGTGCTCGACGCTTCCGGCGCCGCGTTGCCCTTTACCCTCGATGGCCGCACCGTCCGCTTCTTCACAGCCGACCCATCAACCGTACGCGTGCTAGCGCCCGGAATTGAACTGGTCTACTCGCTCTCGCTGCCCGGCCTCGGCGATCATGTCTGGCGCGCGCCCGAAACGGCCGCTCGCGGTCTGGCCGCGCGCGTTGCCTCGGCCGCTCCGCCTAAGGACATCTGGCAGGCCTTGGCGATTCTCGGCGTTTTGCTCATCGCTCTGGAATGGTGGCTCTACCGCGCGCGCCCGCTCAGCCGGCTGTCGCTCGCATTGAAGATCACGGCCATCGCCGCTGCCTTGGTCAGCCTGTTCCAGCCCGATCTGCGCATCGAGGAATCGAAACTCGCGGTGGCTGTGCTGGTCGATACCAGCGGCGGCGTGCCTGCCGCCGACCTCGACCGCGCCTCGCGTGCCGTGGCCGCCATCGAATCCGCGCGCGGCCGCAATGAAGTGCGTGTGCTGCCCTTCGCCCGCGCGTTGCGTTATCCCACGCCGCGTGAAATGGCCTCCGGCTGGAAGTTGCTCTCCACTGCGGGCGACGCTGGCCGCGCCACCAGCATCGAGTCTGCTCTGCGTCAGGCTGTCACCGTGCTGCCCGCCGGCCTGGTGCCGCGCATCGTGCTCATCTCCGATGGCCGCGAAACCGACGGTCTGGCTGCGCGCGCCGCCTGGCAGGCCCGCCAGCTAGGCATTCCCATCGATACCTACGCCATGGCCGGCCGTGCCGCCCCGCGTCTCAAAATCGAATCCGTCAGCTTGCCCGCCGTCGCCTTCAGCGGCGAGCGTTTCCCCATCCTCGCCACGGTCACTAGTCCGCAGCCCGCCACCGCGCGCCTGGAAATCGCCGCCGAGGGCCGCTCGCTCGGCGCCACCGAAGTGAAGCTCGACGCCGGTGAAAACCGCCTCTCCGTGCGCGCCGCCATCGCCACCGCCGGCTCCATCGATCTCTCGCTGGAGCTGAAGGCCGGCGACCTGGGCGAGGTTCGCGCCGAGCAGGCTATCAACGTTCGCCGTCCGCGTCTGCTCTTTGTCAGTGAGGACTCTCAAGCGATGGACGCCCACCTGCTGGCCACGCTCCTGGCCGCGCAATTCGACGTCACATCCAACGCTTCGCTTGCGCTCGCCAAGCTTGACGACTATCAGGTGGTGGTGCTGAACAACTGCGACATCGAGTCCATTCCCATGGCTCGCAAGGCCGACCTCGAACACTTCGTCCAGCGCGGCGGCGGTTTGCTGGTCATTGGTGGCGAGCGCAACATCTACGTGGATCGCAAGCAGCCGCAACTCGATCCGCTTCGCCGCACACTGCCTGCCACCATCGCTCCGCCGCGTAGCCCTGAAGGCGCCACCGTTGTTCTGATCATCGACAAAAGCTCTTCCATGGAGGGCCGCAAGATGGAGCTGGCGCGGCTGGCCGCCATCGGCGTGGTCGAAAATCTGAAGCCCATCGACCAGGTCGGCGTGCTCATCTTCGATAACTCCCATCAGTGGGCCGTGCCCCTGCGCCGTGCCGAGGACCGCGCCATGATCAAGCGCCTCATCGCCGGCATCACGCCCGACGGCGGCACCCAGATCGCGCCCGCGCTTTCCGAGGCCTACCGCCGCATCCGCACCGCTCCCGGCGCCTACAAGCATATTGTTCTGCTCACCGACGGCATCAGCGAGGAGGGCGACTCCGCCACCGTCGCCAAGGACGCCGCCGCCAACCGCGTCACCATCTCCACCGTCGGGCTTGGCCAGGACGTCAATCGCGCCTACCTCGAACGTGTCGCTCAGTTCGCCAAGGGCAAGGCGTACTTTCTTACCGATCCGTCGGGCCTCGAACAGATCCTGCTGAAAGACGTGATGGAGCACACCGGCTCCACCACTGTCGAGCGTGCCATCGGCATTCATGTCACGCGCCCGGCCGAAATTCTGCAAGGGCTCGACCTGGAGCGCAACGCGCCCACGCTGAAGGGCTACGTGCGCTACCAGGCCAAGCCCACGGCGGAGACGTTGTTGACCATTGCCGGCTCCGCCACCGGCACGCCGCCGGTGGACGATCCGCTGCTGGCGCGCTGGCAGTATGGTCTGGGCCGCGCCGCCGTCTTCACCTCCGACGCCAAGTCGCGCTGGGCCGAATCCTGGGTCGCGTGGCCGGGCTTCGATAAGTTCTGGGCGAACCTCGTGCGCGACGTGCTGCCGCATGCCCAGTCCGGTCACGCCGAACTGATCTACGACGCGCCTAACGGTGAACTCATCGCCGACTATCTCGGCTCGTCCGCTGTGCCGTTGCCCGCCCGCCTGCCGGAGCTATTCGTCATCGGCCCCAACGGCTTCCGCAAGCCGCTCAAGGTGGAGCGCCTCACCGCCGATCATGTCCGCGCCCGTGTCTCTCTCCCCGAACCGCACGGCATGTTCCGCGTGCGGCCCTTGGAAGAATCCGCCGCCTGGCCCGAGGTCGGTCTCTTCCTGCCTGAACTGGAAATGACGACCTACGGCTCAAACCCCGAACTGCTGAAACAGCTCTCCGCCTACACCGGCGGCCGTTTTGAGCCCACCTCGCGTCAGATCTTCGAGCCCCGTGGCCGCGGCATCCCGGCCGCTTTCCGCCTCTGGCCGCTACTGCTGGCCATAGCCGTTTTGCTCAACCTCGGTGAGGTTGCCTGGCGCCGCCTGCGCCGCGCCAGGGGTTGAAAAGGACCGGCGGACGAAGCTGGGCCTATTGCCTTACGCCTTACAATTGGAATTATAGAGATCCGCGACGCGTCACTCCCGCGGGCGAAGATTATCAGTAACGAGGTGATCTCCCGATGACTGTGCGGAGTTTTCTTCTTCTGGGCGCGGCTTTCGCGCTACTAGCTCCTTTCGCTTTCGCCGCCGATCACTACAAGGTAATTCCCTGGAGTTGGGCGGATGTCACTGGCGATTCCGGCCCCAAGGTCAGCCCCACCGCCTCATCGGCCCAGTGGGTGAACAAGGAAGGCATCACGGGCATGCCCGGCGACCATGGCCTGGTCATCAGGAAGAACGTTGAAACGGCAGTCTATGCCTCTGCCGGCGCTTCCTTTGAAGGCATGGAAGACGACGTCATCACGGCGGAAACCACGCTCGGCTTCACCTATCGCAGTGACGAATACTGTACCGCCGGTTCGCCGCGCTTCAATGTTGTCGCCACCGATGGTGTGAACAAGTTCTATTACTTCGTCGGCGGCTGCGGAAACTCAGCGTCCACGGCGACGGTGGATGGCATGTGGGTGACGAAGACCTGGACCGTGCCCACGTCTTGGTTCCCGGTGGGCTCAGCCCCTGCCTCACCTGCCGGCTTGACCATCGTCTCCGTCAATATCATTGTCGACGAAGGCCCCGCCGAGGCCATCCTCGACGCCATTACCTACAATACGGTCACCGTCGGTGAGCCTGCGGCTGTCGTGGTGAAGGACAACCAAGACCAGGACGAAAGCGGCCACGGCAAGGGTAAGGGCAAGCCGTAAGCTTTCGCCGCATCAACGAGCCGCGCATTTAAGCGAGAGATCGCCCGTCTCAGCAGGCCGGACTGCCCGTGTGTATGCTGGCCTCATGGACAATCTCACCGGCCGCGTCGCGCTGGTCACAGGGGCCAGCCGCGGCATCGGCCGCGCCATCGCCCTGGCCCTGGCTGAAGCCGGCGCTAGTGTTGCCGTCAACTACCTGAGCCGCGCCAGTGAAGCCGCCGCTGTTGAATCTGAAATCCGCCGCAAGGGCCGGCCCGCGCTCTGCGTCCAGGCCGACGTCTCCGCGGCCTCTGATGTCGAACGGCTGGTCCGCGCCACCGAAACCGGCCTCGGCTCCATCGAAATCCTTGTCAACAACGCCGGCATTTCACGGCCGCAGCCCATTGAGCAGATCACCGCGCTTGACTGGGACGCGGTCATTGCCGCCAATCTCACCTCCTGCTTTCTGTTGACCCAGGCCGTCGTGCCGTCCATGCTCGCGCGCCGTTGGGGCCGCATCATCAACCTGTCATCGGTGGCGGCGCAAGTTGGAGGCGTCGTCGGGCCGCATTACGCCGCGTCGAAGGCAGGCATGATTGGCCTGACGCACTACTACGCCCGCCATCTGGCGGCCGAGGGCATCACGGTAAACGCCATCGCGCCGGCGCTGGTCGAAACCGAGATGGTCACCTCCAATCCCAACGCCAGCCCGGCCCTTATCCCCGTGGGCCGCTATGGCGCGCCGGACGAAGTTTCCGCTGTTGCCGTCATGCTCGCTCAAAATGGTTACATCACCGGCCAGACCATCAATGTCAACGGCGGCTGGGTGATGAGTTGACCGGCGAGGATCCACATCGCCAAAAAGCGATGGGATCGAGCTGTAAACGGCTAGTTAACAATCAGTTGCGGAAGATTTTCGGCGCTCCGGTTCTCGGGTTCGAATCAAATCCAAATGTGAGCTTAAGCGCCAATATATCAACGTAATAGGGGCAAAAGTTCAATTTCATTAAAATCGGCATCTGACTGGCCGGACAAAGCAGCCGTCCAGGGCCGATTGACGGTGTCTGACAGCGCATCCAGAGAGGCCCTCCCAGCGTAGGTATACAACGCGCCGCGCAATCCGCAGGGCCGAAGTTGCCGCACGCAACTGAAAACAAGTTGAAAAGCGAAGTTGAAAGTGTTGTGACCGCTCCACGCTCCTCCATCATGCGTCTGAGTGTACGATAAATCCCCGATGCGGCCATGGTAATGATGGTGTGCGCCTTGCACGGCGGCGAATGCTCCTACACGCTGGATTCATACTTCGCCGGGTGCATGACGGGCATAACGCCGGAGCAGCCGCCCACGCCGACGCCGCAAGCGGAGCAGGCGCCGTGCATTGAACCCTCGGACGAGCCGATGAGCGTGCCCGGTCTGGCGCGCCGTGGTGGTCTACGCCGCCTCAGCGATACATCGCCGCGTTCCTCTTGCGTCACGTTCCTCGATCCGGTGCCGGACCTGCAGGCGGCGAACCCGGCCATGCTGAAAGGGCCCGAACAATTGGCAACTGGGGGGGACAGGTTTCGGGCATTGCGGCGGACGGCGTGGCGCCGGTCTTGGTGGAGGCGCCGTCGGGCCACACTATGCGGCCTCGAAAGCGGACATGCCCGGTCTGACGCACTATTACGCGCACCACCTCGCCGCCGAAGGGATTACGGTGAACGCCATCGCGCCGGCGCTGGTCGAAACCGAGATGGTCACCTCCAATCCCAACGCCAGCCCGGCCCTTATCCCCGTGGGCCGCTATGGCGCGCCGGACGAAGTTTCCGCTGTTGCCGTCATGCTCGCTCAAAATGGTTACATCACCGGACAAACAATCAACGTGAATGGCGGCTGGTTCATGAGTTAATGGGAGTAGCATGACGACCAACTTCCTGCGCAGCCATCTGGGCCACATGGACTGGCCTGTCTTTCGTCTTGGAATGTCGTCCACCAATCGCCCCGGCGAGCGGGCCATCCGCCTCGCTCTGGAGCATGGCGTCAATTACTTCTTCGGCTACGCCATCGATTCGCAATTGACGCGCGTTGTCCGGGAAATGAATGCCGACCAGCGCGAGAAAATCATCCTCGCCACCGGCGGCTACAACTGGATCGTCAGTCACACGCCGTTGAAGAAATCGCTCGAAAACGCGCTGCGCCGCTACCGCACCGATTACATCGATGTCTTCCAATTCCTCGGTGTGATGAACCCCAAACAGTTTCCGCCGCGCATCCAGGACGAGCTCAACGTGCTGCGCGAAAGCGGGCGCGTCCGCGCCACGGCCATCTCATGCCACCATCGTCCCTTCGCCGGGCAGTTGGCAGAGCGCGGTCTTCTCGATGCATTGATGATCCGCTACAACGCCGCGCACCCAGGTGCTGAGCGTGACGTCATGCCGCATCTGGCCGCGCACGGCACGGGCTTCATTAGCTACACCGCCACCCGCTGGGGCCGTCTGCTCGTCCGCCCGCGCGGCTGGCCGAAGAGCGAGCCCATCGCCACGCCGGGCCAATGCTATCGCTTCGTGCTTTCTAATCCGCAAGTGCAGGTGGCCCTCACCGCACCGTCAAACGAGCGTCAATTGCTCGACAATCTTCGCGAGGTCGAGCGCGGTCCGCTGCCCGACGACGAAATGGCTTTCATGCGCCGTTTTGGCGCCTACGTTCACGACCACGCCGGCTGGTTCATGGGTGGCCAGTAGTCCGTTAAGCTCTCTCACTGACGCGCACTTGTCCCGCCGTTCTATCGCCCTACGGCCAGCCGCTCGGCCAGGAACGGAGGCAGGCCCGCTTCGTAGATCCTCGATTGCGCGGACCGTATATCGTAGCGCACGCGACGGAATCGTAGCAGATGCTCATCGCTGTCCCACAAGGCATAGGCGGCGCGCGGATCGCGGTCCCGCGGCTGCCCCACGGAGCCGGGGTTGATCACGTAGAAATAATCCGGGTGCAGGTCGATCACGCGTTCGCGCTCCGATGAGCCTGGCCGGGATATTGGCAGGATGCCGCCACGCTCAAACGACCAGCCGCCCTGAATGTGCGTGTGGCCGATCAACGAAACCGGGTGGATGAATTGGTCCTCAGCCGCTTCCACCTCGCATGAGTGCGTCAGGTAGTCGTCCTCGTCGGCGGGCGAGCCATGGGCCAGCGAGAATCCATCGCCGGCCAGCGGTCCGGCCGTCAGGCGGGCCAGCCAAGCGCGGCGGTCGTCATCCAGCTCGGCTCGCGTCCATAAGATGGCTTCCAGCGCGCACTTGTTGAAATCGCCCGTGGCGCTCACGCCGCAGCAGGCGCGGTCGTGGTTGCCGCGCACAATCAGACGTGGGCCGCCGGCCGCGCGCGCCCAATCAATCACCTCGGCCGGGTTGGCGCTGTAGCCGACCAGGTCGCCGGCGCAGAAAATCTCGTCGTAGCTGCCGGCGGCGTCGGCCAGCACGGCCTCCAGGGCGTCGATGTTTGCGTGAATGTCGCTGACAATCAGGCGGCGCACAATTGGATCAATGTTATCTCAGGTGGAGCGCCCAACCGAATCGGTACCGCCACCGTGCCCAAGCCTGAGTTGACGTAAAGATGTGCGGCGCCCAATTCATAGTGCCCGCGGACATAGGGCGTATAGAAGCGCGCCACGTTGACGTTCTCGTGCAAGATCTCGACGTTGATCTGCCCGCCATGCGTGTGTCCGGCCAGCATCAACGCGTAGCCGGCCTCGGCCGAGCGGGGAAAGGCCACCGGGTTGTGCTGCAGCATGATGTTCAGCGCATCGGGCCGCCGCAGGCGCTCGGCACCGCGCAGGTAGTAGGTATCCATGCGCTGGTAGTCGAAGCCGGCGAGGTTGAGCAGCGCATCGCCAAAGCGTAGCGTTGTGGCCTGGCCGCGCAGAAAGCGCATGCCATATTGCTCGCCCAGGCTGGTGGCGATTTCCTGGCAGCGGGCGTAGACCTCATGATTGCCATGGCAGCCGTAGACGCCGGCCTCGGCGCGCAGATGGCTTAGCTCGGCCATGCAGGTTTCCAGGTCGTCGAAGCGGCGCGTGATCAGGTCGCCGGTCAGGGCGATGATATGCGGCCTTGTCTCGTTGGCCATGGCAACGGCCCGGCGCAGTTGCGCGCGGTCCAGGAACGGACCGAAGTGAATGTCGGACAGTTGCGTGATGCGCAGCCCGTCCAGGTCGCGCGGCAGGCCGGGTATGGGGATTCGCACGGGTTCGACGTGCATGCCGCGGCGCGCTACGGCCACGCCTACGCCGGCCGCCACCAGCGGAGCGGCAGCCAGCGGTGTGGCCAACATCAGCACGCGCCGCCGGTCGGGATCAAAGTTAGAACCGCCCTCCCGGAACCACACGGCCAGCGCGGTAGAGGTGGCCAGAACAATCCAGAACAGGGATCCGGCCAGCAGATAGCCGATTGTCTGCGGAGCCAGCACGCCGTCCATCATGCGTTCGGCCAGCACCGGCACGGCAAACACCATCCATGCGCTGGCCAGGGCGGCGATTACGCGGACGGCGCGCCCCGACCGCTTCGCTACATACCAGTGCAACACCAGTGTGAACGCGATCAGAGCCAGTACCGGTCCCCAGTGCCGCAGATCTTCCATGCCCTGCCTTCATTGTAGCGGTGCGGCTACAATTGATACGAATGAGCCTAGTCGTTGTCGGATCCGTCGCCTACGACGGAGTTACCACGCCCGCGGGCCGCGTCGATCGCATGCTCGGCGGCGCCTGCACCTACATTTCTCTCGCCGCCAGCTACTTCACGCAGCCGCACATCGTGGCGGTGGTTGGTGACGATTTTGCCGATGAGGATACGCGCCTGCTGGAGTCGCGCGGCATCTCGCTGGAAGGATTGGAGCGCGTAGCCGGCAAGAGCTTTTTCTGGGCGGGCGTCTACTCGGAAGACATGAACGACCGCGAGACGAAGGCCACCGAGCTGAACGTCTTCGCCGATTTCCAGCCCAAGCTTCCCGCCAGCTACAAAGCGCTGCCTTACCTGCTGATGGGCAACATCCAGCCGGCGCTGCAGAAGCTGGTGCGCGACCAGATGGCGACGGCGCGCCTGGTGGGCGGCGACACGATGAACTACTGGATCAACGACTATCGCGCCGAGCTGGAAGCCACCATCCGCGACTGGAATTTCCTGTTGATCAACGATAGTGAGGCGCGTCTGCTGTCGGGCGAGCGCAACCTGCTGCGCGCCGCCAAGCGCATTCGTGCGCTGGGGCCGCGCATCCTGGTGATCAAACGCGGCGAATACGGCGCCGTGTTGTTCCACGACGGCGGCTATTTCTCGCTGCCGGGCATCATTCTTGAGACGTTGAAGGACCCCACCGGCGCGGGCGATTCGTTTGCCGGCGGCTTCATCGGCTATCTCGCGTCGCGCGGCGTTTCAGTCCAGCAAGCTCCGGCGGAAGAGCTGGCGCGCGCCGTGGTTTACGGATCTGTCATGGGCAGCTTCTGCTGCGAGGAGTTCGGTGTTGACCGTTTCCGGACGCTCACGCGGGATGACATCGAAACGCGCTTCCAAAAGTTCCGCAGCCTCACCGCGTTCTAGCGGGCTCGGCGTACTCATCGCCGTGGCGGCGTTGGGTGCGTTGTGCGTGTGGCGAGTGTGGGCCGCCGGCTGGACGCTCTGGATGGGCGACGCCGAGGCGCACCTGAACATCGCGCGGCGTATTTTCGATTCGCGTCTGGCCGGCTACCATCAGATCGGCACCGTCTGGCTGCCCGTGCCGCACGTGCTGATGATGGGGCTGGCGCGCATCGACGTGCTGTGGCGTTCGGGCCTGGCCGGGGCCATACCGGCATCCGTCTGTTTTGCGCTGGGTGGCTGGTGGCTATTCCTGGCCGTGCGGCGGATGTTCGACTCCTCGGCCGCCCTGGCGGCGACGGCCGTCTATGCACTGAATCCGAATCTGCTCTACCTGCAAGCCACGCCGATGACGGAGCCCATCGCGCTGGCGCTGTTCTGCGGCCTGCTGTACGCCCTGGCCTGCTTCGTTGACGCGCCTTCGCGCCTGGTGGCCGCCGGCGCCGGGTTGATGCTCGCGCTCGGCACGCTAACGCGCTATGAGCTGTGGTTTCTAATCCCGTTTGCGGCGCTGGCCGTCCTGCTGACCGGTGGTGAAAAGCGTTGGAGCTGCGCCATCGTCTTCAGCGCCGCCGCTGCGCTGGGGCCGCTCTATTGGCTGGCGCACAACACGTTCTTTTACGGCGATCCGCTGGAGTTCTATCGCGGCCCCTACTCCGCCAAGGCGATTTACGCGCGGCAACGGGCCGAAGGCATCATCCAGTATCCGGGCGATCACAACTGGGCGCTGGCGTGGCTCTACTATCGCACTGCCGCGCAACTCGCCATCGGCTCGCCGCTGCTGTGGATGGGCGCGGCCGGCGCCGTTGTGGCGCTGTTCCGCAAGGCGCGCTGGGCGGCGCTGTTGGCGGCGTTGCTGGCCGGTTTCTACGTGTTGAGCCTCTACTCTTCCGGCACGCCGATCTATGTGCCGAAGCTGTGGCCGAACTCGTACTACAACACGCGCTATGGGCTGGCCGCGCTGCCACTGGCCGCGGTGGGCGTGGCCGCGCTGGTCGCCTGGGCGCCTGGCCGCGTGAAAACATTGCTTGCGGTGGTGGCGGTGCTTGCCGCGGTGTCACCGTGGATCGCGTTCCCACGCCGCGACGCGTGGGTCTGCTGGAAAGAGGCGCAGGTGAACTCAGTGGACCGCCGCGCGTGGATGGCCGAGGCGACGGCGTATCTCAAGCCCCGTTATCATCAGGGCGCGGGTATACTGCTGAGCTTCGGCGACGTGACCGGCGTGCTGCGTGAAGCGGGTATCCCGATTCGAGAGTCGCTGCACGAGGGCGACCTGATGGAGTTCGAAGCGGCCGTGGCGCGGCCCGACCTGTTTCTGCGCGAAGAGTGGGTGCTCACGCGTGCCGGCGACCGCGTCAGCCAGGCTGCTCGGCGCATGCGGCGTGGGCCGCGGCGTTATGAGTGTGTCAGAATCTACGAAGTGAAGGGCTCGCCCGCCATCGAAATCTGGCGGCACATTCAATGATCAAGATCCCGTTTACCAAAGCGCACGGCGCACGCAACGATTTCCTTTTAACCTGGGCGCACGAAGCTCCGGCTGAAGCGACGTGGCATGAGGCCGCGGTGGCCATCTGCGACCGCAACGCCGGCGTCGGCGCCGACGGCTGGATTCTTGTCACGCCCCCGGCATGCACAAAGCCGGCCACCATACGTCTGATCAACTCCGATGGCAGCGACGCCGAAATCTCCGGTAACGGCACGCGCTGCGCCGCAGCCTTTCTGTGCGATGCGGACCTGGCCGGCACCGATATCGAGATTGCCACTGGCGCTGGTCTGAAACACCTGCATGTGTTGGAAAGAGCCGGTCTGACATTCCGTTTTGAGATGGACATGGGCGAGGCGCGTATTGAGGACGGTGACCTGCGTTATTCGCTGGAAGTGAATGGCGCGCCGCACGAATGCACCATCATGTGGGTGGGCAATCCGCAGTGCGCGTTTTTCGTTGACAACTTCGATTGGGATTGGAAGGCGTTCGGCGCGGTTGTCGAACGTCATCCCCATTTTCCACGCCGTACGAATGTCAGTTTCGTTCGCGTGGTGGACCGTGCGACGCTCGACGTGCGCTTCTTTGAGCGCGGTGCGGGTTTCACCATGTCCTCCGGCACGGGCTCCACCGGCGCCGTCGCCGCGGCACGCGCACGCGGTCTGGTGGACAATCGCGTGACGGTGCAGACCCTGGCCGGACCGCTGGAGTTTCACGCTGAAGGGGCCGTGCTTCACATGCGCGGCCCGGCGCAACTAATTGCTGGCGGCGAGTTTTATCTCTGAGCCTTGGCCGTCTTGAACAGAAACGCCCACGCGCTGGTGGCGTGGCTGGTCTGTTCAGCCAGCGGGCGCAAACGCGCCTTCTGCGGCTGCACGGGGTAGCCGCCGGGCAGGTAGCCGATTTCGAAGTGTGCCACCGGTACGGTGAATGGAGCAGGCGCTTCCGCGACGGTGGTCCATTTCCCGTTAGTGGGCAATTCAAGCTGGTTTTGGACGTGCGGCTCGTCGAAGAAGTTCGGTGAGCTGGCGCTGTCGGCGGCCAGTAGCCAGGGCCCGTGCCAGATGAGCACGTCGCCGGCCAGGGCGCGGAACGGCTCTGGCGGCTGATAGTTTTCGACGCGCGTCTTCATCTCATAGCGCACCGCGATGGCGTCGCCCTTCCTCCACGCGCGCTCCAGCACCAGCCATCCGGGCTTCGTCGTGGAAGCCATGTTGACGGTGACGCTCGCCCACTCAGGCACACGGATGCGCAACGCCGACCTGCGCCCATCGGAGCCGGTCACGCGAATCATAATGCGGCCGATTTGTTCCAGGCTCGAGTCGCTCACCCACTCCACCCCAGCGCTTTTCGCATGCCCGTCCACCGGCAGCACGAACTCTGTCGCGCCCTGCTGCTCGACGAAGGCGCTGCCCAGCACCTCTTCCAGCGCCCGCAGCCCGTGGAACAGGCAGCACCACCAGGCGTGCGCGGCGCCGCCGATGGAGACGAAGCCTGGCCGCGGCGCCACGTCCGCCTCGGTGCGCGAGCGGTGGCCGAAGT
>CAYZIX010000038.1:0-32008 GCA_964478395.1 uncultured Candidatus Solibacter sp.
CTGGGGCGCGGCCAGTGGCCGGTGCTGCTGCTGGGCGAGACCGGCACAGGCAAGGAGCTGGTGGCGCGCACGATCCACCGCAACGGCCAGGGCGGCAATTTCGTCACAATCGACTGCTCAGCAATGGTCGGTCCGCTGATGGAAAGCGAACTGTTCGGCCATGTCAAAGGCGCGTTCACCGGTGCGCATTCAAATAAGATAGGGCTGATTGAACAGGCCGACGGCGGCACTGCGTTCTTCGACGAGATTGGCGAACTGCCGCTCGACCTGCAAGCCAAGCTACTGCGCGTGTTGCAGGAGAAAGAATTCCGCCCGGTAGGCTCGTTGCAGGTGCGCAAGTCGAGCTTCCGGATCATCGCCGCCACCAACCGCAACCTGTCGCAGGAGGTGGAGCGCGGCGCCTTCCGGCAGGATCTCTATTACCGCCTCAACGTCGTCACACTGCGGCTGGCCCCGTTGCGCGAACGCAAGGACGACCTGCCCATGCTGATAGCGCACTTTCTGAACACATACGGCTCCAGCCACACCATCAGCTCCGAACTAATGGAGATGATGCTGAGCTACAACTGGCCGGGCAATGTACGTGAACTGGAGAATTGCATTCAGCATATGGTGGCGGTCAATAGTGGCCCGGTGTTGCACTCCGCCGATGCGCCATCACAACTGCTGAACTATGCCGAAGAACGCCGGCCGCAGGTGGTGGCCATCGGAGCGGCGGCAGGCGCCGAGAACGCGCCGCCGATGTCGTCCGGCAGCTTTGTCTCCCCTGTCTTGCCCTTGGCCGAAATGGAGCGCCGCGCCATTATCCAGGCGCTGCAATACACCAAGGGCGATCGCGTGATGGCCGCACACCTGTTGGGCATCGGCCGCACCACGCTCTACCGCAAACGCAAGGAATACGGGATTCTCGATTGAACGTCGCCCTCGACGCCACGTACAGCACGGGCCGCAACCTGTCGGGCGTCGGCATCTATTCCCGTGAAATCCTCACAGGCCTTGCCGCCGCGCATCCTGAAGCGCACTACCTGTGGTGCTACCGCCCACACCGCCTGCTGCGCGCGTTGAAGCAGCCACGGCCGGCCGGCGTCGCCGTGAGGCCGCTATTCGACAACTGGCAGATGTTCGGCGCCACATTGTTCCACGGGCTGAACCAGCGTATGCCGGCACGGCGCTTCCGCCGCTCGGTGTGCACCTTCCACGACCTGTTCGTCTTTACGTCAGAATATTCGACGCCCGAGTTCCGCGCACGCTTCCAGGCGCAGGCGCGTCAGGCGGCCACGCGCGCTGACCTGATCGTCTGCGTCTCCAGTTTCACGGCCGATCAGGTGCACAACCTGCTGGGCGTCGAACGCTCCCGGCTGCGCGTGATCCTGCACGGCACGCATCCGGTAACGCAACTGGACGAGCGCGAGCGCCAACCCGTGGTGCTGCACGTCGGCGCCATCCAGAAACGTAAGAATCTGATGCGTCTGATTGGCGCTTTTGAGCGCGCGGCACCCGAGCCGTGGCGACTGGTGCTGGCCGGCTCTGGCGGCTTTGACGCGGCGGCTATCCATGAGCGCATCGCCACCAGCCCGGCACGTGCGCGAATTGAAACGCCCGGCTGGGTGGCCGATGCGGAGCTGGAACAACTCTACCGGCGCGCCACCATCTTGGCCTTCCCCTCGTTGGATGAAGGCTTTGGCATTCCGGTGCTGGAAGCGATGTCGCACGGCGTGGCGGTAGTTTGTTCTAACCGCTCAGCGCTGCCGGAAGCTTGTGGAGACGCGGCGCTGCTGGTGAACCCGCTGGATGAAGACGCGATTGAGAATGGTCTCCGCCGGTTGATCTCCGACGACGCCTTGCGGCAGAGACTCCGCCAAGCTGGCACGGCACATGCAGCGGCACTGAGCTGGCAACGGGCTGTCGAATCGACGTGGCGCGTCTACCAGGAGCTGGGAATTTAGGACGGCTCTTCGTCCACCGAGATCTTCAAGGCGCGCAGGAACTTCTGGTCCTGCGTGGTCCACTGCATCAGCTGCTTGTGTTCGACGCTGCGGCGTGGCGGCGTGGGCAGTTCCTCGAAGTCGGTTTCAAGCCGGGTTTCGAGCACAGCACCCTCGTCGTCCTCATCGGACTCGTCACGCTTGTTGAAGCCGATGGTCGCTTCCAGAACCAGGAAGACGTCGTAGCCTGCCTGCTTGATTTCGCCGATTGCCGCGGCAATGCGGTCCGAGTCAGATAACGACTCGTTGATGGCGTTGCCGAGCTCCTGCATCAGTTCTTTCAGTCGATCGTCCAAATTGCGCCTCTATAGGTGGCCACTTTCAGGATAACATCCGCCGGTGACGCCCACTCACTCTATCGGCGGTACACGCCTCCAGGATAAGGAAAACGCGCTCCTGCCTGATACGATGGAATGGTTTGCCGAGACGCCCGTGACCCTGCTGAAGAAGTTCCTCCAATCCGTACTGCCGGCCATCATCAAGCCACTGCATTCGCTGTGGAATCAGATGATTGGCTTTCTCTATCTGGTGATCGGCGTGGTCGCCATCCGGCCCACGTGGAAGCACTATCAAGTGATGCAGTCGGGTAAAGGTGAGATCTCGGACTTTGCGGCCATGCTCTGTGGCGGGCTCTTTGTCATCGCCGGTGTCGGCTTCGGCATCCACGGTTTCTGGAAGGCGCGACGCATTAGCCGCTCGTAGCGGAGCCGAAAGACTGCTATCTTAGGGACAACATCCTGTTTCCGTTCTGGATCGACTCCTCGGATGAGATCTTTGTGCGAAGGCACGATCGAAGAGGAGGCCCTGTGGCTGTTCATCTCATCAATCCGAGCGATCACTCATTCGGCACCAGTGTCATCACGCCGCGTTGGCTTTACGTGCTGGCGGCCGCAACACCGGCAAACTGTGGCACACCTCACATCGTCGACGAGACGTTGGAGCAGTTCGATCCATCCACGCTGGCGCCTGGCGACATCGTCGGCATCGGCATACATACAGCCAACGCCCACCGCGGCATGGAACTGGGACGCATGGCTCGCGAACGCGGCGCATGGGTCGTCTTCGGTGGCATTCACTCGACGCTTTACCCGGACGAACCGATCGAGTACGGTGGCGCGCACAGCGTCGTCCAAGGAGACGGTGACGCTATTTGGGCCAAAGTGCTGGCCGATTGCGAACGCGGCGCCCTGCAACCTCTTTATGACGGCGGCCGCATCGACGGAGGCTTGTTCCGGGCCGGCCGCTGGGAACTGCTGCCCGCGGGCCGCTACATGTGGGCCTCGGTGCAAACCGTACGCGGCTGCCCTAAACACTGTTCGTTCTGCTCGGTTTGGCGTACTGACGGCCAGCTTCCGCGCCAACGCACCGTTGACGCCGTTGTCGAAGAGATTGTCGTTCTGCGCCGCCTCGGTTTCCGCTTCATCGCACTGGCCGACGACAACTTTTATCCCGTCACGCTGACCGACCTTGAAAATGCCCGCCGTCAAGACAACCCGGCCCGGCTGGCCCAGCTTGAAGCCATGCGCGCCGAGCGCTTTGAATTGATGGCGCGTCTGGCGCAATTGCCATCCGACACCGTCTTCTATACCCAGATCACCATTGAAGCTGGCGAGGACGAGGAGTTCCTGGCAGCCATGAACCGTGCCCGTATTCGCGGCGGCCTGGTCGGCATCGAAGCCGTCACTCCCGAGGGGCTCAAGTCCATCTTCAAAGACTTCAACCTGGTCGGCGACGCGCTCGCCGAGCGTCTGCGCACCTTCAGGAAACACGGCGTCCACGTTCTCGGCTCGTTCATCTTCGGCCTGCCTTCTGATCGCGCCGAAACTTTCGACGCCACCGCCACGCTGGCCGAGGCAGCAAACCTCACCTTTGCCCAGTTTGTCACCCTCACACCGTACCCCGGCACCATCGACTTCGATCGCTGGGAGAAGGCCCAGGGCGCCAAGCCGCTACAGGTGGATGGCGTGCCCATCACGCGCTACTGGTTGATTGCCAGCCATCGCCGTCCCAAGCTCTATACGACGCACCCCACCATGAGCGTCGAGGAGATCCGCCTGCGCACCCAAGCCGTCTGGGACCGCTTCTACAGCATCTCCGCCATCTGGCGCCGTGCCAACTGCGTCAAGAGCCTGAAGGCCCGCCTGGCCTTCGTCCTGGTCTCAAAACTCTACCGCCAGATGTACGCCAATACCGGCATCGCCACCGACAGCGCCCGCCATCAGGGCGCCCGCCGCTGGGCGCGCTGGCTGGCGCGGCCTTTGGTCAACCTGTTCCAGGGCCAGCCGATGCCCGATCTCGCAGTGCCCGCCGCCACGCCGGTTCCGTCAGCCGCCCCACCCGCGTGCTAGCATGGGTGAGTGTCAGGCTCCGGGCTCCGTGCAATGGGGCGTTCCAAACCCCGCCAGGTCCGGAAGGAAGCAACGGTAGGATCCAACCTCGTGTGCCGCGGATCACCCGGAGTCTGGCAAACTGACCCGAATTGAGCGGCGCCATCCTTCTCCATGTATCAGGTCATCGCCCGCAAGTATCGCCCCCAAGTCTTTTCCGAGCTAATCGGCCAGGAGCACGTCCGCGCGACGCTGGAAAATGCCATCACGCAGCAACGCATTGCGCACGGCTACATCTTCGCCGGACAGCGTGGCACAGGCAAAACCACGGTGGCGCGCATTCTGGCGCGTTGCCTGAATTGCGTTGAGGGCCCCACTGCCGCGCCGTGCGGCAAGTGCTCATCGTGCCTGGAAGTGTCCCAAGGCAACGCACCGGACGTCATCGAGATTGACGCGGCCTCGAACCGCGGCATCAACGAGATGCGTGAACTGCGCGAGAACGTGCGCTACCGCCCGTCGCGCGACCGCTTCAAAGTCTTCATCATCGACGAAGCCCACCAAATCACGTCGGAGGCTTTCAACGCGCTGCTCAAGACGCTGGAAGAGCCCCCCGAATGGGCCGTCTTCGTACTGTGCACCACTGAGTCGCATAAGATTCCGACCACCATCGCATCGCGCTGCCAGCAATTCAGCTTCCGCAGCGTCGACTTCGCCGAAGTGGTTTCACGCATGGAATGGATTTGCAGCCAGGAAGGCATCACCGCCGAGCCTGAAGCGCTGGCCGTGATTGCGCAGGCCGGCGAGGGCAGCGTGCGCGACTCGCTGTCGGCGCTGGACCAGGCCATCGCCTGCTGCGGCAACACTCTAACGGGCGCCGCCGTCCGCGACCTGTTGGGCCTGTACTCGCTCGCATCATTAGAAAAGGTGGCCACCGCCCTGGAAGCGAGTTCGACGGCGGGAATGCTCGACATTGTTGCCGAGCTCGAATCGGCCGGCAAGAACTTGCAGTTCTTCTGCCGGGAGTTGGCTCGCTACTTCCGTAACCTGCTGGTGGCCAAGATCACTGGCGCCGATACACGGCTGATTCCGGCTTCGGCGCCCGAGCAGGCCCGGCTGCGCGAAACCGCGTCGCGCTTCGCCGAAGAGGATTTGACCCGCTGGTTACAGCTCTCGCTGGATCTGTACTCAGATCTGCAGCGCTCACTCCAGCCGCGCCTGCATCTGGAACTGGGGCTGATGCGGCTGGTGCACGCTGGCCGGTTGAAGCCAATTGAAGAAGCGCTGAGCGAATTGCGCCCGGCGGCGGGCACGTCCTCCGCTGCGCCGGCGCCGCGCGCCCCGGCGGCTCCAGCAAAACCGGTGGCGGCGCCATCGCGCCCTGCGGCTAATCCGGATTCACCGCTGAAGGTGCGGCTGATGGAAGCGTTGGAGCATGCCTCGGCCGGACAAAGCGCCCACGCCGTAAGCGTCTCCGAACTGGTTGAAGGCCAGGGCATGGTCGAGTTTCTGGCGCCGCGGACGGCGCGGCTCGGACTGATGTCCAAGGATGTGGAGAAGGCGCTGGCGCAATTACTGGGCCGTGCGGTGCGCACAAAGATCACGGTGCGTGAAGATCAGGCCCCGGCAGGGGCTCCGGCCGCTGCGCCGGCCGCGCCCGACGAGGCGCAACGCCACGCGCTGGCACACCCCGGCGTGCAACGCTACCAGGAGCTCTTCCCCGGCAGCCAGGTGCGTGAAGTCCGCGATATGAAGGAGTGAAGGAGCAGCAATGAAATTCCCCGGCGGAGCCAACATCCAGCAGATGATGAAGCAGGCGCAGCAGATGCAGGCGCGCCTGCAGGAAGAGATTGCCGCGATTCGCGTCGAGGCCACCGCCGGCGGCGGCATGGTGACGGTGAAGATGGATGGCAACAAGCATTGCCTGGGCGTCACCATCGACCCGGAAGCCGCCGGTGACGCCGAAATGCTCGCCGACATGCTGATGGCCGCCTTCAACGAGGCCGTCCGCAAGGTCGACGAAGAGTCGCAGAAGAAAACCTCCGGCATGCTCGGCGGCATGGGCTTGCCGCCCGGAATGTTCTAGGCGCGATGCCCGATTTTGCCGAACCCCTGGCGCGCCTCATTCAGGAGGTGAAACGCCTGCCCGGCATCGGGCAGAAGTCGGCGCAGCGCATCGCCTTCCACATCCTGCGCGCCGAGCGTGAGGATGTCGATCGCCTCGCCGCCGCGCTGATCGACGTGAAAGAGAAGCTTGGCCTCTGCGCCGAGTGCAACAACATCAGCGATGCCGAGCTGTGCCCCTACTGCCGTGATCCGCACCGCGACCGCCGCTCGATTTGCGTGGTGGAGGAGCCGCACAACATTCTGCCCATCGAGACGACGCGCAACTACGAAGGGCTCTACCACGTGTTGCACGGCTCCATCAGCCCGTTGCGGGGCATTGGACCTGAGCAGTTGCGCATCCGGGGACTGCTGACGCGCCTGGAGAGCGGCACCGTCACCGAAATCATCCTCGCCACCAACCCGACCGTGGAAGGCGAGGCCACGGCCGTTTACCTGGCGCGCTTGCTGAAGCCGCTGGGGCTGAAGGTGACGCGCATCGCCATGGGCATTCCTGTCGGCAGCGACCTCGAATACGCCGACGAGGTGACGATGTCGAAGTCGCTCGAAAACCGCCGCGAGATGTAGCGTTACGGCCAATAACCGCGTTTGGCGTTCACAATCAGTTTTTCGTGCTTGCGCAGCCGCACGGAGATGGTGCGGAACTTGCCGTCCGGCGGGGGACTCGACGGCGTATAGGCGAGCATGTAGTATTCGCGCCCGTCGCTGAAGGCCCTCTGGAGCCCGCGCAGAAAGTCGTTGCTGTTCTGGAACGCTGTTCCGCCCGTGGCGGCGGCGATTTCAACCAGCGTGCCGCCGGCGGCGCTGGCGCTTTGGTTCATCGATTGTAGCAGCGCGGGTGCCATCCGGGCGTTGGTGGCAGCATTCTGCGCTTTCAGCGAGTCCTGCGTAAAGAGACCGCGCGTGTCGATGGTTTGAATCGTGATGTTGCTGTTGGCCGCCAGCCGTAGCACCGGTTCAAGCACGCCCTGGAGGCGCGCCACGGTGCGCAGCTTGGCGTTGCGGATTTCCGGGAAATAGGAGCTCAGCAGGTCGAAGGCCTGCCGCCCCGGCGTCATCTCGAAGCCGTCCGAGAACAGGATGACGGTCCGGCGGTCGTGCGCCCGGGCCAACTGCTCCACCAGCGAGCCGATTTGCCACAAAAATGTGGTGGTTTCGGCCTCCTCCAGCTTGGCAAGCTGGTCGGCAAGCTCCGGCAGTTGATCGCGGCGCACTCGGCAATTGGGCTCCCGGTTGTTGCACGCCGTCTGCACGTCCTCGAGCTCCCGGCGGAAACGCGCCAGTTCGGCGTCGCGTTCGGACCGCGTGCCGGACTGATACAATTTGGCGAAATTCGCGCTTTGAATCGCGTTCACCACCGACGCCGCGTCGGTGGTGGAGTTGTGCAGAATCTCCACCCTGCGCCCCACCGCCACCACGATGTATTGCGCATCGCCAGACTGCTCGGCCGTGAACATCGTCTCCAGGGCTTGGCGCACGCGCGGCAAGTTGCCCACCTCGGCGTGCAGGGTGTCGAGACAGATGAGATACGTCCGGCGCACCATCTTCTTGCGTTCGGGCGGCACCTGCGTTTCGGCCGCCGCGACCACGGCGGCGGGCTTGGCAGCGCCGGCGGCTACGCTTTCCACGCTGAAGGCCGTGATCTGCTGCTCCACGTCGTTCTCAAACACCTGGAAGTCGGCGCGCGTCAGGCCGGGGATGTGATGCCCCTCTGCGTCGGTGACCACAGCCGGCACAACCACTTGCCGCACGTCCACACGGATGGGCGCCTCGTCATGCGGCTTGTTGACGAGCTGTTCATAGCGGGTCTTGAAACGTGCGTTGCCCGGATCGAGCGTGGCGGCCGCGCGGTAGGCGGCGAGCGCGCCATCGTGATCGTGGAGTTTTTCAAGCACTTGGCCAAGGTTGAACTGTACAACCGCATCATTGGGTTGCACACGGGCGGCGGCGCGAAACTCCGTGGCGGCCTGCTCCGGATTCCGTTTCACCGACAGGATGCCGAGCAGATTGTGAACCGGCCCCAGCTCCGGCGCTCTTTCGGCGGCGGCGTGCAACTCGGATTCCGCGTGGGCCACATCTCCCGCCTTCCACAACGCGACTGCCAGGTGGTAGCGCGCCTGCGCCAGCCAGGGTGCCCGCCGTACAACGGCGCGTAACAACTCCACGTCACCCACCGCAATCGCGCGCGCGGTCATCTCCCAGACGTCTTCGGCCGGCTTGTCGGCCGGCCCGGCGTTGAAGCGGTGCACGCTGTGGAACACCATTTCCGCCTGACGCGCATCCACCGTCACGCGCGCCGGCAACCACGCAGTGCCGCCATCCGCCGTTTGAAACACGATGTCGGTACTTTGTTCGTTCGCCTCCACGCGCAGGCGCTCGACGGCGCGGCTCTTCCCGGAGATCCAGACCAGCCCTTGCGCCGCGCCGCTGGCGAAAGCCAGCAGGTGCGTTTCCCGGTCCTGTCCCAGGTAGCGAAATCGCGCGCGCGCCCGGTTCGACTCCAGCAGAAAGGCCAACTTAGCGATGAAACCGCCGCTTACCCGGACATCCTCGCGCACCGGCACGGCCAGCGGCGTTGATGAACGCGCATCCGTGCGATACTCACTCACAATTTCTCCGGACTTGGCCGGCTGCGCGACATAAAGGTACTCTTCATTCTGGTCGGCGCGCAAATCAACGCCGGCAAAACTCAGCTCGTGAATACTCTCCCGCAGCGATACCGGGCCCAAATTGGCCAGCATTTTGGCTAGTTCCGCGCCAGTGGCGCGCAGCAGCGGGTCCGGTGACTGCTGATCCAGTTGGAGCCGGGCCGAGGCGAATTCCGGCACGGCACGGGCCAGCTCAGCGCCGGTCATATCTACATAGAGTTTTTGTGCTGACAGAGTGATCGGCCAGACGGCCAACACGCCGAATAATGCCAGGCAAGCAGCCTGAGACATCACCGACCACCTCCTTGAACAGCATTCTACGCCCCGCTGAGTGCCGCCTGCAGCATCGCGCGCGCGTACGCCACGTTGTAGGTCGCTCCCGTGTAGCTTCCTCCGCCCGGATAGAAAGGTTTAAAATTCGGGCTTTCGCGATCCGCGTCCAACGCGCGTGGATGTTCCGGATAGATGATGCCCGTGTAGCGCTGCTTCACCAGCTCTTTCATCACGCCGAACATGTCCACCTGGCCTTCGTCCGGAAACACCTCGGTGTAATCCACTGCCGTTTTACGCACAATCACGTTACGGAAGTGGACGTGATTAATGCGCTTCCGGCTGCCGAAATAGCGGCACACTCCCACGGGGTCCTCACCCAACTCACACGTCACACCGCAATCAAATGTGATGCCATTCGATGGACTGTCGACAATCGAGATCAGCCGTTTCCAGCCGGCCAGGGTCGACATGATCTGTTCTGAACCACGGCTTAGCGGTACCGGCGGGTCGTGCGGATGCAGCGCCATTTTCACACCCGCCTTTTCGGCCTCAGGAATCACGGCTTTCAGAAAATAGGTGAGATTTGCCCAGCACTCCTCAGCCGTGTGCGCACCGATGCCGGCTAATGCTGGCAGATTCTTCGAGCGCTCATAATCGTACGCCGTCATGCCCGCTCCACCGCGGCCCAGTTGCTCGTAATAACCTTCGGTAAGCCGGTTCGCGTAGAAATTGTACTCGACCACCGGCACGCCTACTTTGCCGGCAACGCGCACGGATTGGATTACTTTCTCGATCTCCTCATCGCGTCCTTTCCGCCCATAGAGCGTATTCGGAAATCCGCCGATCATCAGATTCCAGAGCGTCAGGCCCTTCTTTTTGAGCCCCTCGACGCGCGCGCGCAATTCCGCCTCGTCCCATGGAATGCGCGGTCCGCCGCTGAGCACGTGCTTCAGACCGAGCTGAAGGATGCGGCGCGCAGCGGCGTCCGATTGTGGATCTGCGCCCAGCATCGCGTAGGCCAACTCCAGACAGAGCTTTGGCGTCTCCGGCCCTTCCTTCAGTGGCCAAGCCTCGGCGGGCGCCCCATCCAGGGCTTGGGCGGCCAGGCTCGCCATGGATACCTGAAACACACCGCGACGGCTGATCTGCTCCCCGTTCATGTCCACCTCCTGGTGCTCACGTCGACCCGCGACCATACTACAAGCTCTGGGGTTTGCGGCGCACCCCGGCCAACGGTTAAACTGAGGCATTCGGATGGCAACCGGCAAGCTGGGTCTCGCTCTCAGTACGCACGAAATCTCATCACTCGTCTCGCCCGACCTTGAGCGCGTCGAGGAGGAGTTCCGTCTTGAGTCCGTGGCCAGCGTCGAAGCGGTTGGCGAGATTGCCCATTATCTGCAGACCAATGGCGGCAAACGCCTGCGCCCGACGCTGCTGCTGATCTCCTGCCGGCTGTTCGAAAAGCCCTCCGATGATGCCATCCGGCTGGCTGCGGTGGTGGAGTTGATCCACACTGCAACGCTCGTTCACGACGATGTGATCGACGATGCTAAACTGCGCCGCGGCAAGCCGTCGCCTAATCAGGTCTGGGGCAACCAGAGCACCGTGCTGGCAGGCGACTGGCTTTACATGCAGGCCTTTCAGATTGCGCTACGCCAGCGTAATTTCGAAATCATCGACCTGCTGATTGCGCACACACAGCAGATGGTGGACGGTGAGCTGATGCAGTTGGATCGTATCGGCCGCATCGACATCAGCGAGGCCGACGCGCTGGAACTGATGGACCGCAAGACGGCTGCGCTGTTTGAGGCGTGCACACAGTTGGGCGCCATCGCTGGAGGCGCCAGCGCGGAGCAGCAGGCTCTACTTGGCGATTTTGGCTGGAACCTTGGAATGGCGTTCCAGATGGTGGACGACATCCTCGATTTCACGTCGCGCGAATCCGTGCTGGGCAAGCCCGTCGGCAACGATCTGCGTGAAGGCAAGGTGACGCTGCCACTGATCTATGCGCTGGAATCGGCTACGCCGGAAGAACGCGCGTTGGTGGCCACCGTGCTCACCGAGCGGGCCTACCAGACTGTGCCGGTGGAGCAAATCCGCGAATTGATTGAACGCCGCCAAGGCATTGTTCGTGCTCGCACGCGAGCCCAGGAATTCACAACCAAGGCCCGCACGCTGCTTGAAACGTTGCCGGCCTCGCCTGCGCGTTCCGCGCTGTTCACCGCCACCGAACTGGTGGCCGAACGCGACCACTGAGGCCACGAATGCCGGGTATGCGCTCCACGCGCCGCCGATGGATGATGGCGCCGCTCGTGGCTCTGCCGGCCTGCCACACAAAACCCACAGCGAACTGGGACGGCACAATCCTACAGCGCGCCATCACCGCCGCGGCATTGCGTTTCGATCCGGAGCGGAGCTTAATTCAGGCCATCCTCGGCCCGGAGCGCCGCTTCTACACCCATATGCGCGACGTGCGCGTGCATCCGCTGCGCGAATCGGCCGAATACGCTCTACTGCTGCTCAAGCAAGGCCCGTCCGAACGCGCGGTGAAGATCGCCGAACGCGTGCTGGCGCTGCAGGCAGCCGACGGGCTGTGGGGCTACTACGCCGAGGAGGCGCCTGCACAGATGACCACGCCCGACCCGAGTTGGGCAGCGTGGATCGGATCGCTCCTGCTGGAAATCGCTCGCCATCACTCTGCGTTAGCTAAGCCGGTACAGACCGCCGTCGCCCGCGCCGCCACATATCTCCGGACGCTGAAACGTCTTCTGTCCGACGACGGCGCCGCGGCCGCCGCGGCTTATGTCACCGGCGATATGTCGCGCCTGGACCGGATCCGACTAAACAATTACTTGCCGAGCGTGCTGTTGGCTCAATTGGCGCGCATTCATCACGCTGCGGCGCGACGGCTGGAGCGCCTTGCCTGGGAGCAGCTTGCCGGGCAGTGGGACGCGCCGCGCCGCCAGTTCGCCGGCCCCGCTCACCGCGCCGTGTCCACTGATCTCGGCCATCCGCTATGGCTCGAAAAAGGCTTACACCGCAGGCTGGGGCTGGCCACCGCCGAATACGGCGATGGCCCGGAGATTGCCGCGCTTGACGAATTCAACTGCCCCGATGATCTCATCGCACGTTTCCTGGCGCCGCTCACCACGCACGAGCACCGCAACAGTAACGGAACCACGTATTTCTCGCCAGCGTTTTCGCTAGGCAGCGCTGCACACGACGACTTTTCGGCGCAGCGCCGCCCACTGCTCGCCTACTTCAACGGCGGCCACGTACGGCTGCGCGTCGTCAAGGATGGCTACGATTTTGCCGCCGCCGAGCTGCGCGCAACGCAACAGGGAGCGAGGGTCCGCGGACGCATCGAGTTCAATCCGCGCGGCGGTAACCGCCATCCGGTGCTGGACCCGCTGCCCGAATCTGGCTTTACCTGCGGCCGGCTGTTTGCCGAGTTGTCCTTCGACGGCCTGCCGGAAGGCTTTCATCATCAGTTGTTAGGAGACAGGCTCGAAGTGAGGTCGCGCCGGCTGAATGCGCGTTTCACTCTGTTCGACGCCCGCTTCGGCAATGTGCACCCGCGCCTGGCCGCCACGCCTGCCGCAAACAGCTTGACCGTCACGCTCGATTTCCAGGCGCCACGGCATGTGCGGCGGCTGGCCATTGGACAGGCCTTTGCGGAGTTCTTGCTGGAGCTTGGGATAGGATAACGTCATGCTCACACGCCGGCAGTTGATTGCTTCCCTGCCCTTGCTCGCCAGCTTCAAGCGTAGCCGGTTGAAGATCGGCGTCACAGACTGGAACCTTGGTATGGCTACCAAGCCCGCCGCGGTGGAGATGGCCGCGAGGCTCGGATTCGAAGGCGTCGAGATCCATCTTGGCAAGCCCGGCGACGACAACAAACTGCCACTCTCCGATCCAGCTCTCCAGCAGCAGTACCTCGACGCATTCGTCCGGCACGGTATCGGCCCGGCAGGCGTCGGGCTGAATGTACTGAATCAGCGGCCCTTCAAACGCGAAGCCATAGCGCGCCAGTGGGTGGCCGACGCCATCCCCATTGCAAAGAAACTGGGCGCGCGCGTCATCCTGGTGCCGTTCTTCTACGCGGGGGCCATCGAGAACGCCGCCGAAAAGGACTTTGTCGGTGACGCGCTACGTGAACTGGCTCCGGCAGCCGAACACGCAGGCATCACGCTGGGCCTGGAGAACTGGCTTTCGGCACGCGATAACGTACACATCATGGAGCGCGCCCGCAGCTCCGCCGTGAAGGTTTACTACGACATTGCCAACTCCACCACGTCCGGCTTTAACCCGGCCGAGGAGATCCCCTGGCTGGGTGCGGAACGGATCTGCCAGTTTCACCTGAAGGACCGCGGCTACCTGGGCGACGGACCGGTGGATGTGCCCGCCGCTATGCGTGCGATGCTCAGTCTCGGCTTTACCGGATTTGCCAATCTGGAGACGCCTGCGCCTTCGAAATCGATCGAAAACGACCTCCGGCGCAACTTATCTTACGTCCACCAACTAATGGCCTGAAGCCCTTCAGGATCAGCGCGATCCATACGACTGCCGACACATGTATGACGTCTTTTGCGCGGTATCATTAATACCGCTAAATGCAATTATTGCAGGACTTTGCAGGCTATCGATCGGTTGACAAAACGATTCCCCTAGTTTACAGTAAGGGACGACCCAAACGTCGATGTAACGTCTTAATTTGTGATATGGCAGTGAGGTCCGTGCATGACCTTTCAAGTCGGTGAAAAGGTGGTCTACCCGAATCATGGAGTAGGCACAATCGAGAACATCAGCTCACGCGCCTTTGGCCTTCAAGCCGAGAAATTCTACCTGCTCCGTCTTACTTACAACTGCCTGACCGTGATGGTGCCATTCTCGCACGTGGAGCAAGTCGGGCTGCGCAAGGTCACTAAGAACGGCGAGATCCAGAAAGTTCTCACCTACTTGGCGACGGGCGAAGGAAAAGGTTGCCACGACTGGAAGGACCGGTTCAAAGAGAACTCGGCCAAGATGCAGAGCGGCAGCTTGCTGGAGGTGGCCGAAGTGCTGAAGTGCCTGGTGGTGCTTCAGGCGCAGAAGCCGCTGTCCTTCCGCGAGAAAAAGATGCTCGACCGGGCACGCATCATGCTGGTGACCGAGTTGGCCACCTCTCGCGGCCTGCGTGAGCCCGAAACCGTCGAGCTGCTCAACAAGACGCTCGGCAAGGACAATCTGCGCTTTCCTGAGCCGCTATAATCCTTAAGTGCGACGCAGAGACTTCCTCGCCGGCATGCTGGGAACAACAGCGCCCCGGCCGAATATTGTCATCATTTATGCTGACGACCTGGGCTACGGCGACACCGGCTGCTACGGCGCCGCACGCGTTCGCACGCCGCATATCGACCGCTTGGCCGCTGGCGGCATCCGCTTCACCGACGCTCACAGCGCCGCCTCCACCTGCACGCCATCGCGCTATTCGATACTGACTGGCGAATACGCTTTCCGCATCCCTGAAGCCAAGGTTCTGCCCGGCGACGCCCCGCTGCTCATAGATCCACGCCGCACCACGCTGCCGGCGGCGCTGCGGTCGGCAGGCTATCACACCGGGGCGATCGGCAAATGGCACTTGGGCCTCGGCAACGGCAACGTCGATTGGAACGGTGACATCCGGCCCGGTCCGCTGGAGGTGGGCTTCGACGAAAGCTTCATCATCCCCGCCACGGGCGATCGCGTACCGTGCGTCTACGTGGAGAATCACCGCGTTTTCGGACTGGATCCGCGCGATCCCATCACGGTGAGCTACAAGGGGCCGCTCGATGACGAGCCCACCGGCCGCACGCACCCCGAACTGCTGCGCATGAAGCCCAGCCATGGACACGACATGACCATCGTCAATGGCGTCAGCCGCATCGGCTACATGCGGGGCGGCAAAGCGGCGCTGTGGAACGACGAGACCATGTCCGTCACGCTGGCCGAGCGCGCCGAACGCTACATCGAAGCGCAGCGCGCGAATCCGTTCTTCCTCTACTTCTGCACCCACAATATCCACGTGCCCCGGCTGTCCAACGGGCGCTTCGCGCGCTCCACGCCGATGGGCCCGCGCGGCAACTCCATTGCCGAGCTCGATTGGACGGTCGGGCGCATCGTGTCGGCGCTGGAGAAGCAGAAGCTGCTCGACAACACGCTGATTGTCTTCACCTCCGACAATGGCGCGGTGGTGGACGACGGCTACCAGGACGAGGCCGTGGCAAAACTCGGCGCACACCGCCCAAACGGCCCGCTGCGCGGCGGCAAGTACTCGCGCTTCGAAGGCGGCACACGCATCCCGTTCATCACACACTGGCCGCGCCGCATCCGCCCGGGCGTTTCCGATGCGCTGATCGGACAAGTTGACCTGCCCCGGAGCCTGGCCACGCTGGCCAGCACAACGTGCAACGGCCCGGATAGCGAGAATGTTCTACCGGCGCTGCTGGGCGAAAACAAACGCGGCCGCGACGTACTGGTGGAGCAGTCGGGCTCCCTGGCGCTGCGCGCCGGCGCATGGAAGTACATCGAGCCATCGAAGGGCGCGCGCATCGACCGCAATGTGAATATCGAGCTTGGCGCGGATCCGGAGCCGCAACTCTACAATCTGGCATCGGATCTGGGTGAGACGCGTAATTTGGCCGCCGCCGAACCGGCTCGTGTGCGCAAAATGGCGGCAACGCTTGCAGCAGTCCGCTCGGACCAACACTCTGCCCGCTAAAATGGAGTCGGAATGCGCACCGCGACGTTGGCTCTGTTCTCCATTGCATTGCTGGTGCCGCTACACGCCCAGCAGACCACCAAGGCAAAGAAAGCCCGCCAGGTTGTTGACCAGGCCGTGGAGGCATTAGGCGGCGAGCGGTTTCTCAATATGCGCGACCGCGTCGAACACGGCCGCAGCTACGCCTTCTATAACGAAAAGCTCTCCGGCCTGTCGCGCGCCAATTTCTATATTCGCTACCTGACCGCGCCCGATCCGCTTGACGCCGGATTCTTCGGCCTGCGCGAGCGCCGCACGTTTGGCAAGAAGGAAGACGTCTTCATCGTTTACAACGAGGACGGTGGCTACGAGGGCACCTACCGCGGCGTCAAGCCGTTGCCCGAAGAGACGGTCACGCAGTACAAGGAGTCGCTCTATCACAACGTGCTCTACCTGCTGAGAGTGCGCCTGAAGGAGCGTGGCTTGGAGTTCGACTACGACGGAGCCGACATCCACGAGAACCAGCCCTGCGATGTGGTCACCATCACCGACAGTCTGAACCGCGGCACCACCATCTGGTTCCATCAATCCACGCATCTGCCGTTGAAGCAGCGTTGGGAACATCGAGACCCGCGCACGCGCGACCGCATTGAGGAGATCACCATCTTCGACAAGTACCGCGACGTCGGCGGCGGCGTGATGTGGCCGTACGTGACGCGGCGTGAGCGCAACGGTAACCGCAATTACGAGATGTATTGCGACGAGGTCCAGATCAACCAAAACTTCGGTGACGAGCTCTTTACCCTGCCAGCAGGCGTGAAGATGCGCGACACCGGATCGAGTAACATCCGGCCAGGCCGGAAATAGGAGTGCGCAAAATGGCTGAAACACGCCGCACCTTTCTCGGCACGGTGGCCGCACAAGCGTTCATTCCGAAACAGAGCGACCGGCCGGAAGCCATCGTCGGCGACGAGCCCGATTTCGTCAGCCTGTTCGACGGCAAGACGCTAAACGGGTGGGAGGGCGACCCTACGTACTGGCGCGTGGCCGATGGCTTGATGACCGGTGAAATCACGCCTGAAACGCGCATTAAGAGCAATACGTTCATCATCTGGCGTGGCGGCGAGCCCGAGGATTTCGAGCTGAAGGTGGACTACCGCATTACGGAGTCCGGCAACAGCGGCATCAACTACCGCAGCGTCTCCGTACCCGACAAGGTGACGCCCGCCAACCGCTTCGCACTGTCAGGCTACCAATGCGACATCGACGGCCAGAACCACTACACCGGCAACAATTACGAGGAAAAAGGCCGGCTGTTTCTGGCCGAACGCGGCGAAGTGACACACGTCACCGGCACCCGTCTCCCGGTGGTGCTTTCACGCACCGGTGAGGCCAAGGACCTAGCCGGTGCCCTCACGACGAGCTGGAACTCGGTCCACCTGATTGTGCGCGGTAACACGCTGATCCACACAATCAACGGCCGCGTGATGAGCATGGTAGTGGATGACGATCCGAAGCGCGCGCACCGCGGCCTGATTGGCGTGCAGGTCCACACCGGCCCGCCCATGAAGGTGGAATACCGCGGCTGGCGGCTAAGGCAGTTCTAGCGCAGGCGGCAGAGCGGATCGCCCACAATCACACTCATCCAACTGACGGCGGGCAACGCCGAGTAGAAGCTCTCAGCCAGCGTCAGGCCCGACCAGTAGTTCGGGAAGAGAACCTGCGGATGCGGTGTGAAATAGAGGAATGGCTCGTAGACACTGCCTGACGCACCGGTGACACCCTGACGAATCAGATCGCCGGTGAGCGATTGCGGTGATCCAGCATAGTAGCTGGAGCGTTGGTTCCAGCTGCCAAGTGTCCAGCCGGCCGGCGGCTCAACAAAAGTCCGCGCATTGGTGGAAACGTATTCGCTGGCAATTGCACCGGGCAGGAACTTAAGGTCAAGGTAGCGGTCGTGACGGTCCGGATCGTTCGACCCCCACCCGGCATAGCCAATCACGTTACGTATTCCAGCGGCGACGGCAGCGGTTTCCTCCAGGCGCACACCTTGAATGGGCAGCATGCGGGCCGCCATTGTCAGCCGGTAGTTACCATCGGTTTTGTCGTCGTTCTTGAGATCGAACACCATGACGCCACGGTGCTCGGCGGCGAGAGCACGATCCACCAGAGAGAGGGCGTCGCCCGTGGAGAAACCAGTCAGGCGCGTGACCATGTAGATTGAGTAGTTTGGGTGGCGAAAAGCGGTGCTGCTGCGGAAATACGGATTCGGACGTGGGCCGGCAAGCGGATGCGGGGCCCCATGTAGATCTGCGTAGAGCGCCGCCAGTTCGCTGTCGACGCTTGCCGCCGTTCCGTTTGGGCCCGGTGTGCCGCTGATCTTCAGAGGAACGCCGCTGGTGGTGACAATGGCCAGGACACGCTCCACCCAGCCTTGGCGGCGCAGGTAATTCGCTATGGGCGTGGCAATGCGACTGTTGTAGACGTCGCGCGAGATCTCCTCGCGATCGTCCACATCAATCATCAACAGTTGACCGGCGGCCAGATGACGCGCCGCCATGTAGTGCGCTGCAATGGATTTAGAGGCGTGAGAATTACGGTTGGCGACGATGAGAATCTCGGAAGGAGTGATCGCCTCCAGGGCTGCCGTCATGCCAAGAATGGCAAACAGCATACGCGCGGCCATTGGGCTCGACACCTGCCGATGGTAATATGTCAGTACCCGGGGCCGCAATTGCGCCCGCGTCGGCCGCTGGAAGGACGGGGATGGATCTCGATCAGATTCATACATTTCTGGAGATAGTCCGGCTGAAGAGCTTTTCCAAAGCCGCCCAGACGTGTTTCCGCACGCAGCCGGCCATCAGTGCTCAAATCCGCCAGCTTGAACAGGAATTGAATGCCAGCCTGTTCGAACGGCTGGGCACGCGCATTCAGCTCACACCGGCCGGAAAGATCTTCTGCGAGTACGCCGAGCAGATTCTCGATCTGCGCCGCCGCGCCCAGGACGCCATCAACGAACTGGAGCGCGTGCCACGCGGCGAACTGGTGATTGCGGCCAACGAGGCTACCTGCATCTACGTGCTGCCGACCGTATTTTCGAGTTTCAAGAAACGCTTCCCAAACGTGCAACTGCTGGTAGACCGCAGCTATGGCCGCCACGTGGTAGAGGCAGTGCTCGACAATCTCGCCGACTTCGGCTTCACACAACTGCCCGTGCAGGAAAAGAAGCTACAGGTGGTAGAGGTCTACCAGGACGAGATCCGCTTATTGGCGCCCGCCGGCCACCCGCTCGCGGAGCGCGCCAGCGTCTCGGCGCGCGACGTCGTGCCGTTCCCGCTGCTGCTGCCCAAGGGCGGCGCCACGCGTAGCAAGCTGAACCAGTGGCTGGAGCCCGTCGAGGACGAATTGCAGATTTCGATGGAGCTGGACTCCACCGAGATGATCAAGCGTTTTGTGCTGGCCGGCATGGGTGTTTCGTTCATGGCGGCGTCGCACTTCCGCGAAGGCGTCGACGCGGGCCAGTTCGTCAGTCTGGCGTTGGAGCCGGAACCACTGATCCGGCGCCTGGGTCTGGTCTACCGCCGTGACAAGGCATTATCGAAAGCGGGCCTGGGCTTCATCGAGGCCGTAATGGAACGCGCCGATGTGGGCACAGCAAACAGTGTCGCGCCGGGCAGCCGGTAGAGGGACCCGCGCCATGCCGGCATCGCAGACGTACTCCTTTTCCGTCATCCTGACATCTACCAGCGCCGGCCACGAAACGTACGCGTCGCTGGACGAGATGCCGCCCATACTGCGCGCCACCTGCCTGCGCACGTTGGAAAGCAACAACGCCGCCACGCTGCTGATCGCCGACAGCGCCGGCCAGCGCGCTCTGCAGGAGATGATGGACTACACTGTTCCGGTGCCACCGCGGCTGCCGACGCGCCGGCCCGCACGCCGCCTGCGGTGGCTGATTCTGGCGGTAAGCGCCGCCTGCGTCACGCTCGGAATTGCTGGCCTGTGGGCATTGCGCTGACACGGTGGCAACCGGATTGGCTCTAATTTCGCCACACTCCACCCGATAAGCCGGGTATGGATCGCCGCAGAGCTCCGCGCATTGCAACCCGGATATCCGCTTGCCTGACCGTTCTTAACCCGCCGGAACAAGAATACGCAGTGGTTGTTGAAGACATCTCAAACGGCGGCGCCCGTGTGTTTACCGAAGTACAGCTGGCGGTGAACACACCGGTCAAGCTTTTGGTGGGCGACAACCTCTTTCTGGGAGAGGTTTGCCACCGTCAGACGGCGGCTGGCGGCTTCCGGATTGGATTGCGGCTGGAGTCTACACTCGCCGGCGTCAGCGCCATCCAGTCGTTGATGAAGGCCCTGATTGACGAGTCCCCCTGCGCTCGCTCAGACGGGGCCCATGCTGCGCAGACCGATGACAATCGAGATTACCAGCACAACGGCCAGCCCAGCCAGAAGTAACCAACTCAGACGGTCGGTCCGGCGGCTTCTAAGCAGATCCGGTTGAATGAATCGTCTCATATGCCTGGCCCTCTCTGTACTTTGACGTACGAGAAGTGTAACAGAGTTGCAACATAAGTGCAATCGCCTGTTTGGTCTATGTTCTCCCCTCCCCCTCCACGGGAAACGCGCTATATTACGTCTCAGATGCGGAAGAAAGTGGCGGTATTCGGATGCGCGGGTCAACTGGGCGTGGAGTTGCGGCGCGAGTTCTCCCAGCGCGGCCATACAGTGGCGGGCTGGGACCGTCTTCAGGTGGATATCACCTCCGCCGCGGCGGTTGAGTCGGCCATCGCCACGTTCGACCCCCAGATTGTAGTTAACGCTGCAGCTTACAACCAGGTGGACGTGGCTGAAACTGAGCCGGCCGCAGCCTTTCAGATCAATGCCTTGGCCGTGAGAAACCTCGCCCTGGCTTGCCGCCAGTGCGGAGCCCGGCTGGTGCACTTCTCCACCGATTATGTCTTCGACGGCAAAGCCGGCCGGCCTTACACCGAGCACGACGCCGTGCATCCGCTGGGCGCTTACGCGGTCTCGAAACTGGCGGGCGAACACTATGCCCAAGCCTATCTGAACGACGCGCTCGTCGTGCGCACCTCGGGCGTCTTCGGTATCGGCGCCTTGAAGACAGCGCGTGGAAACTTCATTGAGCTGATGCTGCGCCTGGCTACGGAAGGCAAGCCCATTCGCGTGGTGGAAGATCACGTCGGCAGCCCGACCTATGCGCCGCTGCTCGCCAGCCGCACGGCCGACCTCGTTGAGCGCTCCGTCTCAGGCGTGGTGCATTGCGGCGGCGGTACAGCCATCTCGTGGTACGAATTCGCCGGGATGATCTTCCGCGAGTCGGGTCTGGAGCCAAACCTGCGCCCCACAACGGACCGCGAATACCGCACGCCGGCGCGGCGTCCAAAGTACACGGCATTGGCTAATGCGCGTCTGGCTGAACTGGGCATCGATCCAATGCCGCCGTTGGATCAAGCCCTGCGTTCTTATCTCGAACAGCGCCGCCAAGCCCTGGGCGCCTAGTTGCGCTGGGCATAGTAGCCCTTGCGCACCTGCACCCGGTAATTCTTGTCCTTGGCCTTCACTTCGATGTGGCGGTAGCCGCTACCGCCTTCGCCCGGAGAGTAGGCGGCAGCGTATTGACTGCGCATCTCCTGCTGGATCTCAGCGTAGATCTGGTCCAGCGTGTTCCGCCGGCCGACACGAAATACGCGCCCACCCGTCTCTTCCGCCATCCGGCGCATCGGTCCCTCGCCGCTCATCCCACCGAACATGCCCGACGTGTAGCGCGGATCCTCGAAAAGAATCACGTAAATGATGGTGTCGGCGCGCTGAGCCGCCTCAATCGCCGACTCAATCCGCGTCCGGCTGCCAACATCGTTGCCATCCGTGATCATGACAATCGCCTTGCGCCCCACCTCGCCGTTCAATTTTTCTTTCGCCGCTAGCCAGACGGCCTCGTAGAGCACCGTCCCGCGGCCGCTGCCCGGAAACGGCGAGCCCGTGGGCGACATGCCGCTGACACCGGCGTTCAGGCGCATGCTGCGCAGGCCTTTGTCCAGCAGACCCACTGAATTGGTGAAGTCCTGCAATAGTTCGGTATCGGCGCCGAAGCTGATAATAAACGCCATGTCCTTCTTGCGCAGTACCTGCGAAAAGAATTTCAGTGACGCGCCGCGCTCTTCTTCAATCAGCGCACCCTGGCTGCCGGAGACGTCTACCAGCAGGCCGATGGTTAGCGGCAAATCCGTTTCACGCGTAAAGGCCTTCAGCGTCCGACGCTTGCCTTCCTCGTAGAACTCCAGATCGTCCTTGGTGAGCGAACTGATATAGCCGCCGCGCTTGTCGCGCACACTAAAGAAGAGGTTGACCAGGTCAACATCCATCTTGATCACCTGATCGTCAGCGGCAACCTCAGGCTTCGGTGCTGGCGCCTGCGCCACAGCCAGCCAGGGGATCCACAGAAAGAGGGCGAGACGCATGGACGGCTTCATGACACTACAATGATGCACCCGGCCGCATACCTGTTACACTGCACGCTGATGGATCAGGCTATCGAATATCTGAAGCAGCGCGACGCGCGCCTGGGCCGCGTCATCGAATTGGCCGGACCCTATCGGCTAAAGGCCAGCCCGGTGGCTTTTTGCACCCTGGCCCACTCCGTCGTGAACCAGCAGTTGAGCACCAAGGCCGCGGCTACCATCTGGCGCCGTCTGGAGGAGGCGCTGGCGCCGGACGAGGTCAACGCCGAGGGCCTTCTCCGCCTGAGCGAGGATGAACTGCGCGCGCTGGGCATCTCCCACCAGAAAAGCGGCTACCTGCGTTCTCTGGCCGAGCGCACGCTGGACGGCACCATCGACTTCGCCCAACTTCCCCGGATGAGCGATCAGGAGGTGATCGATCATCTCACCACCGCCAAGGGAATCGGCGTCTGGACGGCGCATATGTTCCTGATTTTCGCTCTCAAGCGCCCGGACGTTCTGCCCACTGGTGACCTCGGCGTCCAAAACGCGATCAAGCGAATTTACCGGCCCCGGGTACCCCTCACCGTACAGAAGATGGAGCGTCTGGCCCGCCCCTGGCGTCCTTACGCCTCCGTGGCTAGCTGGTATTTGTGGCGCAGTCTGGAGTTCCCGCCGGAAGTGTGGAAGTCCACCACGAGCCGTGTTGATAAATCCATCGCATCCGCAAGCGTTTGATTCTAAATGCGATTTACCGCTTAACAGGTTAAACGTGTCATTGTACTGTTGAGAATTGCATCAGGCTCCCAATCCTCGTCTCCACGCAGATTCCTTTCTAAATCAATGAGATGCGGCCGATTTTCAGTTTGGCATCCCAGTTGCCCTTAGTAAAGTGCCGGTCAAGGCCGGAAGATTGGAAAGGAGTCAAACCCATGGTTGTCCTACTCGTGATTGTGACCTTCGCGATCTTCATCGCCATCGATATGCTACTGAGCCGCCACCGCGTTCCGGTGGTCCCGACTGTGACCGAAACCGCCGCCGAGGCCGCCCACGCCGGAGCGGAGATCCTGAACGGTTTTCATGTCCCGTCTAGCCTGCGCTACCATCCGGGCCACACCTGGTTGCTGCGCGAGCGTAAGGGCGTGAACCGCGTGGGCGCCGATGAACTGGCCGCCATCGTGGCCGGACCGGTGGACCGCATTGAACTGCCGCAGGTGGGCCAGTGGGTCCGTCAGGGCCAGAAGGTGTTCAGCTTCTACCGCGGCGGTGAAAAGATTGAGATGCTTTCCCCGGTGGAAGGCGAAGTGGTTGAGGTCAACCGCAAGCTGGAGGCCGAGCCGGCCCTGCTGCGCGAGGACCCCTATGGTGAAGGTTGGATGATCAGCGTCTATTCGCCCGACGAGGAAAGCCCGTCCCGTAACCTGCTGCCGGTGAACCTGCTGAAGTCCTGGATGCGAGACGCATCTGACGCGTTCTACCGTATGCAGCCCCAAGTAGCCGGCGCAACGGCCGCTGACGGCGGGCGTCCGTTGAAAGATGCAACAGCCAATATGACGCCCGAGCAGTGGAAACAGGTTTCCAGCAAGTTTTTCCTCAGCTAAAGGCACTACCTGTTGAAATTCCAAACAGCAGGTTTTAAGATCTGAATGGACTTATACTGAAGTCCGGGAGAAGCCGATGGCGCGAGCCATACTTTATGACAGCACCCTTTGCGTCGGTTGCAGGCAGTGCGAAGAAGCCTGCTCGGCGCGTTGGAAGCTGCCCTATAACGACAAAATCGCGGCCGAGGAGCAGACCTCGGCACATAAGCTGACAGCCATCCGCACCTATGGTGAGCATTACTCACGGAAGCTCTGCATGCACTGTGTGGATCCGGCCTGCGCATCGGTTTGCCCCGTGGCGGCACTCCGCAAGACCGAAGCCGGACCGGTGGTCTACGACGAGGACCGTTGCATGGGCTGCCGCTATTGCATGGTGGCTTGTCCCTTCCAGGTTCCGACCTATGAATGGTCGGCGCGGCTGCCGAAGGTTCGCAAATGCGATCTTTGCTCGGACCGCGTACCGTCCGGCGGTCCGACCCGTTGCAGCGAGGCTTGCCCGACTGGGGCCACGCTCAGCGGCGACCGCAATGAGTTGATTGCCGAAGCCCGTAAGCGTCTGGCCGAGAAGCCGAAAGACTACTACCAGCGCATTTACGGAATTGAGGAGGTGGGCGGCACATCAGTGCTATTCATCTCCGGCGTTCCTTTCGAGCAGATCGGCCTGAACACAAACGTCACGCGCTCGGCCCTGCCGCAGTACACCTGGAATGCGCTGCAGCACATCCCAGATGTCGTCCTGATGGGCAGCGTGTTGATGGGTGGCATTTACTGGATCAGCCATCGCCGTGAAGATGTAGCCCGAGAGGAGGGCAAACGCTCGTGACCATCCTTCGGAACTACTTTTGGCGCGCCATCTTCATTGTGCTGATGGCCGCTGGCGCCTGGGCCACCTTTATCCGCTTCTATTACGGGCTGGGCGCGTCCACCAACTTGAGCGATCGTTTCCCCTGGGGCATTTGGATCGGCTTCGACGTGCTGTGCGGCGTCGGCCTGGCGGCTGGCGGCTTCACGTTGGCCGCTATCGTCCACATCTTCAACATCAAAAGCTTCCACGCCGTGGTGCGTCCGGCAATTCTCACCGCCTTCCTCGGCTACCTGCTGGTGGTGGTGGCGCTGATGTTCGACCTCGGCCGGCCGTACCGCGTCTGGCATCCGCTGATCATGTGGAACCCACGCTCGGTGATGTTCGAGGTGGGCTGGTGCGTGACGCTCTATTCCACTGTGCTCTTCCTTGAGTTTTTGCCAGCTGTGCTAGAACGCCTTGGCCTGCACGAAGTGCATCGCGTCTTGCGCAACATCATGCTGCCCATCATCATCGCAGGCGTCATCCTCTCCACGCTGCATCAGAGCTCGCTGGGCAGCCTGTTCCTGATCATGCCGGCCAAGATGCACCCGCTGTGGTATTCTCCGCTGCTGCCGGTGCTGTTCTACATCTCGGCAATTGCGACGGGCTTGGCGATGACGATATTCGAGTCGTGGCATAGCGCCAAGGCGTTTGGACGGCAGCTGGAGTTTGGCCTGATCAAGACGATGTCACGGGTTCTGGCAGTGATCATCTCCGTGTACCTGACCTTGCGATTCATGGATCTGTACCACCGCGGCGCTCTGGCCACGCTGAACCAGCCTGGCATGGAACGCTGGCTATTCGGCCTGGAGATTGTGCTGATGGCCGTGCCGATGCTGATGTTCTTCCGTGAGAAGACGCGCCAGCACCCGGTGGCTATCTACCTGGGCGCGGTGATGTTCCTGCTGGGCTTTGTCACTAACCGGCTCAATGTCAGCATGACTGGCCTGGAGGCCAGCTCCGGCGTACACTATGTGCCAAAGTGGACTGAGCTGGCGGTGACGCTGGCCATCATCGCAGCCGGCTTCGCCGTATTCCGGCTGGCTGCAAAGAACTTGCCGATCTTTGAAGACGAGGAGAAGCACCCGGCCGCCCAAGTGCACGCCAGCGCCGAACCGGTGATGGCCCGGGGAGACTGAAGCGCCGTTGATTGAACGTCCTATCCGCTCGCCGCGATTCGGCCTGGCGGCCAAGCTTGCCGCCTGCCTGGGCGGAGCTGTCATCGTGTGTTTCGCACTTTACGGCTACCTGCGGCAACGGATTGAGCAGCGCAACCTGGAGACGCTGGTCACACTGTCGGCCGAGCGGGTTTCTGACATTGTCCACAGCTCGGCCTGGCAGGCCATGCTGCACAACGACCGCGAAATGCTCTATTCGATGATCCGCGACATCGGACGCGAACCCGGCATCCGGCGGTTGCGGATCATCGATGAAAACGGACTGGTGCAGCATTCCACCGACAAACGCGAGATGGGCACGCTGGTGGATAAGAGCGCCGAGTCCTGCTACGCCTGCCATGCGCAATCGCGGCCCCTGGCAAAGCTGAACCGGCGCGACCGCGGACGGATTTTCACCGACCCTCAGGGCCGGCGCACGCTAGCCGTCATCCGGCCCATCGAGAACAGTCCGGAGTGCTGGACCGCGCCCTGCCATGCACACCCGCAGGAGAGGCGCATTCTGGGTGTTGTCGACGTTCACCTGGCTCTCGATTCCGTGGATGCGCAATTGGCCGCGTATCGCGCACAGACATTACAGTTCACGGCCGGCGCCGCCATCCTCGCCTGTATTCTGTCGATCCTTTTCATCTGGTTCTTCGTACACCGGCCGGTGCATGAGTTGATGGTAGGCACGGTCCAACTGGCCATGGGACGGCTGAGCCACCGCATCCATGTCGGCACGAAAGACGAGATGGGACTGCTGGCCGAGTCGTTCAATGAGATGGCGCGAGAGTTGGAGGAGACGCACTCCGAATTGACCGAGCTGAACCGCACGCTGGAGACACGGATCAAACAGAAGACGGCGGAATTGGAGACAGCGCACAAAGGGCTGATTCACACTGAAAAGATGGCTTCATTGGGGCGGCTGGCGGCGACTGTGGCGCACGAGGTGAACAACCCGCTGTTCGGCATGTTGACCTATGCCCGGCTGACGTTGAAAGACCTGCAAAAGCCCGAGCTGGACGAGCCCACCCGGGCCCGGATGCGTGAAAGCCTGCAAGTGATTGAACGCGAAAGCCGGCGCTGCGGCGACCTGATGAAAAACCTGCTGGCCTTCGCCCGGCAGAGCCCTCCACAGCGCGCCGACGTGCAGTTGAACATGGTGGTGGACCGCGCTGTGAAGCTGGTGAGCCACCAGTTTGAACTCGCACAGACGGCGCTGGTGCTGGAGTTGGACCCGGCGCTGCAGGAGGTGAGCTGCGACGCGGCGCAGATTCAACAGGTGCTGATTGTGCTGATGGTGAACGCCAGTGAGGCGCTGGGCAAGGGCGGCGAGATTCGTGTCCGGACCAGCGCCGTAGAAACAGGCGTCGTTGAGCTGGCGGTGAAAGACAATGGCCCGGGCATCGCCGAGGACTTGCAGGTGCAGATCTTCGAGCCGTTCTTCTCGACGAAGGACAACCAGCACCGCACGGGCCTTGGCTTGGCCGTGGCGCGCGGCATCGTGGAACGGCACGGCGGCACGATCACCGTGCATTCAAAACCGGGCGCAGGAGCGGAATTCGTGATACATTTGCCCGCGCGGGGCGAAGAGACGGAGCGCAAGGCATGAGCTGCGGCAAGCTGCTGATTGTTGACGACGAGATTGTAGTACGGGACTCGCTTGGCAAATGGTTCGAGAGCGAGGGCTTCGACGTAACCATTGCGCCAGCCGCAGCGCCGGCGCTGGAGATGCTGGCCAAGTCGGCGTTCGACCTGGCGCTGGTCGACATCAAAATGCCCGGTGTGGACGGCATCGAGTTGCAGTCCCGTTTGCATGAGATTGCGCCCGATATGCCGGTGGTGATCATGACCGGCTATGCCTCTGTCGAAACAGCGGTGAAGGCGCTGAAAAACGGCGCGTACGATTACATCACCAAGCCCTTCGACCCCGACGAACTGGTGCATCTGGTGACCAACGCCATTGCGCACCACGCCGCCAAACGTGAAGTGGCGCGGCTCAAAGAGAACATCGAGCAGGTCTTCCCGGAGACCCACCTGATTGGCCAGAGCGCCGGCATGAAGCGCGTGGTGGAGATGGTGCAGATGGTGGCGCCGACCGATTCGACGGTGCTGATCACGGGAGAAAGCGGCACGGGCAAGGAGATTGTGGCGCGCGCCGTCCACGCGCTGAGCCCGCGGCGCTACAACCCGATGGTGACCATACATTGCGGCGCACTGACCGAGTCGCTGCTCGAAAGTGAGCTGTTCGGCCACGAGCGCGGCGCCTTCACCGGAGCGCAGGCCCGCAAGAAAGGCAAGTTCGAAGTGGCCGAGGGCGGTACGGTGTTTCTGGACGAGATCAGCGACATCAGCCTGCGGGTGCAGACCGACCTGCTGAGGGTGCTCCAAGAGAAAGAGATTGTGCGGGTGGGCGACACGCAGCCCGTGAAGGTGGATTTCCGCGCCGTGGCCGCCACGAACAAGCGGCTGGAGCGGCTGGTGGAAGAACGCACCTTCCGGCCCGACCTCTACTACCGCCTGAACGTCTTCGCGATTGAACTGCCGCCGCTGCGGTCGCGGCGCGAGGACATTCCGCTGCTGGCCGATCATTTCCTCAAGAAGTTTGCCGGACAGATGAACCGGCCCGTGCAACGCATCGCAGCCCGGGCGATGGACCTGCTAACTGAATACCACTGGCCCGGAAACGTGAGAGAACTGGAGAACTCCATTGAACGTGCGCTGCTGATGAACCGCGACTCCGACCTGCGGCCAGACGACTTCCCATTCCAGCTCAACCCCAACCAGCCGGTGGCGGCCGGACAGCGCCTGGAGGACATCGAGCGCGTCCACATCGAACGGATGCTGGCCGAGACGAGCTGGAACCTGTCGCGCACGGCGCGGATACTCGATATCGACCGCACGACGCTTTACAACAAGATCAAGCGCTACGGCCTGCGCGAGCCGGACGCCAAGTAACGGGGCACATTTTGTTGGCGAGTCTTCAACTAGCTCCGTTGACATTGGCTTCCGGGGATGGAAATCCGGACGCGGCGTTGCTCGAACGTCTGGCCGCGGAGACGTCACGCACGCTGAACGTGCATTGTGGCATCGAAAAGTCGGCGCTCGACGTGGACTTCGCGCTGGATCTGCTGCGCAGCCAGGTATGGTCGACGCCCGTCCTAGGCCGGCTGCAAGAGCGTAGCGGCCGGCGGGGCGACGTAATGGTGGGCGTCACCACGCTGGACCTGTATGTGCCGGTGTTGACGTTCGTCTTCGGCGAAGCGCAACTGAACGGCCCGGCAGCCGTGATCTCAACGCGCCGCCTGCGCGAAAGCTACTACGGGATGCCGGATAACAACGACGCGCTGGTCAACCGCCTGCTCAAGGAACTGCTCCACGAACTGGGCCACACGCAGGGCTTGCGGCATTGCCTGGACTGGCGTTGTGTGATGAGTTCGGCACACACGGTGGAGCGGATTGACCTGCGGCAGGCTGGATATTGTGCCGACTGCGCCAGGGCCTTCGCGGCAAGGCAGTACTAAGCGGTACGTGACGATGGTCACAGTGTTGACCATGCCCGGCCAACGACAATAAAGCATGGCCAACGTACGCCGCTCACAGCATCTGCGGCACAGCGTACAAGCAGTGTTTCTGGCGCTGAATGTGTGGATCGGCATTGAGTTTTACCTGTTTGTCCACGCATTTGAAACGGGCGCCGCGCCGGCCGTCGAGCGCCCGCCCGGCGTGGAGGGCTGGTTGCCCATCGCCGGGCTGATGAACACGAAGTACTGGCTGTCGACCGGCAACGTGCCGGCCGTGCACCCCGCAGCGATGTGGTTGCTGCTGGCGTTCGTCACTATGTCGCTGCTGCTGCGCAAGGCCTTCTGCGGTTGGCTGTGCCCGGTGGGCACGCTTTCCGAGTGGCTGTGGCGCGCCGGCCGCTCCATCTTCCGCCGCAATTACCGCCTGCCGCGATGGTTGGACACGGGCCTGCGCAGCGTGAAGTACGTGCTACTGGCGCTGTTCGGCTATGCGGTAGCGTCGATGCCCGCCACCGCATTGGAACAGTTTCTGACGTCGCCTTACGGGCTGGTGGCGGACGTCAAGATGCTGAACTTCTTCCGCTACATGAGCGTAACGGCGGCAGTGACGCTGGCCGTGCTGGCGCTGGCCTCGATCTTCGTGCAGAACTTCTGGTGCCGCTATCTCTGCCCCTACGGCGCGCTGGTCGGGCTGGCGTCACTGATGAGCCCGGCGCGCATCACACGCAACCAAGAGAGCTGCGTCGACTGCGGGCTGTGCGCGAGAGCCTGCCCATCGCGGCTGCCGGTAGACAAGCTGATTCAGATCCGCTCAGCCGAATGCACGGGCTGCCTGGATTGCGTCGCGGCGTGCCCGGTGGCCAATACGCTGGACCTACGAGTGGCGCGGCGGCGCGTGCCAGCCTGGGCGATGGCGGTGGGCATTGCCGTAATCTTCTTTGGCTTCGCTGGATACGCGCGAATGACGGGCCACTGGCAGACCGATGTGCCAGCACAAACGTATCAAGAACTGATTCCGCTGGCGCGCGAATTCTCCCACCCGTAAACCAGCCTAGACACCCAACTTGTGTGCGAGGAACGGCAGGCCCTGACGGCCCGAAAAGACGTGTGGGCCGGGGTGGATTTCACAGCCCACATTGTCAGACGCGCCATAGACACCGTAAACCTGCTTCACCTCAGAAAACGCTTGTTTGAAGGCCGCGAGCGGGAAGATGGGGTCCTTCTCACCGGATTCGCAAAAGAGCGGGCGCGGCGCGATGAGGCCCGCGATGTCGCTCTGCTCGCACCAGTTCAAAATACCGGGCACGTAGTTGTCGATGCAGTGCGAGATGCTCATGATCGAGTCGCGGAACGAATTCAGGTAGCCGGAGATGAAGGCCGCCCGGATGCGCGGCTCCAAAGCTGCGCCAAAACACGTGCAAGTGCCGCCGCCGGAGATGCCCATCAGACCAACGCGTTTGGGATCAAATTCGGCGCGTGTCTCCAAGTAATCCACACTGCGCATAATGTCCCAGACTCGCCAGCCGATCATGGTTTCGCCAAACAGCAGCGCCGCACCGGCCGAAGGCTGGCAGGATGACGTGCCAGCGCCTTTTTTGCGGCTGGCCGGGTCGCGCCGGCAACCGAAGCCGAGTGGCTCGATGGCGAACGCTGCCATACCGTGTTCGACAATCTGAATGGCATAGTCGTAGGCGTAGGGAGGCTTGACGGTACGGTCCTGGCCGTTTTCGTCGATACCGGCGATATCGTCGACGCCGCGGCCATGGCCGGGCACGCTGATGACAACGGGCATGGGCTTGGCATGGCCCTTGGGGATCAGCAAGTAGCCGAAGACGCCGAGGCCGGGACGAGACTCGAAGACGATGGCCTCACGGGTGTAGGTGGGAAACTCGTGAGTGGCCAGCACACGCGGCTGCAAAGGAGTGCGCGCGGGAAAGCCGCCAACCAGTTCCGTAAGCTTGGCGCGCAACTTCTTCTGCCACGCCTCAGCCTGTGCGCGTGTGGTGGCGCGGAACGCGAGCCGGCGCGGCATTTCCCGGTAGCGGCGCAGCGAGTATTCGAGCGAATCGAAATCAGCGGCGTTGACTTGACTGGCATACGCCGCCAAGGCGCCGGCGTAGGCGGGCTTAGGCGTCTGAGCTTTCGAGACAGCGGGCAGCGCGGCGGCGAGGGCGAGACGGCGTCGGGTGATCACACAAATACATCTATCACGCCTAGGTCCGCATACGGGTCAAGAGATAGACGCCGGCCAACGCGAACAGGGCGTCCGGCGACCAGGCTGCTACCTCCGGCGGCAATTGGCCGACGTTGCCCAACTGCTCAAAGAAGTAGTTCAGG